>CAIVRI010000048.1 GCA_903908265.1 uncultured Pseudomonadota bacterium
ATACCCGTCGGCGCCCGCCGCCAGTGCGGCCCGGATATGCTCCTCGGTGTTGTGTACCGTGAGCACGGCAATGCGCGCACCAGGACAGGTTCGGCGTAATTCCAACAGACCTTGCACGCCGCTAGCGCCAGGCATCGATAGATCGGTCACGATCAGGTCGGGCGCGAGTTCCGCTGCCCGGGTAATGGCTTCTGCGGTGGAGCCGGCGTGGCCGACGACCTCGAAATCGGCCTCCAACGACAGCAGCGCACTGATGCCTTCGCGCAAAATCGCGTGATCATCGACCAGCAAGACGCGTCGCGCAGGCGTTGCCGTTGACAGGCGCAGGCTGCTGGGTCGGTCGACCGCTGTTGGTTGTGCAATCTGAGAGTCCATGTCCTAATCCTCGATCAGTGTCAGTGGTCAGGCCCGCATACCCGCTAGGGTGTTACCCGACCCGCAGCCGCAGTATTAGTAGTGGCGGACCTACTATTGCGCTAATTGGACATAAAGCCATTGTGTCTAACCAAATATGAGACTTGGCTAACGATTTAGAGACCTTTCGGTACTGTGGGAAAGCGCCGAGGCGCACAATTGCTGCTAGCAATGCGCGGCTTGCGCAAACTCGTCTGAGCGCTATCGAGAACGATTATGAGGGTTTCCGGTTACATTGTTGCGACGGCCTGCGCTGTGTGGGCACTGGTGTTGTCGTCTGCCGTGGCGCGGGCGGACATTTATAGTTTCGTCGATGAAGGCGGTGTGGCGCACTACACCAACGTGCCCGATGACGTGCGTTTCGTGTTGTTTCAAAAGGCCGGCCCTGATCGGGTGGAAATGACTGCCGCAATAGCAGGCAGCTGGAAAGAACGCGCCAGCGGTTACGCGGGCTTGATCGATCGCACGGCGCGTCGTACGGAATTGCAGCCGGCGTTGCTCAAGGCCGTGATTGCGGCGGAATCGGCTTTTGATCCGAATGCGGTGTCCCGTGCTGGCGCGCAGGGGCTCATGCAGTTGCATCCGAAAACCGCCAAGCGCTTTGGTGTGTCCAACCCCTTTGATCCCGCGGCTAACGTCGACGGCGGCGCGCGGTACTTGCACTACCTTATGCTGCGTTTCAACAACAATTTAGAACTGGCGCTGGCGGCTTATAACGCCGGCGAAGAGGCCGTCGAGCGGCATGGCCGCCATATTCCGCCGTATGCAGAAACGCAGGCCTATGTGCCGACCGTCTTGCGTCTATACCGACGATTTCTCGCCCAAAGTGGTTAAGTGCGCGATAGACCGTTTGGGCACGGGTGGAACACCTACCCACAGACTGGGCAAAAGCCTACCGGTAAAGTGGTAGTCGGCAGCATCGCTAATGTGCGGACCTTGTAATATCGTTGCAACATCTGTAACGGCTGTAGAAATCGCCCAGGGGGCTGTCGACTGTGGATCACATTACCTCGTTGATCGCTGGATTTGCCGATGCCTGTGCACTCGCCGTGACGCCGCGCGCCATCGCGGATGTGTTATGCGAGCGGTTGGTGCAGAAATTCCCCAATTCTTCTGCGTTGGTCTTTGAGCGTGAAGCGGGTAAAGATACGGTCCGTTTGGTGGCTGGCGCCAATGTGCCCGGCGCCTGGGTGCAGCGTGCGGTGGCATTGCGTGATGTGCCGCTACTGACCGATGCGCTTGCTTTCCCGGATCAAGTGCATGTCCGTGCCGCTTACGCGCGCGCAGTCGGCGAGGCCTCCGAAACGATGCCGATCACGTCGATGGAGGCGCTGTGTGCGGCGGTGCCGGATGGTGGTGCAGGCAATTATGTCCTGCTGTTTCTTGTGCCGCCCGCGCAGACGGAGCCGGCCCTTCGTCGGGCTGCGGTGGATATTGTGCGGCGCCTGATCGGTGCGGGTGTCAGCATCGCCGCAGGTGACAGCGATCGTGGCGTGATTATTTCGCAGGTTTATAAGGCGAAGGTGGATTGGGAAAGCACGGCCGATTCGGTCGATGCGATCGTGGCCTTGCTCGATCATCGCAAGCGGATCACCCGCACCAATCGGGCCGTTGAAAAATGGGTCGGTGTGCCTATCCGTGATGCCATCGGCCTGGATGTGCATTCCTTACTGCATTCAGCCTGTACGCGCCCCGGTTGCGCGCTGCGTACGGCAATCGATAGTGCTGTGGCCGTGCTTGCAACAAAAAAAGAGGCCAATTTCGAGTTATTCGACGATACCCTCGCGCGCGATCTCCGGGTCGATCTGCGCTACGCCTCGGATGCCAGTGATGCCTGGACCAACGGCGCGGCGCCGCCGTCGATCGTCTGTCTTGTGTACGATCTGTCGGCCCTGCGCGCGGCGGAGCGCGAACTGATGTTCCTGAATCAATCGCTCGAGGATCGGGTGCGGTCGCGAACGCAGGAGTTGACCGAGGCGAACCGCTCGTTGCGTGATGAGATTACGCGTCGCCGGGAGTCGGAAATTTCACTGCTGCGCTCGCAGCGTGAATTGGGAGAATTATCCAATCAACTGGTGGATGCGCAGGAATTGGAACGTAAGCGCATCGCACAGGACCTGCATGACTCGGTCGGGCAGGCGCTGACCGCCATCAAATATTCTCTCGAGAATGCAGGGGTGTTGCTGGAGCGTGAACGTTCGGCCGAGGCGGCGACGTTGATTGAAACGAGCGCTCGCCGAGTGCGCGAGGTGCTGGTGGACGTCCGCAATATCTCAATGAACTTGCGTCCGGCGGTACTGGATGATTTGGGGGCGGCCTCCGCCATCCGCTACCTGTGCCGAGAATGGAACGAGACCTATACCGGGGTGGTGCTGACCACCGACATTGAGGTCGATGACGGACAGATTCCCGATACCTTGGGTATAGACGTGTTTCGCTCGGTGCAGGAGTTGCTCAATAACGTGGCCCGCCATGCGCATGCGGCCAAAGTGCGGGTCGGCATGGTGCTCAAGGACGCGTGTTTGTCCGTGTTGGTCAGCGATGATGGGGATGGCTTTGATCCAGTGCGCCCTGGCGCGGCGCCGGGGGCGATCGTGCGCGAGTCCCGCGGACTGCGTGGCCTGCGCGAGCGTACTGAGCGCCTCGGCGGGGCCTACCGCATCGACTCGACCCCTGGGCAGGGGACGGCGGTCCGGCTCGAATGGCCGTTGGCCGGTCACCAACCAAATGGCCGCACTACGCTCATCAACTGAGCGGGATCGTGACACCGGTCACGGTCGCATTATGTCAGTTTGATACAGTAAACCCTGCCGATGGTGGGGTCTTCAGCCTTTCCATGCGTGCACAGCCATCGCTTCGCGGTGCTGCTGCTCGGTGCCACACCGAGCGGTTTTGGTGGTCGTGAGATCATGATTTGATAAGCATCAAGTCATTGATCTAAAAGGGAAAGGAGCTTTAAAAGTGCGAACACAACGTACCGGCAGGACACTCGCGCAGGGTTTTACCTTGCTGGAGTTGCTCGTTGTCATGGTCATTATTGGCCTCTTGGCCGGCCTCGTTGCGCCCCGTTACTTTGCCCAAGTCGGCAAATCCCAGACTAAGGTCGCGAAAGCGCAAATTGATTCGCTGGAAAAAGCCCTCGACCAATACCGACTCGACGTTGGCCACTATCCGACCTCCGAAGAGGGTCTGCAGGCGCTGGTGGTGGCTCCCAGTGGGGAGGCCAACTGGGCCGGCCCTTACCTGCGCAAAGGTATTCCGCCCGATCCCTGGGGGCACGCTTACGTGTATACCCAACCGGGAACGCACAGCGATTTTGATTTATTGTCCTATGGTAAAGACGCCCGCGAGGGCGGCACTGGCGAAGACGCCGACATCGTCAACTGGTAACCCATGCGATTCAAGGTCACCTCATTGGATGCCTCGGGCGCGGTCGCGGTACACGAGATCGATGCGCTGGACGAAGCCGACGCCCGCCGACAAGCGGGCGCGCGCGGCTTGCGCATCCTAAATATTGAAGCCGCGCGACTCGGTCGGGCCGGGCGGGCGAAGCTTGCGCTGGTGCCGTTCTCCAATGAACTGGTGGCACTGCTCGAAGCGGGCCTGACGCTCGTGGAAGCCATTGATGCGCTGACGGAAAAAGAGCGCGATGAGTCGATTCGTAATGTCCTAGATGGCCTGCGCCGCCGTCTGTTCGAAGGACAGAGTTTTTCCGTGGCCTTGGGAGAATTTCCGAGCACCTTCCCGGCGCTGTTCGTCGCGACGGTGCGCGCCAGTGAACGCAGCGGCGCCATCTCTGAGTCCTTACGCCGCTACGTCACCTATCAAGAACAGATCAACGTCCTCAAAAAGCGCCTCATCAATGCCTCGATCTATCCGGCCGTGTTGCTGAGCGCCGGCCTGCTCGTGGTGCTGTTTCTGGTCGCTTATGTCGTGCCGCGCTTTAGCAGTGTGTACGAAGAGATCGGTGGCGAATTGCCCTTAGCATCCCGACTCTTGATGCAATGGGGCAAGCTACTGGAAGCGCATGGCATGGCCGTGCTGCTCGGCTTTCTCGCCTTTGTGGCCGCGTTTGTCTACATGGTGTCGCAAGCCGCCTTCCGCGCTGCGGTGGGTCGCAGCATTCTGAAGATTCCGGCGATCGGCCGGCAGATGCAGACGTACCAGTTAGCCCGCTTGTATCGCACGGTGGGCATGCTCATTCGCGGGGGTATTCCGGTAGTCACGGCCTTTGAAATGACCCGTGGCTTGCTCGCGGCCAGTGCGCAGCCGCGCTTGGTGGCGGCCACTAAAGCGGTCCGCGAAGGCCGATCGCTCACGGAAGCCTTGGCCCACGAAGGGCTGACGACGGCGGTGGCGGAACGCATGCTGCGCGTCGGGGAGCGCAGCGGCAATATGGGCGACATGATGGAGCGTATTGCAGCGTTCTACGACGATGAATTGTCGCGCTTTGTGGACGTCGCCACCCGATTAGTGGAACCGGCGATGATGGCCGTGATTGGCTTGATTATCGGCGGTATTGTGGTCCTCATGTATTTCCCGATCTTTGAACTTGCCGGGAGCATTCGATGAATGCGGCTTTGATTAACCTACGCGCTGTGCACGAAGTCCCCAAGTCTGTCGACTTGCCGGACGAGGCGATTCGCACCGCTCTTTATGGCAGCGATGGGCGCTCGTCCGTGGCCCGCCTCGGCGAGGCTACGGGCTTGGATGGCGACACGCTCGCCCGTGCCTTGGGCGCGAAATTGAATTATCCGGTCCTCAGTGGGCCGGCGTTGCTGGATCTGCCGCCGGCGTTTGATGTGCTTGGACCCACCGATGCCGCTCGGCGCGGTTGCGTCGTCGTTCGGCGTGGTAGCGAGTTAATCGCGGTGGTGTCCGACCCCTTCGATACCACCGTTCGCGGTTGGGTCGAAGTGCGGGTCCATGTGCCGCTGCGGTGGGCGCTTGCCTCGGCGGAGGCCATTGCCGCCTTCATTGCCCGGCATGAACAAGACATGCGTGCAATGGATGTCGCCGGCATGTCGGACGGCGAGGGCAGCGCGGATCATGACGAGGTTGAGAATCTGTCGCTGGCGACGATCTCCAGCGACTCCAGTCCAGTCGTCAAGTTAGTCCACTCCACGGTGTATGACGCGCTCAAAGCGGGCGCGAGTGATATACACCTCGAAACGCGGCCTTCGGGTCTGGCCGTCCGCTATCGCGTCGACGGTGTACTCATCCATGTCGCCTCTCTTGGCGGTGCGGATCTTTGTGAACAGGTGATCTCGCGTATCAAAGTGATGAGCGAGTTGGATATTGCCGAGCGACGTGTGCCGCAAGACGGCCGCTTTAAATTGGCTCTCAAGGGCCGACCGATCGATTTTCGTGTGTCGATTATCCCCAGCGTGCACGGTGAAGATGCCGTGCTGCGTATTTTGGACAAGCAAACGCTGACCGATGAGTTGCAGGGCTTGCGCTTGGATGTGCTGGGTTTCGACCCTGAAGTGGTCCATCGCTTGCGCCGACTCTCTAGTTTGCCCTACGGCATGCTGCTCGTGACCGGTCCGACCGGATCGGGTAAGACCACGACGCTGTATGCGGCAATCTCTGAGACCAATACCGGCCAGGACAAGATCATCACGATCGAAGATCCGGTGGAGTACCAGCTCGCCGGTGTGCTGCAAATCCCGGTTAACGAAAAGAAGGGGCTGACCTTCGCGCGCGGACTGCGCTCGGTCCTGCGCCATGATCCCGACAAAATCATGGTCGGTGAGATTCGTGACCCAGAAACGGCGCAGATTGCGATCCAGTCTGCACTAACCGGTCACTTGGTCTTCACGACCGTGCACGCGAACAACGTCTTCGACGTGTTGGGGCGTTTTGCCCACATGGAAGTGGATCCGTATGCGTTTGTATCCGCGCTCAATGGCATCATGGCCCAGCGCTTGATCCGCGTCGTCTGTGAACAATGCGCTGAGCCGAACCTGCCGACTGCGGAGATGGTGACGCAGGCGGGCCTGCAGTTGGCTGAGGTCGCGGGTTGGAATTTCCGCGTGGGTCGCGGTTGCGCTCATTGCCGCGGCACCGGTTACAAAGGCCGTAAGGCCATTGGTGAACTACTGGTGCTGACCGATGAACTGCGCGAGGCTATTGTGGCGCGTGCACCGGCCCGCAAGCTCAAGGAACTGGCCGAAGCCGGCGGTTCCAAACTCATGAGAACCGTCGCGCTCGAATTGGTGCGTGATGGCAAGACCACTCTGTTGGAGGCCAACCGTGTCACCGCAATGGCGTGATGAAGTCGTCGCGTATATCGCGCCGCGCCGGGTCGCATTGGTCCGTATTGGGCGCGGACTGCGGCCGCGTGTCGTGGCGTCTGCAGAATCGGTGGTGTCGGGCGGTCATGCTGGCGATCCACGGCCTGCCTTCGCGGCGCTGGCGGAACTACTAGCAGACAGCCTGTGGCAAGACGCATCCGCGCGGGTAGTCTTGGCGGATCCTTGGTTGCGCTACGGCATTGTGCCGGCGCCCGCGGTGCGCTTGGACGCTGATGGGCGACTCAGTCACGCCCGTTATGTATTGGCCGACGCCTTTGGCGACACCCTTGCCGACTGGTCCATCACCCTGACCGATGTGCCGCCGGGCCGCCCGTATCTGGCCTGCGCCACGCCGGCCCCGTTGCGATTGGAACTGGAGGATCTGCTGGCCGCCGCGCGGCTGCGGCTGACCTCCTTACAGCCGCAGGTGATTGTGGCGTTCAATGCGTGGCGGCACCGCTTGCCGGCCGGCGAATCCTGGTTTGTTACGCTCGACGAAGGCTCTCTCGCCGCTGTGCAAGTGATCGATGGGGAATGGCGCCGGGTCCATACCGCGCGTTTGTCCTCCGATTGGACGGTGGAACTGCAACGTCTGCGTGCTTTTGGTCGCTATACCGAATCGCAGAGCGGCGCCGGACAGTTGTTCGTTGACGCGCCGCTGTCCATGCGTGCCGAGGGTCGTGCGGCCCTGCCGGAATTGGATTGGCTCGAGCCGGATGCCCGGCTAGAGCGTCTGCCTGAATTTTCGCTGTTGCAGCGGGTGGTCGCATGAAACACCCACGTATGGTGCGGTTGGATTTTGTTGCTCCCGTGCATGAAGCGCGCAAGACCGGCTGGGCCTTGATCCTGCTGGGTGCGTTGGCGGTGATTGGGATCGGCGTTGCGTTCAACGCCAAACTCCAGGAACGCGACAAAGTACAGGCGCGCATTGAGGCGCTGCCGCGGGTCAAACGCGTGGCGCCCATTACCGATCCAAAGCTCGCGGCCGAGCTGGCTGAAGTGCAGCACGAGTTGACGGTGCCTTGGACCCCGTTGCTGAACGACTTAGAAGCCGCCAATCAGGATCTCGCCAATACCGTCTCCATCTTGAGTGTGGTGCCGGATCCGGCCAAACACACCGTTCGTATCGTCGCGGAAGTGCCCCAGTTGCCGGATGCATTACAGTATTTAGAACGTTTACAAGGGAGCGCATTGCTGCGCTATCCGATGCTGGAAAGTCATGAACGGCGTAAGGATGATCCCGAGCACCCGATCCGCATCAAGTTGTCGGCGGAGTGGCGTACATGAGCGATAACCTGGTTTCGCTGCAAAAAGCAGCGCCGCCCGTGGTCTCGGCACCGCCGGTTGCCACGCCGCCGGTGCGCTCTGCGCCGATCGACGTGCAGGCGATCCCCATCACACGGCGTCTGACGCAGGACTGGCTGCCGTCGCTCGCCTGGACGGTGAAGCGGACGGGGCAGCGTGGTCTCATCGGTTTGGGATTGTTAGCTGCTGCCGCGATCTTCTTGGTCTCGACCCATTGGCCGCTGGCCGATGAGGTACTGTCCTTGCGTGGCGATTTGGTAAGCGCGACCGCCGCGGTGTCAGCCCGGGCAGCGCAAGGTACCGTGATCTCCAGCGATGATCCGCGTCGCTTGCTGGATGCGTTGCCCGCCCGTGTCGACATGCCGAAGACCTTGGGTGTGATTCTGGTACAAGCCGACGCCGCAGGCCTTGCAATGGACTCGGGTAAATACGACGTCGCGGCGACCCGTACGGGCGCCATCACCCGTTATAACGTGTCTTTCCCCGTGTCCGGCCCTTATCCTGCGGTCCGTTCCTTCATTGATCAGGTGTTAAAAAACGTGCCGTCTGCCTCCCTGAGTGAACTGGCGATTGAACGCAAGAGCATTGCCGACGGCGTGGTGGAAGCGAACATCCGCCTTACGCTGTACACCCGGGGGACGCCATGAGCGCCCTGATGGCGAATCGACTCTTGGCCGGGCCGTCCTTGGCCTCTGTCAAACGACGTCGTTTGATGCTCATTGGATTGATCGTATTACTCGTTGCAGGCACCGTGATCTATTACAGTGAGTCGGCCCGTCAGAGCGCCCAACAGCAGTCAGCGGCTGGTCTCTCGCAGGCGCGTGCGCGGGCAATCGCTCGGGCCAAAGTGCTGGCAAAAGCCAGTGCCGCGCGGGCCGCAGCACCGAAGTCGTTGATCGCCGCGGGTCGCGTCGCGCCCTCCACACAGTCCGCTGCGCTGTTCGCGCCGCACTCGTGGTACGTGGCGCCGCCGCCGGTCGCTGCTGTTGCAGAGGCACCGGCCGCGCCGACTGCGCCGCCGCTGCCGTACGCGTTTGTCGGTAGCTATACGCCAGCGGGCGAACGGGCCACTTACTTCCTTTCTCGTGCGGATCGAGTAATCGACGCACATATCGGCGATAAATTAGATGGTGTTCTTCTCTTCGAGAAAATCGAAGGGGGGCAACTCGTGTTCAACTACTTGCCGCTCAACATCCGGCAGACGCTGCCGGCCGGAGTCGTCCAGTGAAGTCTTTTGCTATTCGAATGATGGTCCTTTCCCTTGTCTTGACCCTGGCGGGCTGTGCCGCGGAGTCACTCCATCGGGAGGGCATCTCTGCGGTCGATCACGGCCAGTACGAGGTCGGTATTGCCAAACTAGGCGATGCGGCACGGCGTGATCCGAACAACCTGATCTACCGGATGGACCTGCTGTCGCGGACGGAGCGGGCTGTGCAGTTGCTGCTGTCGCAGGGCGATGCCGCGCGGGCCGCGGGTGATCCCAGTGCCGCAGAACTCGCATTTCGGCGCGTGTTGGCGATAGAGCCCTCCAACCCACGGGCCAAGAATGGACTCTCTCAGGTCCGCGCTGACGTGGCGCATACGGAGCGTTTGACCAAAGCGCAGACATTGTTTGATAAAAGAGATCTGGATGGGGCCGAGATCGAGTTGCGCGCGGTGCTCGAAGAAGACGCCTCTTTTGTCCCAGCACAGAATCTGCTCGCGAAATTGCAGAGCTCGCGTGGGCCGGTCAGTGCGGTGCCGACTTTGAAAACCAAGGACAGTCGGGCGGTCACGCTGCAGTTCCGGGACGCGCAGACCAAGATGGTGTTTGAGGTGCTCGCGCGCCAGACGGGCTTGAACTTCATCTTTGATAAAGATGTGAAGAGCGAAGGTAAAACCACCATTTTCGTGAGTGGCGTGCCAGTCGAATCCGCCATCGACTTGATCCTGGCGCAGAACCAGCTCGCCAAGCAGGTGTTGTCTGAAAATATGGTTCTGATCTATCCGGCGACGCCGGCCAAGCAGAAGGAATACCAGGAAGAAATCGTGCACTCCTTCTATCTGGCCAATGCGGCGGTAAAAGACGTCGAGAATCTCCTCAAAACCGTGCTCGGTGTGAAAACGTTGTTCGTGGATGAGCGGGCCAACCTCGTGGTCATGCGCGATACGCCAGAGCATATTCGGATGGCGGAGAAACTGGTCTCGTCGATCGATGTGGCCGAGCCGGAAGTAATCCTTGAGGTCGAAGTACTGGAGGCGGCGCATACGCTGCTCGATCAGCTCGGTATCCGTTATCCGTCGGCCGTGAATTTCACCCCGACTCCGTTGGCGGCGGCCGCGGCCGCGGCAGGGGGGACCACGGTGACGACGGGTCCTACGGGGACCTCGATGCATATCGATGACTATCTGCATCAGAACCGCAATACGATCACCGTCTCGAACTTGACCGGTGGCGTGGATTTTCTGAAGACCACGGGCCAGACGAATGTACTGTCGAGTCCACGGATTCGGGCCAAGAACAAAGAAAAAGCCAAGATCATGATTGGCGATCGCGTACCGGTGGTGACCTCGGGTGCCTCCGCGGGCGCCGGCACGTCGTCCTTCGCCACCAGCAGCGTGCAGTATCTGGAAGTCGGTCTGAACCTGGACGTGACGCCGACGATTCACCTCGATGGCAATGTGCAGATCAAAGTTGGCCTCGAAGTATCCTCGATCGTGAAAGAGTTTGACGTGGCAACCGGCAATGGCGGCCAGACCCACGTGTACCAGATCGGCACGCGCAATGCGGCGACTACGCTCGAATTGAAGGACGGCGAAACCCAAGTCCTCGCGGGCCTCGTGACGGACACCGATCAGAAGAGTTCTTCTCACTTGCCTGGACTCGGCGACTTGCCGATCTTGGGCCGTTTGTTCGGCTCGAACGGGACGAAACGCGACAAGAGCGAGATCATCCTCTCGATCACGCCGCGGATCATCCGGGCGCAAAGTCGGCCGACGGTGGACGCCACCGAATTCTGGTACGGCACCGAGGCGCAGACCCGTTCGGCGCCATTCTCGAACGCGCATGCGACGGACACCGGTTCGGCCGCAGCGCCGGCAACGGGTGGCGGCGGCGTGTCGATGATGTCGGCACCGTCAACGTCGTCCGTTGCGATGCCACCGGTCGCGTCGCGTGCCTTGCCACAGCGGATGGATGCGGGCACTGCGCTGCAGACGCCGGCGTCGGCGCCGGCGGCCGAAGGAACAAACAGCGCGGAAGCCCCGGCAGCCGCCGGGGGTGCGGCCCCCACGGTGGCGACACCGGCAGCCAAAGACAGCACGGCGCCGACCAAGGCCTCGGATGGCAAAGCCCGGGTCACGCTGGAGGGGCCGACGTCCGCGAAGGTCGGCGAAGAGTTGACGGTGGCGGTTCGCCTCGACGGCGCGACCGGCGCCGGCAAAGTGCGCACGCAACTGCGCTTTGATCCCACGGCGCTGCAGGTGGTCTCGGCGGACGCCGGTGACGTGGCGCCGGGCGGCAAGGTCGATCTGCGCGCCGGCGGTGTGCAACTCGACTCGGGGGCCACGCCGGTCAGTGCCAGCGGCAGTTTGCTGAATGTGCGCTTCAAGGTGCTGCTGGCCCGTCCGACCGTGACCGTGTCGACCCAGGTCATCCTGATGGGTGAGGATGGCGTGGCGCTGGCGACCACGCAGGCGACCCCGCTGGCGATTGCCGCCCTACCGTAATTTAACCGACATATATATATGACTGGGTTCGGGGGACGTCGTAGGTCGCAAGTCCGGGTGCGTGGGTTCACGATCATTGAGCTCGTGATTACTTTGGTGATCATGGCGCTGTTGGCGACGGCCGTCCTCCCATCCGCCCAGTTGATGTACCAGCGTGAGCGCGAGTCGCAATTGCGCGATGCGCTGCGCACGATTCGGACCGCCATCGATGCCTACAAGAAGGCCACGGATACCGGCCGTATCAAGAAAGAGATTGATAAGTCCGGCTACCCGCCGGACTTGCAGACCCTAGTCGACGGCGTGGACGATGCGCGTAGCCCCAAGGACGGGGTCAAGATCTATTTCTTGCGGGCGATACCGCGCGATCCGCTGTGGCCAGACATGCATACGCCGGCCGCCGAGACGTGGGCGTTGCGCTCCTATGCCAGCCCCCCGGATGCCCCAGAACCCGGTGACGACGTCTATGACGTCCACTCAATGTCCCTGAAAGCCGGTCTGAACGGAGTGCTCTACAGTGCTTGGTAGGAAGAACCGCGGCTTCACGCTGCTCGAGTTGCTGGTGGTGATGGCGATTATCGCGACCCTACTCACGATTGCGGTGCCCCGCTACTTCAAGTCCCTGGAACGGTCCAAGGAGACGGTGCTGCGTCAGGACCTGTCCACCCTGCGTGAGCAGATTGATCGCTATGCCGGCGATAAAGGGCACTATCCAGAATCGTTGGCCGTATTAGTGACCGATCATTATCTGCGCGCAGTTCCGGTGGATCCGTTCACGGGCGACAACGAGCATTGGTTGCCGATTGCCTCGGATGAAGCCGAGAATCCCGGCCTCAAGGATGTGAAGAGTGGGGCCGAGGGCAATGGCCAAAACGGCGTTCCCTATGCCGAGTGGTAGCCGACCTCGCCGCGTTGCCGGCGTCACCTATTTCGGCATCCTGGTTCTCGTCGCCCTGATCGGTTTGTCGTTGGCGCTGGCGGCCCCGGTGGTCAGTACCGCCCTGCGGCGTGACAACGAGACGCAATTGCTGTGGGTGGGCCATGCCTACCGCGAAGCGATCGGCCGCTACTATCACCATCACGGGCGCTTTCCCGTGGATTTACCGGCATTGCTGGCCGATCCGACCGGCACGGTGCCGGAGCATTACCTGCGTACCCTCTATCCGGACCCCATGACCACAGACACGCCGTGGGTGCTGCAAAAGGCCCCAGACGGCGGCGTCATGGGCATCGCCAGCGGGTCGACCAAGGTCCCCATCAAAGTGGCCCGTTTCGAGGAAGAGGATGTGGACTTCGACAAGGCCGCCACTTACGCCGATTGGCGGTTCATTTATGACCCGAATTTCGGCACCGCGAAGTACAGCCCCTCCGTGTTCGGCGCCCCAAAGCGCTAAGTGCGTGCCGCCGCCGCAGGGCGGGCGGCGCGGTACTTTCGAACGACAAAGACCCTCGAGGGCGCGCACCCACCCCTCCCGCTAGCGGCTCTAAGGCCGTCAGCCCTGCCCCTGAGCCGCCGTCTGTGACCCAACGCACAGTTCTCGCTTGTCCTTTAGGGGGCAGAAACCGGCGTTCTCGTGACCGACCTCACGAAAATTAAATTTGAGCCCGCTCAGGCGGTTGCACGCCGCATCTGATGTGCATACTGCCCTCCGTCATGGCGGATTGGCCGCCGTGGCGAGGGTAACCCTGTAGGGGGTGCCCAAAAAAAGGAGAAGTCGACCTGATGTCCCCCCGGATGCGGTCGGTGCAACCTTGGCGAAGTGCGGTGGTGTCTCTAACTGGAGTCACTGCCGTAAGGGATAGAAGAAAAGGGACGTGTTGATGACTATTCGGACCTTCGTTTTGCTGGGTTTTGCCGCATGCACCGCGCTGTTTGGCGTTGGCGCGTCTGCGGACGAGCCGATGCCAGCGGATCCGCATGCGCACCACCACGCCATGATGGAAGCGCCCGCCCCAGTGCGTCGCTCCGAAGTGTCCTACCAGGTGCCAGCGGTCCGCCTTGTGCGCGACGACGGGCATCCGGTGGCGCTGCGGGACGAACTGGCCAGCGATCGTCCCGTCGTCCTGACCTTCATCTACACCAGCTGCACCACCGTCTGCCCGCTCACGAGCCAAACTCTGTCGCAACTACAGTCGCGATTGGGCGCCGCCCGCGATCAGGTCCAACTCCTGTCTATCTCGATCGACCCAGAACAGGACACGCCGGTACGTCTCGCCGAATACGCGAAAACGTTCCACGCAGGTCCCGAGTGGCGCCACTACACCGGCACCCTCGCCGCGAGCCAAACGGCGCAGCGGGCTTTTGACGTTTATCGCGGTAACAAAATGAACCACTCCCCGGCCATTCTCGTGCGGGCTTCCGCCGAGGCCAACTGGGTGCGGTTTGATGGCTTTGCCACGGCGGATCAGCTTTTGGCTGAACTGCCGATGACGAAGATGGCTGCGGTAGCTCGGTGAATCTCATGACCCAACCTTGCCTGATGGCCCTGGTTTTGGCCTGTACGGCGACTGATCCCTACCGCGCGTTCTCGGAGGATGCGACATGTTGAGCGTTTCACGCTTGGTTCGAATGCTGCCCGTTCTCGGGCTCTTGTTGGCGGCTTTTGGTGCGCAGGCACAGAGCTTCCGCGTACAGTGCCCGACGTCGACGCGGTCGCACCCCACCGGTGATGGTATTAAGTGCCAACAAGTCGGTGGTGGTGACGGTTACGTCACCATGGGCGACGGCCAACAGCTCTACTTGTTCGGCTTCGGGCCCTTGTCCGGTCTGTCCGACATCTACCAGGGCAAGCCGGGCACGCAGCCGCAGACCGCCTTCAATACGGCCTTTGGTCCGGTGACGGGAACGCCGAGCGCTTTGGTCGGCCAGCCGCAGCAGGGTTTCACCTTCAACGGTGCGATCGGTTTGACGCAGGACTACAACGTCGATCCTTGGTCGGCCGGCACGGAGTTCCTCCCCGGCGCCTATACGCGCAACGGCAACAATATCTATCGGTCGACCACGGGCGGTTTCACCGCCGCGGGCACGCTGACAGTGCCGGCGACCGGTCCTACGGGCACCGGGGCCAGCATTATCGACGGCTCGGTGATCTGGGCCTGGGATAGCACGCTGCTCGACGGTCACGTCGAAGCGCGCCCGATCATGGACGTGGGCGTCATGAACGCCAGCGCCCCCGCGCCATTGATGGCGATCGACGAAGACGATGAATTGTTCATCACCCTGACCAACGTCGGCATGATCATGCGGCCCGACCTGTTCGAGCAGCACACGGTCCACTTCCACGGCTACGCCAACGCCTCCTCGATCTATGACGGTGTGCCCGACGCCTCGGTCGCGATCAACATTGGCGGCAGTTTCAGCTATTACTACCTCGCGCCGGATGCTGGCACCTACTTCTGGCACTGCCATATCGCACCGGCTGAGCACTTGCAGATGGGCATGGTCGGTCAATTGTATGTGCGCCCGCGCCAGAACAAAGTCACGCCAGGCCAATCACTGCGCGCCGCCTTGATTCAATGGGAAGATGTGGGCAGCGGTGGCTTGACCACGGCGCTACCGCAGCACACCGCGACTGCCGCGGATTGGGCGAGCTACGAGCCGTTTCGCAAGCGTTGCGATCACGACATCCTGTGCTCTGCACCAATCCCCCCGGCTAACCCCGCGGTGCGTGCGGCCACTGGCGGCTATGCGTACAACGACGGCGACGGTTCCACGTACTACGACGTGGAATACCCGATCCAGATGATGGGCTTCGACCCGAACTTCCACTTCGTCGGTATGACCTTCAACCCGGAAGACTTTATCGGGATGAAAGACAAGTACCTGACGCTGAACGGCCGCAGCTACCCGGATACGGTCGGTGGTTACACCTGCACCGGCAACGAACCGGTCGGCACCCGTGAAGCGGCACAGTGCGCCACGCCAGGGACGTCAAAGAACACCGTCGCAGGCGCGAAGGTGGTGCCGGGTCCGATGCAGACGCAAGCGGCGGACGGCACCATGCACACCTCCCAAGTCCTGCCGTCCGTCATCAATATCCCGCTGAACGGTAAGGCGCTGCTACGACTGTCCAACCTCAGCACCACGGAAATGCACACCTTGGCCTCCTTGGGTGTGCCGATGAACGTTGTCGGCTGGCACGCGCGCCTGCTGCGCGATCTTGCTGGCAACAACATGATGTACCGCACGAACTCGATCACCATTGGTGGTGGCGAGTCGGCGGATGTGATCCTGGACGCGACGGGCCTGCCTGTCGGATCTAAGTTTTATCTCTACACGCCCAACTTGGACGAACTGTCGAATGATGCAGAAAACTTCGGTGGCATGATGACCGAAGTCAATATCTGTACCTCAGTCGACCCGACGACCAAAGTCTGCAGCTAATCTCAGGAGAGCCGCGATGCGCGCCATGTTCAATTATTTTTCTACTGGGCGGATTGTCGTCGGCGTTGTCGCCGCGATCGGTTCCCTTTTTGCAGTGGGCTCTCACGCTGCGGTCCCCGGGATCAGCGGGGGCGCGACGACGCCGACCTTCAACCTGTCTGCGGGCGAAACACTGATTAACCAGCCCGATGGGATGAGTGTGTATAGCTGGGGCTATGGCTGCTCTGGTACGCCGGCCGGCTTTCTGCCGACGGCAATCCCCAGCACCGCCGGCACCGGCGCGCAGGGCGCATTCGCGAACTGCCCATCGGTGCAATTGCCGGGTCCGACCTTGATCGTCAAGGAGGGTGATACGGTCACGGTCAAGCTGACGAACAATCTGCCGGCGGCGGCGGGTAACACATCGATCTATTTCCCGGGCTTCAACGTCACGACCACCGGTGGTCATCCGGGCGTTCTCGTGCAAGAGGCGGTCAATGCCGCTGCTTGTTCGCCCGCGCCGTGCAACACGGTGACCTACAGCTTCACCGCGTCAACCCCTGGCACGCACGCGTATTACAGTGGTACGCAGGGTGCTGTGCAGGTTGAAATGGGGCTGTATGGCGCCTTAATCGTCTTGCCCAACACGGTGCCGGCAGCCTGCGCCAGCACGCTGAACGATACCGCCCGCAGCGCCAACAACGAGCCGGATTACCGTTTGGCCAAGAGCGCCTACGACCACGATTCGACTTGCTACGACCGCGAGTATCTTGCGCAGTTGTCCGAGATGGATGCTAAGGTGCATGTGCAGGCGCAGGCCCAGGTGGCGGCAAATACGGCGTGCACCAACGAGGCAGGCTGCTTGAATATTGTGACCGAGCCGTACCAGGCGACTTACTATCTGATCAATGCGCGCTCATTCCCGGACGATGCGGATCCTGAATATGCGCCGGCGTACCCCAATCAGCCTTACAACATGAACCCGCACGGCCATCCGGGCGAGGTGCTGTTGCTGCGCGTGATCGGTCAGGGCCGCTTACAGCATCCCTTCCACGAGCACGGCAACCATTTGCGCATGTTGGCACGGGACGGCAACCTGCTCGTGTCCGCAACCGATCCGACCAAGTTGGCCGGTCCGCTGAACTTCACCACCGCTTCCGTGCCTGGCATGGCGATCGATTCGCTGTTTTACTGGACCGGTAAGGGCTTGAACTGGGACGTCTTCGGCCACGGCTACGCTGGCGATACGAGCCAGTGCATCCCGGACGCGAATGGCTACTACACCTCGAATCCCGCAGCACCAAACTTCTATGAGTGGTGCGGCGATCACAACAAGGCGCTGGAGAAGAACCCGTTGGGTCAAGTGGCCAGCGGCGGCCCGATGACCTTGCCAGACCCTAACCTCTTTGTGAATGGTCCTTGGTACTCGGGCAGTGCCTACCTCGGTGGTGACGCCAACGCGCGTTCGATGGGTGCGACCCCGCTGCCGCCGTTCGGCACCATGCTCAACAATCCTACTGTGAGCTCGTTTGCGTATATGTGGCACTCACATAACGAACGCGAGATCACGACTTCGAATGTGTTCCCTGGCGGCATGATGTCGATGCTTCTCATCGACCCACGCTACAGCTTGGGTGCTTCCGTATTAATTGACGAATCGCTCTGATCCCAGGAGTACCCAGATGCTCACTTTCCTGAAAAAGGCCGCTCGACTCACGTCGCGCTTCGCCCCTTCTCTGTTGCTCCTCGGCGGTTTGTCCGCTCTGGCGGCGCCGGCTAACGCGGGTACCGTCACCCTGAGGGCTTCCGCCCGAACGGCAACCCTGCCGGATGGTGCGGTGGTCCCGATGTGGGGGCTGTCGTGCACCGACGGCGTCACCGACGGAGTCACCTGTGCCGCCGCCAACGCGTCTGCCGGCGGCAACTGGTCGCCCGTCGTCATCACCGTGGATTCCTCGGTGACGACGAGTTTGACGATCACCCTGCAGAACACCCTGAGCTTCGCCGGTGGCAACATCCCGACGTCGCTCGTGGTGCTCGGCCAGGTCGGTGGTGGCTTGGGTACGACGGCGACCACCGCCGCGAGCCCGACGCACGCCGAGCAGGGGACCACGTGGCCCGTGGTGAACTCGGGTGCGACCAATGCGCCGCCGCTGCAGTTGCCGCGTGTCCAGTCGTTTGCGACGGAAGTTGCTGCGGGCGGTAGCGCTACTTACACGTTCAGCACGTTGCGTCCGGGTACCTACCTGATCCAGTCCGGCACCCATCCGTCGATCCAGGTCCCGATGGGCCTGTATGGCGTGTTGGTCGTGACGGATAAGACCGCGCGCCAGGCCTATCCAGGTAATGCGAACGCGCTTTATGATGCGGATTTGCCGGTGGTGCTAGGCGAGATCGATCCGGTGCAGAATGCTGCGGTCGACACCGCCGTGCGCACCAGCGGTTTCTCCGAACTCGCGCCGTGGGTGGGTCTGACGGGCCAGTGCGGCGATCCGGCGGTGCATACCTGCTACCCGCCCGCGATCAACTACTCGCCGCGTTACTACTTGGTGAATGGCGTTTCCTTTGACCGCGGCAACATCGCTGCCTCGTCCGCGTCGGTGTTGGCGCCAGCCACCCCGGGCGCTTCGGTCGTGTCCACGCGCGGCAAAGTGCTGCTGCGCTACGTCAACGCCGGCCTGCGCATGCACGTCCCGACCGTCGTCGGGCTGCAGGCCACGGTCCTTGCGGAAGACGGCAACGTGCTGCCGGGCAATCCGCGCGTACAGGGCGAAGTCTTTCTCGCTGCCGGTAAAACGCATGACGTCACGATCAGTCCGAAGGTGGTTGGTGGCAATTACACGGCCGCGAGCTATCCGATTTTCGATCGTCAGCTCAGCCTGACGACCAACAGCCAGCAGGACGGCGGCATGCAGGCCTACCTGAATGTGGCCGGTGGCGTGCAGAGCGGCGTCGGCAGTACGGTCGGGTCGCAACGCACCCTTTCGGGCGACGCCAACAAGAAGTACTACTGCCAGATCAATACGCCGCTGCAGGTCAGTGACCCCAATACCGGCGTCTTGGCGGGTGTCGTTGGCGCCAATGGTGTCTCCGTTGTGAGCAAAGCCGGCCTGCCCAATGGATCGAGCCTGCAGTTCAATACGAACGGCACGTTTACCTATACGCCGCCACCGACCGGCACGTGCGCCGGTGCGTTCACCTTCGCCGTCAATGGCGCCGCGACGCATACGGCCACTATTTACGAGTGCGACGCGACGAATCAGCAGGATGGCTGTGTACTCACCGGTCCGCCGGTGGTGGGCAATGACGCGTTCGCTTCCACCAATGCCAAGCAGCTCTCGGTCGCCGTGCCCGGCATTCTGCGCAATGATACGGATCCTGCCGGCAAAGTCCTGAAGGTCGATCTGGCGACGGTCGCCGTGCCGACGGGCTCGCCGATGACGCTTTCGGTCAACGCGGATGGCTCGTTCTCGGCGCAGGCGACTGCACCGGGCACCTACACCTTTACCTACAATGTGCGCAACACCCAGCAGGTTGCTGCGCTGGCGCCTGCGACCGTGTCGGTCACCTTCCCCACGGGATCGGGCCTGACGGTGCACGCGTATGACAACAAGCATCCCACCGATGCGGCGTTCGATATCAAGGACTATCGCTGGATCATCGAAGAAGACCGCACGTTCTGGCACGATCCTAAATGCCAAGTGAACCACGGCACGTACGGGCAGACGCCGACCAACGTCAATGGCACGCCTGCGCTGGACTCCTTCGGGCATGCGTGTCCGGATCTGCCGATCGAATCCCTGGGTTACAATTTCTATAGCGCCAACATGCCGGTCGTGGCCGTCGGTTGCACCGGCACGGTTTCCTGTCAAGACGGCCAGACGCTGCTAGGCACGCCGGCGGTGTGCGACGTCGGTAACGGCATGTGCCGGACCAATGCGCAGCAGCGCACCCCACTGAGCCCGGCGGATGTCGCGCTCGATCCGTTGAAGCATTACTTCATTACGATCATGTCAGCCGATGGCATCAACCCCGGCCTTACGGGCGCGGGTGCACCGGTGTGCAGCGTCGCCGTTGATGCGCAGGGCAATTGCCCTGGCGCGATGCGTCAGTTCAATATTGCGCTGGACTGTCCGACAGCGGCGGACTTCGCGCCAGGCACCGGCACTTGCGGTCACAACATGAGCGGCGCGCAGATTGCGCCGGCCTTTAACTCACATGGCCTGCCGATCACGCCTTCGGTCTCGCTGCCGATGATCGAGACGCCGCTCCCGCCAGCCAATATCTCGGTGCTGGTCTATGAAGATGACTACCCGTTGAACGGCGAAAACGATGCCGGCGGCGGCGTGGATATTCTCGCCAATAAAGAGCCGGGCTTGCCGGACTTCCAGATCATCCTGCTCGATCAGGCCGCTCAGTTGGGCGACAACGTCGGTCAAATGACCTATGACATGTTTAACCAGCCGCTGTCGAATGCGCTGGCGGGCACGATTGATCCATTTACCCACGCGGATGCCTGCCCAATCACCTCGAATGTCACCGATCCATCCAAAGGCACCACGGGCGATAACCTCGCGCCGATGATCATCACGTGTCCGAAGTACGAGTCGGATCACGTCACAATGTCGCCGCTGGCAGGTCAGGCCGTGATTTCCAACCTGCCAGGTGGGTTGTACGAGATCCAGGCGATCCCCAACGCGGATCGCATCGCCCGCGGCGAAGAATGGCTGCAGACCAATACGCTCGACGGCGGCAAGCCGCACGAGGCGTTCATTCGTCCAGGCGAGCCACGGCAGTTCCAGGAATTCGGTCCGGGTGGCTTCCACTCGCAGATCGGTTTCGCGAACCCGAAGACCATCAACGATCGTCGCCACAACACCAACGGTACGGGTCTGTGTGACCCCGCCCCCAAGGGCGGCGGTTTGACCTGTAATTCGACTCTCACCGGTCACGTGCACGGCAACCACATGAGCCGTACGCCGGACGAGCGCACCTACGATACGTCCAGCTACGACGCGTTCGCCTGGTCCGCTTGCTATGTCTCGGTCGGTATTCCGGATGAAGAAGACATCGCATTCGCCAAGTGCGACGGCGAGGGTAACTTCACCATGACCAACATGCCGAACGGCAACTTCAAGGTGGCGGTGTTCGACCAGTGGAATGACATCATGTTGGACGGCCTCGTTTCGGCCATCCAGGTGTCGGGCAATACGGATCTCGTCTTAACGGCGACCCAGTGGCGTACCAATATGTACACCCGCGCCTACATGGACCTGAACGGCAACGGCATTCCGGATCGCGACTCGACCGGTGCTGATCTCGAGCCGGGTCTCTCGACCATTGCCATGAACATCCGCTACCGCGACGGCGAAGTGGCCTTTAAGAACACGACGGATTCCAATGGCTATGCGACGTGGAACGAAGTGTTCCCGCTGATGTCGTGGTTGGTCGTCGAGCCGGACTACGCCCGTTACAAATCGACCGGTGTACACGTGGTGTACGACGCCGGTGGCCCAGCTGACTGTTCGGCGATTGCCCAGACCGTCTATGGCGGCACCGGGCACTGCAGCAAGACGGCCGCTTACTTGGCCGGCACCGCCGAGACGGTCTCGCTGCCAAGCGCATTACGTGTGCCAGGCGCGCGCTATTGCTTGGGCTCGGACTGCGACGACCCGAGCGATTCGATTAAGAATGGTACCTATTACAATGCCGGCGGCGACTCGGGTCCGACGGTGGGCCTGTCGTCCGGTCGTATCGATCCGCCGCAGTCGATGGAAGCGTGGCAAGGCCTGCTGGGCCAACACAGCTTCCTTGATTTTGGCTTCAAGCCGTATGTGGCCCATGAGAATGGTGGTATTCGCGGCAGCGTGACCTACGCATCGACGCGCCCATTTGATGACCCGGGTCTGTTGTTCCAGAACCAGTGGGAGCCGGGCGTCCCGAACGTCACGATCAATCTCTACAAGAAGGGTGTGGCCGCTGACGGTACCCAGACCTTGCAGTTGGTCGATACGCTGAAGTCAGAGAGCTGGGACGCCTACGCGCAAGGCTTCCGTACCGACGGCACGGGCACCGGCGCGTTGGTCAAGGCCGCCGTGGGCACTGCCGCCAACGAAGGCTTTATTCCGAATATGAACTGCCCGGGCCAAGACCCGAGCAGTGGCTTCTTCGCGACCCTACAGGGCTCGAAGATGTGGCTCGACACCAAGGATTCGGTCACTGGCAAGAAACATGCGCTCGCCTACAACGCACAATTCAAGTGCTTTGACGGGTGGGGCATGCTCAACCAGATCCAGCCTTCGACCTACGACGGTCACTACGTGTTCCCGTCCGTGACCGATCGCAGTCCGGCCACCGGTCGCCCAACGACCACCAATTGCACCATCTGTGTTGCGAACCCGGATGATGGCAACCCGATGCTCCCCACGGGTGAGTACGTGGTGGAAGTCGTGCCGCCGGCAGGCTTTGAAGTCGTCAAGGAAGAGGACAAGAACATTCTGATGGGCGACGGATTTGTCGCGCCGGTTACGCAGCAGTTCGCCGGCTTAGGCTCGGTGTTCATCCTGCCGGACCAGGCAACGCTCGCGGCGAACTTCAATGGCAACAACGCACAGAACCCGACCAACAACCTCGGTGTCTCGGTGATGCCGCGCGGTGTCCTTGCCGGCGGGTATAGCAAGCAGTTGTGGCCGTGTGTGGGTGAGACTCGCATCGTGCCGGACTACAACTCCCTCTATCCGGCCATGCAGCAGACCGCACCGTTTGCCGGCGCGACGCGCGCCCTGTGCGATCGCAAGGAAATCACGTTGAGCGACCAGATGGGCGCCAACAACGACTTCTTCCTGTTTACCCAGGCCCACAAGGCGGCGCGGTTCTACGGCGTGATGTCGGATGACATGGCGTCGGAATTCGATCCGTTCTCACCCGCCTTTGGTGAGAAGTTCGGTCCGCCGAACCTGCCCGTTGGCATGCGTAACTTCGCCGGTGACGAAATCATCCGCGTGTACGCTGACCAGTGGGGTCTCTACAACGGTCTGTTCCCGTCCAGCTGGGAAGTGAACCCGCCAACGCCGTCGGGCTACGCCCCACAGATGGCCATCGCCTGTATGAACGACCAGGGCCCTATCCTCGATCAGAACCTGGACTCGCCGACGTACGGTCAGATGATCATTGACCCGGCCTACAGCCCGGCGTACTCGAACTTCTGCTACGAACACCCGTATCTGCCGGGCGTGCTCGCCCACATGGATACGCCGGTGACCCCGGTGCAGGCCTTCGCTGACCATTACAACCTGCCCGACGCGGAGTACCCGGACGGTACGCCCGTGATCAAGCGGGCCGACTTCGTCGGCCACCAGGGTCCCTGGTCGCCGACCAGCGTGGGTGTCAACTCGGTTACGGTGGGCACGCGCGGCACGTACAGCGCGGCGCCGACAGTCTCGTTTAGTGGCGGTGCGGGCTCCGGTGCGGCTGCACTGGCCACCATGCGCGTTGCTTCTATCCGGGTCACTAGCGGCGGCACGTACACCGCGGTGCCCACGGTGACGATCACGGATCCCGTGGGCGCAGGCTCGGGTGCAACGGCTACGGCATGCCTCGGCATCACCAGCACACAGATCAATTTCTCGCCGACGATTCCTTGGACACCGGCCAATGCCGTTGTCACGTTCAACGGCACCGCGACCCAACAAATTCTTGGCTTCAACGTCAATGGTGCGGCTGCAACCGCGCACATTGCGGGCACGGGCACGGCGCGCGTGGTCGACTATGTGACCGTCACCGCTGCGGGCTGCTACAGCACGTTGCCGACGACAATCACCCTAGCGAACCCGCAAGTATTCGCTAGCACCACGGCCGCGATAACGAACGGTAGTGGCGCGAGCTGGACCAGTGGCGTAGGCAGTATTACCGTCAACAACGCCGGTTCGGGCTACACGCAGGCCACCGTTACGGTCAGCGCCGGCGCCTCCACGGCGACGGCCACTGCGAGTCTGTCACTGGATGCGGTGACGATGACGAATGCAGGCTCTGCTTATACCGCGGCGCCGACCGTTGCCTTCACGGGCAGCGGTGGTGGTAGCGCGACCGCCAATCTGGGTGCGGGACAGCCCACCGCGGCCTTGGTCCTCACCGCCTTTGGCGACCGTTCGGTGCAGAACCCGGTGTATACCGGCCCGAACGCCGCCGTAGCTCCGTACAACGCGCGAACGATCACGCGTCACTACGGCTTCGGCACGCAGTGCTCGGCCAGCGACGCGGCGAATCACGTCGGCGCCTGCGTGGCCGAGTCTTCGGTACTCGTCCTCGGCCCGGGCTGCCGCGAACTGGATGTCGGTGCGAAGGCCGGTTGCGTCAAGGCGACGGTCAATTCCTGGTCCGACACGTCCATTAATGCGACGCTCCCCAGCGGTATTCCTGCTTGCGTCGTGCAACAGCACGGCGAGGGTCAGTCGCTGTGTGGCGAAGTGGTCATCGTTGCCGGTAACGGCAAGCAGTCCATTGATGGCGTGACCGTCACGCTGGGCGGCAAGGCACCAACGATTGTCACGCCGACCTCACCGAGCCGTGATGCGAAGGTCTTTGGCGATCTGCGTCCTAAACCGTTGCAGACGGCCATTGACAACGCGAAACCGGGCGACCTGATTATTGTCGAGGCCGGTACGTACCGCGAGAACCTCATCATGTGGAAACCGGTGCGCCTACAGGGCGTTGGCGCGGGTTCCGTGATTATTAATGCGGACAACCATGAGGCTGAGCATCTCAGCGCTTGGCGCCGTCAAATGGTCTGTCTGTTCGGTCTGACCACAAAGGCTGCACCGAATACAGGCAATACGATTTTTGATGAAGAGACCATTCCTGCCAGCAGCGCGTTTACGTGCCCGAATACGATGTACTTCCGCGCCGATCGTCTGCCGTTCGAAGGCTTCGTCGGCTGGGATACGTCTGCAAACGGCAACCTGATGCAGTTGATCATTGAGCCGTCGATCATGGGTGCTTATGAAGGCGCGGGTATCACCGTCGTGGGTCGTGGTGTCAACCAGACCGGCGTGACGGGTGGCTCCTCTGCCGATCCTTGGGGTCAAAGCACAGGCGGCGGTCCTTATGCGGCGGGTGCGAAGTACTTGAGCACGAATCAGCAGGGTACCCAGTTGGTGGCTAACCCGTGGGCGAGCAGCGAGTGCAACAACGCGACCGTGCCGACGACGAATGGCTACCTCGACGACTACTACACGGGCAACTTTGATTGCAATCCATCCACCATCGATGGCTTGTCGATCAACAACAGCTCTGAGGGTGGCGGTGGCATCTTCATCCACGGTTGGAATCACCACCTCCAGGTGGCAAACAACCGCATCTCAGCGAATGCCGGCACCTTCGCGGGCGGTATCAACCTGGGCAACGGTGAAATTCCGCCTGCCTTCGTCCTCGATGACGTGAGCTGCGGCTCGACCGGCTTAACCCCGGCGCCGTTGTGCCCACCCATCCCCGTAGGGACGATTTACCAGCAGACGAATTCGCCTGTGCCGTATCGCTTTGAGGATGGCGTGCGCATCCACCACAACCAGATCATCGACAACGCCTCGATCGGCGATGCCCTGTTCTCGTACGTGCCGTCCGGTTCGGGCGGTGTGACGATCTCTGGTGGTGCCGATAACTACGAAATCGACCACAACTGGATCGCCGCCAATCTGACGGCCGGTGACGGCGCGGGTATCGCGCACATTGGCATGAGCGAGAATGGCTCGATCCACAACAATTTCATCCTCTTCAACGAGGCCAACAATCCCTCACTCGAAGTGGACGGTGGCGGCATTCTGATCAGCGGTGGTCAGGAAGACCGCGTGCTCCCGGACGGTACCGAGTGCGGTGGCGCGACCGATAGCGACTGCCCTCCAGGACTGGGCTTCGGTGCCGGCCATCATCTGTTGGTCGACTCGAACCTGATCCTCGGTAACAGTGCGGCCTATGGCTCGGGTGGCGGTATCCGTCTACGCCAAGTCAACGGCTCTGAAATCGCGAGCTTCCCGAAAACCCCGGACAATTGGTTCGACATCACCTTGACCAACAACATCATTGTGAACAACGTCGCCGGTTGGGATGGCGGTGGTATTTCGCTCCAGGACACGCTCAAGGCCGTGATCGCGAACAACACAGTGGTCTCCAACGACACGACGTCGTCGGCCGGTGTGCTGTTCAAGACCATGAGCGCCATGATGGGTGCCTCGCCACAACCCGGTTGCGTGCCGACTTCGGACGCGTTCTTGCCGCCGAATCCGAAGTGTCTGTCGGGTGGTAATGGTCCGCATATGCCGCAGCCAGCAGGCCTCGTCACCATGCAGAACACGCCAAACCTGATGGCCTCGATGGCCAAGTGGTGGAATGACGCGACGGGCGAGTGGCAGGCGACGGGCAGCATCATCTGCCCAGCCGGTTATGGCTACGGTGTCGGTAATGACGTGTTCCCCACGTTCAATAGCCGAGGTGTCCTCAGCAATGCTGGCGATGCGTCCCTGTTAAACGGCCGCTGCTTGCTGGCGAGCATTCCGAAGATCGTCAATACGCTGTTCTGGCAGAATCGGTCGTTCCACGTAGCGATCGTGGACAACACCGGCCAGCCGATTGCGAACCAGGGCTCACGCGCACCGAATGGCACGGGCCTGTACTCGCAACAGAACATGGTTGCGTTGTTGCCGACGCTCAATCAGACCGCGACGGGTCAATGCGTCGCCCCGAATGCACCGGGCGTGATCACGGACTTCCCGAATCCTGAGTTGTATTGGGACGTCGGCGTGCGGATGGACCAGTGGGGTACCCATGGTCTGTCCTTCAGCACAGCGACGGTCGCGGGTGGTTACACCTTGGATGCGGTCGCGACAGCGAACCTGGCGTCGGCCAGTTCGGCAACCTTCACAGACACCGTGGGCGACAGCAACGGCGCGGATGCCACGGGCACGGCCAGTGTGGGACGGACGGCAACGTTCCGCGCCACGATTGCGAATGCCACGGGCACCAATGCCACGGCGACCGCAGTGCTCGGCACGCGAGCCACGGCGACGGCGGTGAGTGGCGGCACCAATGCCACGGCGACCGCAGTGCTCGGCACGCAAGCAACGGCGACGCTAACGCTGGGGACTGGCGCAAATGCAGGCCGAGTCGGTGCTGTCACGAATCTCGTCGGTGGGTCGGGCTATCAAGCGGCTCCGACGGCGACCATTTCGGCACCGACCGCGTGTACGATCAATGGCACCACCTGTGTACGAGCGACAGCAACGACCACGCTGGCTGCCAATGCGGTGAGCGCTGTGACGATTACGAACGCTGGACGCGGCTATACCGCCGCGCCAACGATTACCTTTACCGCGCCAGGTCTGGCGAGCATTGCTGTCACCAACGCTGGTTCAAGCTACCAGACGGCGCCCGCGGTCACCTTCGCAGGTGGCGGCGGCACGGGTGCTACGGCAACGGCGACGGTGGTCAATGGTGTAGTCACCCAGATCACCTTGAACAACCGTGGCAGTGGCTACACCTCGGCGCCGACCGTTACGCTGGCGGCCTCCACCGGCATCAGTAGCGTCACCGTGACCAATGCAGGTACGGGCTACCAGACGGCGCCTGCGGTCACCTTCGCAGGTGGCGGCGGTACGGGCGCTGCGGCAACGGCGACGGTGGCCAATGGTGTGGTCACCGGGATCAGGCTGACCAACTACGGTACTGGTTACACGACGAACCCGACCGTTACGCTCGCGTTGCCTGGCATCGCCAGCGTCACCGTGACCAATGGCGGTACCAACTACGTCACCGCGCCCACCATCACCTTTGCGGGTGGCGGCGGTACGGGTGCGGCGGCAACGGCGAACGTCACCAATGGTGTGGTGACGGGCATCACCATGACCAACTACGGCGCGGACTACACCTCGGCGCCGACGGTGAACTTTGCGAACGGTCGCGCCACGGGCATCGTGACGCAGATCGCCGTCGTGAGTGGTGGTGCGAACTACGCCGTGGCCCCCGTGCTGACGGTTACCGCCCCGGCCTGCACGATCAACGGTACGACCTGTGTGCAGGCGGCCGCGACGGCCGTGCTGAACGGTACCGTGGTCGGGTCGGTCAATATTACCAATCCAGGTGCGGGTTACGGCGCAGCACCGGCGGTGACGGCTCCGGATCACACCGGTGTGACCAGCATCACGCTGGGGACTGGCGGTACGCAGTACGTCTTCGCACCGACGGTCACCCTCACTGGTGGCGCGGGTACGGGTGCGACGGCCACGGCCAACATCAGTAATGGTGCAGTCACCGGCTACACGGTGACCGCTGAAGGGTCGGGGTATACCTCGGCGCCGACGGTCGTGGTGTCGCAGGGCCATCCAACGGGCATCATCAAGACGGTCGCGATCGTGAGCGGTGGTTCGAATTACAGTGCGGCCCCCGTGCTGACCTTCGATCTGCCGCCGTGCGTGATCGATGGCATCAGGTGCATCCAGGCGACGGCCACGGCGTCCATCACCAGTGGCGCGGTCTCTGCGGTCACGATCACCAACGCCGGTGCGGGGTATCCGACCCCGCCGGCAATCACGGTGTCGAAAGAGGTCTTCTCGGCGGCAGGCGTGGCCTCGATCACCGTGCTGTCGGGCGGTAATGGCTTCATCGCGACGCCGACCGTGACCCTCGATCCGCCCGGCTGCACGCTGAATGGCACGACCTGTGTCCAGGCGACAGCGACGGCGCATTTGACGGGTGGCGTGGTGACCTCGGTGACGGTAGGCGCGAAGGGCGCTGGTTATACCAGCAGTCCTTGGGTCTCCTTCACCGGCGGCGGCTTGACGCCGAATACCGCGCTGACGACGGCGAACGGTGGCGCGGGTGTGCCATTCGTGGTGACTGCGAAGAACTCGATCTTCAGCGACGCGCTGAATGCGCAGTTCGCAAGCAACACCAATGTGGTCGATGCCACCAACGTGATTCCGACAGCTGCCCCGATTCTCGGCCAGTACTGCAATGGCGCGCGCGTGCCGCCAGAGGAGTGCAACCAGAATCTGGGTATCGTCTATCCGGGTACGTGTCATGGCTACAACGTGCCGGCCGGTGTGGCGGAAGCGCCGGGCACCTTCCCGTTGTTCGTCTTCGACAACATTCAGGCAACTGCAACGACCGATGAGGGCAAGAACTGGATCAACATGGTCTACGGCCCACTGACGCTGACCCGTCCGACAGGTACGCCGGATGCGACCGCGCTGGTGTCCACGCCGATGGTTGCCATGAAGGGTGGTGCCTACACGATTACGGGCGGTTCGCCCGTGATCGACGCAGGCCAGGTGGCTTCTGCCTACACCAATCATGACTTCTTTGGTAATGCGCGTGGTACGGGTGCGGGCTGGGATATCGGGGCCATTGAGTTGCCGCCGACCCCGGTCAACATGACCATCACCAAGACGGCGGCGGCGGCCACGGTCTACCGCGGTGCCAACGTGACCTACACGATCCGCGTGATCAACAATGACTTCACGAAGGTCATTGGCGCCAAGGTGGTCGACACCCTGACGCAAGCGCAGTTCGCGTCGGTCAGCTGGACCTGTGCGGCTAGCACGACGAATGGCTCGTCCTGCGTGTCGGGTAGTTCGACGGCGTCTTCCAGCGGTACGACCAGCATCGCCGGCACCCTAGTGGGCGGTGGTCTGATCGATGTGGCGGCGGGCGACACGGTGACCTACACGGTGACCGGTGTGGTGACGTCGAATGCGACCTTGGGTGCGTTCAACAACACCGCGTCGTTCACGCTGCCAGCCGGCTTTGTCCAGGCGACGGGTGTGTCTGCCACGGCGACCGCTGCGGTCACCGTCCAGGCGCGTCCGCCGGTGCTGAGCAGCGTCTCACCGACCTCGGGCAATAAGGGCTCGACGGTGGGCGTTACGCTCAACGGCACCTACCTGACCGGCGCGACGGCGGTGGCGGTGACCCCGATCTCGGGTGCTGCCGTGACCTGTGGCACGATCGTGGTGGTGAGTGATACGCAGGTGACGGCATCGTGTGCGCTGCCCATCGGCACCGCTGCGGGCTTGGGCACCATCGGTGTCACGACTACGGGTGGGACGGCGACGACGGCCTTCACGGTCACGACACCGAGCTTCTCGCTGACCTCCACCACGCCGAGCAGCGCGACGCGCGGCAACGGCTCGGGTGGCGCGAACAACGTCAGCGTCACGTTGGCGGGTACGGGTCTTTCAGCGGTGTCGCCGATCACGGCGGTCACGCTGAAAAACACCGCCTCGGGTGCAACGATCTCGTGCACGGTAGGCGCGACCACGGATACGTCGATCGCGGCGACCTGCCCGTTGGCCTCCAACGCGGCGACGGGCGCGGGCACGATCTCGGCTACCACGCAGGTGGGTGAGAGCAACGCGCTGGCGTTCACGGTCAACGCCGGAACCCCGACCATTACGTCGGTCAGCCCAAGCGCCGTCGTCAACGGGTTCGGTTTCGGTACGGCGACCTATCGTGAGACGGTCACTGGCACCTACCTCACTGGGGCGAATTCCATGGCGTTTACTACCAACAACAACGTCCTCAACGGCACTTGTGGTGCCGTGACGGTGGTGAACGATACGACGGTGTACGCCTCGTGTGGCGCAACTGCGCTTAACACGACAACGCGCGGCTTGCAGGTCGTGACACCGGGCGGTACGGCCACGGGCGTGAACGTCGCCAGGGCGGCCAACGTCACGGCGCCGGGAACGCTGACGATTCCGCGCACCGGTAACAGCGGGTCGATCACATTCACGGCCGGTGGCGGCTTGTTGGGTGTCTCGGCAGTGGCCAGCTCGGGCGGCACGGGCGTGGCCTGCGTAGTGCAGCCAGGCGGCACCGATACATCGGTGACGGCGATCTGCACCGGTACTGGCACTGTCGCGGCGACGAACCGCACCTTCACCCTGACTCTGGGTCTTAATAACAGTGGCCAGATCCGAACGGGTAACGTTTCGGTGACGCAGCTGTAAGCGGTGCATAGGTCTGGTCGTAAGGCCAGACCGGACTGAGAGGTCCATCACAGACCGGGCATCTCGAAAGAGGTGCCCGGTTTTTTTATGTACACTTTTGTCACCTGCGTGCCGGTGCTGCTGGGAACTCGATGCGCCAGCGCCGGTCTATCCATGCAGTGCCTTTACGCGGCGGGAGCTCTACGACTATGCAGATGTGGAAAACGGACCGACGCTTGCTTGTCTGTGGTCTACGCCTCGCCGCAGCATTGGCCTGGGGCGCGGCCGCAAGCCAAGCAGACGAGGCGCCCGCACCGCTGCCCGCCGCCGCGGCAGACCCAGCGACGGCCGTGGCACCGTCTGCGCAACACGCGCCGGTGCGGACCCCAGTGCCCCGGCGTCACCTGCCGCGTTCCGCTGAGGCAGTCCTCGCCGCGCGGGTCCATCTCTTGGCGGCTGAACTGGCGCTGGATGCCACGCAGCAACGGCAGGTGCATGACCTGTTAGTGCAGCAGAAGGAAGCGGTCCGCCGGGTTTGGAGTGATGCGAGCCTGACCGAAGGCGAGCGGGGCCCGATCACGAGCTTGATCGGCGAACGGACCGCCGATGGGATCCGGGACTTACTGACGCCTGCGCAGCGCGAAAAATATAACCCGCCGCGTCCGAGCACGAAGCGCACGCCAGAGGAAACCCAACAAGACCTCTCCAAGTGGCTCGATGCGATGCACAAAAAGTGAGACGGCGATCTCGCCATCCCAGTCAAAATTCCCCGAGGATCCACGCATGTCTATGACCCCCTATTCTCGATTCTCTGGCCTGCTCACGGCTGTTGCGCTCGCCTGCCTGGCGGGACCCACCCTGGCCGCACCACCGCGGGTCGCGGTGCAGGTGTCCGCGCAAGCGGCGACACCGACGAAGGGCGCCCCGGCGCCGGCCGTGACGAAAATGGCCCCACGCTCGCCCTATGCGCGGGCGGCGCACGCGCAGTCGGTCGCCGAGGCGGACGCTATTTCCCAAATGCGCGCACAGGGTCAGCCCACCAAGTCGCGTAAGTTGAGCGCTCCGGGTACCTCGGGTACTGGGCATCAGTCCCACGGAGCCCATTAATGTGGTGCGGGTTCTCTGTACCCGGACGATGCGCCTGGACGCTCGCGCTGTGCGTGGCCGGCCTGTCCGCCGCGGCCTCGGTCAAGCCACCGCCGGAGACGGCGGGCGTGGTGGCGCCGTCCGCGACGGTCGCGCCGCCGATCCATCGACCGTATCACCAGACGCACCCCGCGGACGGCGAAAAGGCGTACTACGCGGCGGCATGGGGTGTGGATCATCTGCGGGTTCGGTTGACGTCTTCGGATAATCTGGTCAAGTTTACCTACCGGGTCGTCGATCCGCAGCGCGCTGCGCCCTTAGGCGATCATGCGGCGACTCCGGAAATGGTGGCGCTGCGCGCCGGTATGGTCTTGTCGGTGCCGACGATGGAAAAAATTGGCCAGCTCCGGCAAGCGACCGCCCGCGAAGCGGGTAAAGAATATTGGATGGTCTTTTCCAACAAGGGTCAACCCGTCCGTACGGGTGACCGCGTCAATGTGGTCATTGGCAAATTCTCCGCGCTCGGCCTGTTGGTCGAGTGAATTTTCGTCTCAAGGAAGTTCCCATGAATCGTTCTCTGGTCATTGCAGCGCTACTCGCCACCGCCGCCGGGGCCCACGCGGCCGACCCGAAGTCTGCCGGCCCCTCGCTGCCGAAGCTGACGGCTGAGCAGGTGGTCGAGCGTCACATCGCCGCTACGGGCGGTCTGCAGGCTTGGCACGGCGTGCGCAGTGTCGTCTTGGAGGGGGAAATGGACGCCGGCGGTACGCCGGTTCGCCAATTGCCCTTCGTGCTCAAGCAACAGCGTGGCCACAAGTCGCGGCTGCAAATCACGATGGGTGAACAGACCGCGATACAGATCTATAACGGCAAGGACGGCTGGAAAGTACGACCCTTCACCAACCGCAGCGAAGTGGAGACGATGACGGCGGATGAACTCGCGAAAGCCGCCGCCGCGGCGGCAGATGACTTCGACGGCCCACTGGTGGATTACCAGCAGAAGGGTCTCAAGGTGCAGTTGGTGGGCACAGCCATCGTCAAAGACCATGCGGCCTATCAATTGAAGCTGACCGCGAAATCCGGCGCCTCGCGCAACCTGTGGTTGGACGGGCAGAGTTTTATGCTTCTGAAAATCGACGGCGCACCGCGCAAACTCGACCTGCGCCAGTATCCGGTTTCGATTTATTACAGTGACTACCATGCCGAGAAGGGCCTCTCGTTTGCCCACGCGCAAGAGACGGTTGTGGAGCACGCGAAAGTAGCGCCGACAAAAATGATCATCAAAACGGTGCGCATTAATGAGGGCGTGGAGGACAGCGCCTTCGCGAAGCCGGACCTGCCGGATGCGGCGCCGGTGGGTAAGGCGCAATAATCATGGGCCGGTCCTTGCACCTGTCTGCGATCACCGCCGCGGCGTTGTGGGCGTTGCCGGCCGTGGTGTTTAGTGCGACGGCAACGGCTGCTGCAACGGTGACGACGGCTGCAGCCGGCGTGGCGAAGACCGCCGAGGAAGTCATTGCCCGCAACGCGGCAGCGCGCGGCGGCTTGGAGGCTTGGCGTCACGTCGAACGCGTGGTCTGGCTCGGTCATGTGGAGCCGGCGGTCCAGACAGAGGAAGTGATGCTGCCGAAGTTTGTGATGCACTTGCAGCGACCGAATCGCACCCGCTTTGAAATCAAGAGCAAGGCCGCTTCCTTCACGCGCATCTTTGATGGTGGCCACGGTTGGCGTGAGCATAACGGCAAGGACGGGCGACCGGTGGTGACGCCATTTTCCAAGTCGGAAACGGACTATGCGAAAGACGATCAGGTGATCGATGGCCTGCTGCTGGACGCCGCGAGCAAGGGTGTGAAAGTCTCGTTGGACGGCCTCGACACGATCGAGGGGCAGAGGGCTTATCGCCTCTCACTCAAACTGTCCAGTGGCGCTGAGCGCAAGGCGTGGGTGGATGTAAAGACGAATCTCGATATTCGCTACGACCGACCATCCGGGACGGGGACGGATCCGAACCGGCCGGTACCGACCTTTTACCGGGAATGGAGCGCTGAGGACGGTTTAGTGATGCCGCATGTCATCGAAACGGGCATTGCACAGGCAAGTCCCTCCGGGGTCGAGTTGCCGCGTCGGGATCGGGTCGTCATTGAGCATGTGATCATCAATCCGGTGCTGGATGCCAGCACCTTTGCAATGCCCGCGTCGCCGATGCGGCGTAACACCAAGCAGCAGATTCATATTGATACCGGGGCGCCGAATATCACCCCGTTGTCGCGCTGAGATGGGCCTGCGCCGTTTGCAGCGTCTGTGGCTGATCAGCCTCTGGCTGATCACCGCAGCGGCGCCAGCAGCGCAGCTGCATCGGCGCACGACGACGGTCATCCCCGATCCGCCGGCCGGCATTGCGCTGTACGAGCGCGGCGTGCTGTCGGATGGCAGTGCGCTCGTGGCCGAGCGCGCGGATGCGCCGGCAGTGCAGGGCGCCAGCGCCGCCTGCAGCAATTGCCATCGCAAGAGCGGGCTCGGTTCGGTCGAAGCGCGCAACATCATCCCGCCGATCACCGCCGGCTATTTGTTTCATCCACCCCAGGATAGCGAAGACGCAGCGCGGCTCGCCTATTTGCCCAATTCACGACTGGATCGGGATGCCTATACGCCCGAGACCTTAGCGCGAGCGATCCGTGAAGGTAAAGATTCCCGCGGCCAACCGCTCAGTTACCTCATGCCCCGCTACGACCTCAATGACGCCGATATGGAGGCGTTGATCGGTCACCTCAATGCGCTGCACCCGCGCAGCGTACCCGGTGTGACCAGCGAGGAATTGCATTTTGCGACCATCGTGACGCCAGACGCAGACCCACTCGCCAAGGCGGGCATGCTGGATGTCATTCGCAATTTTTTTGATGAGAAAAATGCCGCGCCGCGCGGTGCGGGCAGCCAGAAAATGCAAACCACCGCCAAAGGGGCGTTGGCGAAGCACATGTTCAAGGTCAACCGCCTGTGGGTCCTGCACGTCTGGGAATTGACCGGGCCGGCGTCGACCTGGCAGCAGCAACTGAAGGAGCGGTTTGACGCCGAGCCGGTGTTTGCCGTGCTTTCCGGGGTGTTCGGGCCGGACTACACGCCGATTCGTGCGTTCTGCGAAGCGCTGCCCGTACCCTGTCTGTTCCCGAATGTAGATAATCCGCCCAATGATGGCGATAACGAATTTCATACGATTTATTTTTCTCGCGGCGTCGGGCTGGAAGCCGATCTCATCGGCCATGCGCTAGCCGAGGCGACTCCAAAGCCAGCGTCCGTGGTGGCGGTGTATCGGGATGGCGACGTGGGAGAATCCGCCGCAGTCCGGTTAGCGGCGACGCTCAAAGCGGTGGGCGTGCCGGTACATCTCGCGCATCTGTCGGCGCGGGCGAGCGACCACGCGTTGCGCGCGCTGCTGGCCAAGGTGCCTGCGGGCGCCACGCTCGCGCTGTGGTTGCGACCGCAAGATATCGCGCAATTGGGTCCCGCCCGCACGGGGCCAGTGTATCTCTCCGGCATTTTGGGTGGTTACGAGGACGCGCCCTTGCCGGCAGCCTGGCGTGCGCAGACGCAAATGGCTTACCTCATAGACTTACCGCTGAACCGACGCGTGCGCTTGGATTACGCGCACGGTTGGTTTCGCGTCCGAAAAATTCCTGAAGTCTCGTTTAAGGTACAGGCCGATACCCTCTTGGCTTGCGGCATCCTCTCCGAGACCATCAAACACGTCATCGACGCGTTCTTCGCCGATTACTTGCTCGAGCGGATCGAGGACACGCTCGAGCACCGTCTGCTGACCGGTTATTACCCGCGGCTCACGCTAGGCCCGCATCAGCGCTTTGCCTCCAAGGGCGGTTACTTCGTGCGCTTCACCGAACCCAAGAGCTCGGTGGTGGAACCGGTCGGGGATTGGATCGTCCCCTGAGCGGTTATGGGTGCGGTGGCTGCGCGCTTTGCGGCGCGGCTCCGGCCGGTAGCGCGAGGGGGCGTTGCTCGGGCGCAGGCATGGGCGCTGGGGGCTCGATTCTTAACAGTTCGATCTCATAGATGAGGGCGGAACCCGGGGGCACCATCGGCGGCGTGTTGTTGCCGTAGGCCAGATCGGGTGGCACAAACAGTTGCCACTTCGCACCAGGCTTCATCATGCGGAACGCTTCTTGCCAGGCCTTGAACACCGCGTTGACCTTGAACGTGGCCGGCTTGTCATGGGTCTCGGAGCGATCGTAGACGGTGCCATCGACGAGGCTGGCCGAGTAGCGCACGGTGACTTGATCGGCCGGCAGTGGCGGCGCGCCATTGGCGTCGCCTTCGGCCAGGATGCGGTACTGCAGACCCGAGGGCAGTTGCACGATGCCGGGTTGCTTGGCATTGGCGGCCATAAAATTACGGGCAATGGCGCGATTACCCGCGGCCAACGCTTCGCGTGTGCCCTTGAGATAGGCTTGTGCCGCGTCCCGCTCACTGCTGGACACTTCTTTGCCGGCCAGCGCTTCTTTGAGGCCACGCATGAGTTCGTCGGCAATGATTTCCTTCGCGGCGCCGGAATGTTCCAGCTGACTGCCCAGTAGCAGACCGACTTGATAGCTGCCGAGTTTGGGGTCGCGCGGCGTGGCCGCTTCATCGGCATAGACCGTGGTGCCGAGGGCAAGCGCGATCAGCAGCGGCAGGAGGCGAGTCGACTTCATCATGTCTGGGTCCTTGGGTGGCAACCGAAGCCAAGCGTGATCATACCGCACCACTGGGCGGTCGCGACCACCGCCGCCGCCGGTGCTACAGTGCGCCCTTGGTAGGAGTAGCCCGTGTCGACCCCGAGTGACCTGCGCGACAATGTGGTTTCTGCGCTGTTAGTCAGCCCGCACTTCACGGTGCGCACCGCCATGCCCTTGCTACTCGCCGGCCTTGCGCAGGCCTACGGCTATCGGGAGGCGGCTTTGGGTGCGCTCGGCTCCGCTTACAGCGTGGGCTCGTTGGTTGCGGCGCTGGCGGCACTGTGGTGGGCCGACCGGATGTTACGGCTGCCGGTGGTTATCGGGATGCTCATCGGTACCCTCGGTCTCGTGGTGGTCCTGTATGCGGCGAGTTACGGTGGGGTGTTTGCCGGTTTCTTGTTGGCCGGTATCGGCTTTGGTGGCGTCTACTCGTGGATGCTCAGTTGGTTGGTAGTGGCCGCCCAGCCGAGCCGTACCCTCGCCTGGCAGTGGGGGGTGGGTACGCTACCGGGTATGGCGTTTCTGTATCTGATTCCAGGATTGGGGGCCGGTGCCGCCGGGGTGCGGCAGACCTTCCTTGCGGTGCTGCTCGCGAATCTCTTGGCCGGTGCCGCGGCGTTGTATTTGCCACGGCAGTGGCACGCGCTTGCTACCCGTCCACGCGCTGCGGCGGTGAGTGCGGCGGTCCGTGCGGCGCCGCAGGCCCCTGCGGTGTATCTGGCCGCGGCGGCGTTATTGGCGATTTATGCCGGTTGTACGGGCGGGTGGTCTTTGCTCGCGCGCCTGGCCCATCACGACGGACTGGAGCCGGGCTTCGCGGGCCTGGCTTTGTCGTTCGCGACGGCGGCCTCGTGCGTGGTGGCCGTGCTGCTCATGCGGTGGGGTGATCGGGGCGGCCGAACGGCGTTCATGGCGTGGGGGGTCGCGAGCATGATGGCCGGGCTCGGCTGCGTCGGGTGGCTGCCTGGGCGGGCCGGGTTTGCGCTGGGCACCTTGCTGTTTATTTCCTTGTCGGCCTATGTACTGACTTATTGCGGGGGCTTGATTGCGCGCCGCGCCCGCGGTGCGCGTAGCGCCGGGCTCTCGGCGATCGCCCTCGGCGCCGGCGCGATCCTTGGCCCAGCCGCGGCCGGGTACCTCTATCAAGTCGGTGGGCCGCGGCTCATGTTGTGGTGCGCGGCACTGACGCTGGCTGCTGGATTGATGGCCTACGCACGGGCCAATCGCATGCGTCCTGAGGACCACCTGAGCGCCTGAGCCCACGTTGGGTTCTGCCGGCCTGTATCGGCAAATGTCCGTTGGGCCGACATTGCGGTCTTGCGCCTGGCGTTGGGCGGGCAAATTGCAGAGCGTGAAGGATCGCGGGTGTTGCTGCGTTTGTTCGACCCACGGCGCGTATTGCACCGTCCGCATCCCGGGCCGAGGACAGAAAAAGGGGCGGTCGGGGTGATGCGCAAATGGCTGGAAGCGGAGGGAGTGCAACCAGGAATACGCGGTCGATGAACGGCTATCCGGCGGTCATCGCGTTCGACCCGGAGATCCGGATGTTCCGGGGGAATTCGTGGGACGCAACGGCGGTGCCGATTGGTATGCCAAGGAGATCGATGGCTGGCGTCGCGAGGGGGCGCTTTCTCTCCAGGTGTTCCTTGCCGCATGCGCCGAGGAGGGTGTCGAGCCGCGCAAGCACTGCTCCGGGCAATTCTCTCTACGGGTTGACCCGGCTACGCACGCCGCCGCCGTCATCGCCGCCGCCTCTCACGGCCCGCGTCTAAATCCGGGGGCCACCGCAGCGATTCGACAAGCGGCATCGGCCGGTTGATGGCTAGGCACGATGACCAAACCGGGTACGCAGTGCGCCTTAGCAATCCATCTGCGCGTAACGACACGGTGTGTAGCAATCAATGCCTGGTCAACGTCTCAAGAGCAAGTAGCCGCACGCGCCGACTAAGGCGGCATCGCTGAGATAGCCGCCCATATCCGTGAGCACCCCGAGTGCGCCCACGGCCAAGAGCACCAGGGCGATCAGTGTGCGATCCCGGCGGCGCGATTGCGCCGTCAACGCCGCTACGAGCGCAGTGTAATCCGGCGCGCGGGCGGTACCGCGCGGTGGCGTGGACTCAGTCTCCCGGATCCAACGCCGCACCAAGGGGGGTAGTGCGCGCAGGCTCTCGATCATCTCCGGCCAGTGCTGGCGAGATTCGCGCCACAAAGTCCGTGGCCGGGTTCGTTCGCGGAACCAATCGCGCAGCAGGGGCCTTGCGGTCTTCCACAGATCCAACTGCGGATACAGATCTCGGCCCAGCCCTTCGATGTTGAGCAAGGTCTTCTGCAGCAAGACCAGTTGCGGCTGCACCGTCATTTCGAAACGTCGTGCGGTTTCAAACAGACGCAGCAGGACGACGCCGAAGGAAATTTCATGGATCGGCTTTTGGAAAATCGGCTCGCACACGGTGCGTACCGCCGATTCCAGTTCGTTGACCCGGGTGCCGGCCGGGACCCAGCCGCTCTCGATATGCAGTTCTGCGATACGACGGTAGTCGCGATCGAAGAAGGCCATGAAGTTGCCGGCCAGATACTCCAGATCGCGTGGCTCGAGCGTGCCGATGATGCCGAAGTCGATCGCCGCGTAGCGGGGGTTGGCCGGATCTTCGGTCAGGACAAACAGATTGCCCGGATGCATGTCGGCGTGAAAGAAATTGTGCTGCAGCATTTGCGTAAAGAAAATCTTCACGCCGTTCTCGGCCAGCTTCTGGATGTCGACGCCCTCGGCCGTCAATCGTGCCCGATCCGAGATCTGCACGCCCCGGATCCGCTCCATCACCATGACGTTACGGCGGGTCAGGTCGAAGAACACTTCCGGCACGTACAGCAGCGGGGAGTGTTGGAAGTTGCGCCGCAATTGCGCGGCATTGGCCGCTTCGCGCAGTAGGTCGAGCTCGTCCATGATGGTCTTGTCGTATTCACCGACCACTTCCACCGGACGCAGACGCATCGCCTCGGGGATGTAGCGCTGCACCAGCCGCGCCAGTGCATACAGCACCTCGAGATCGCGACGGATCACGGTCTGCATCTCGGGACGCAACACCTTCACGACCACTTCACGGCCGTCCTTGAGGACGGCGCCATGCACTTGCGCGATGGACGCGGCGGCCAAGGGGGTGGTCTCAAAGGAGGCGAACAACTCGCCGACCGAGGCCCCCAACGCCTGCTCGATGGTGGTGCGCGCCGCGACCTCACCGAAGGGGGGAACGCGATCTTGTAATTTGACCAGTTCGTCGGCGAGGTCATCCGGCAGCAGATCCCGCCGCGTCGAGAGCATTTGCCCAAATTTGATGAAGATCGGACCGAGTTCTTCGAGTGCGCGGCGTAAGCGCTCGGCGCGTGTGCCCGGGTGGCGGCGCTGCCACCACGTGGTCGGCTGCAGCAGCGACAAGCTGCGCAGCGGCCGATACAGCCGCGTGCCGACCAGAAACTCATCCAGACCATAGCGGCGCAGCACGCGCTGAATATAGAGCAGTCGCTGCACGACTTGGAGTGATTTCATGCGCGCTGCTCGCGCGGTGCGCCGAGTCGGTCGATGCGGGCCTCCAGGCGTGCGACGTCGTCGCGCAAGCGATCCACATCGCTGTGAAAAGCATCGAGCTCGTCGGGCCCGAGTACGTCGCGCCCTTCCTCGACCAAATACTCGCTGCTCGAGCGCGTCAGTGTGCTGAGCAAGCGTTGTCCCGCGGCCCACAGGCCGCGTGCTGCTTGCTGCGTGTAATACGCGGGCAACTCGCCCAACAGTTGCGCTAGTTCTGCGGCCACGTCGGGTTTGGCGTGACCGAACAACGCTTCAAAGCCCTGCACGACCAGCGCATCACCGGCCACGGTCACGCCGGCTTGGTGATGCGCACCTTCGGCGCGGCCGGCCAGTAGACGCAGGAGGCTGGCCGGTGAGCCGCGCACCTCTGCGTTCGCGGGCGCCGCACCCTGTGCGAGCCGGATCCCTTCGCGCGCGGCGCTGATATGCACGCGTAGCAGGGTGCGCGGACCGCCTTCGAAGGCGATAGCGAAGGAGCGGCCCTCGAGTCGCGTCAGCGCTGCACGAGCCGGTGTGGAGGCGGCAATCTGCCGATTGATCAGGGCTTCGAGTGTGGTCAGGGCGCCGGCGGTGAACATCAGTAGCGCCAACCGCGGTGCAGGGCGACGATGCCGCCGCTGAGGTTGTGGTGGCGTACGCCGTCAAAGCCGGCCTCGCGCAGCAAGCCCTCCAGAGCGGTTTGGTCGGGGAACATGCGGATGGATTCGGCCAGATAGCGGTAACTCTCCGCGTCGCCGGCCACGCGCTGCCCCAGCACCGGCAGCACCGAGAACGAATAGGCGTCGTAGAGGGGACCGAGTCCCGGCAGCACGGGTTTGGAAAACTCCAGCACCAACAATTGGCCACCCGGTTTCAGGACCCGATACATCGCGGTGAGCGCGGCGGCTTTGTCGGTGACGTTGCGCAGGCCGAAGGCGATCGTGACGCAATCGAAGGAGCGGTCGGTGAACGGCAACCGCTCGGCGTTGGCGAGGGCGAAGTCGACGTTGTGGACGATACCCCGATCCAGCAGTCGATCGCGCCCGTGGCGCAGCATCTGCGCATTGATGTCCGAGAGTACGACCCGGCCCGAGGGTCCGACCTGTGCCGATAGACCCACGGCGATGTCGCCGGTGCCCCCGGCCACATCGAGCGCGTGTTGGCCCGGTCGCAAGCCGGTCTGCGACAGCAAGAAGCGTTTCCACAACCGGTGCACGCCGAACGACATCAGGTCGTTCATTACGTCGTAGCGGTTTGCCACGGAGTCAAAAACCGCGCGGACGCGGCGGGCTTTGTCCTCAGGGGCGACGCGCTCGTAACCGAAATCAACGGTGGTCGGCGGCGGAGTGGGGGCGGCGGAGCCGGTCATGGGGACCTCGGTGGCAACAGTCCCGTAGTGTACCGCCAAGGCCCCATCGGGGGCGCGTCAGGCGTAGTCGGAGCGGACGTTCGGCTGCAAGGCGCGCGGCAGGTTGGGGCGGGCCAGACCACCCAAAAAGTCGCTGAGGATCGGCGTGAACAGCGCAGCGTCTGCCAAGAACGCGTCGTGGCCGTAGGGGGAGGACAATTCTACATACCCGCAATCGATGCCGGCGGCACCCAGCGTCTGCGCCAGCGCGCGCTGTTGGCCGACCGGGAAGAGCAGATCTTCGCGCACGCCGACGACCAGGGCTTGCTGCAATTGCAGTGTGCGGGCCGCAGCGCCCGTGTCGGTGGCGCCGCGATGGCGCAGGCCATCCGGGCCTGCAGCCACGCCGAAGGTGCCGAAATCAAACAGGTCCATGGCCCGGGAAATGGTCCAGTACGCCCACGGATCGAACGTGCGCACAAACTTTTGCGCCAGGTGCTCAAGCCAGCTCTCGACTTCAAAGTCGGTGCCCGAGCCCCGGCCCGCGTAGGGCTCGGCTTGGTCGCGCCCGAAGCGCTGTTCCAGCAGCTCAGTGCCGACGTAGGAGAGGATGCCGATTTTGCGGGCCCAACGCATGGCCTGCTGGACCTGTGCTGGGGCAGCGCCGGACTGCAGCAGGGAGCCGACGATTTCGCGTTGCAGGCTGCGGGTGGCGATGGCGGCCGCGTTGGCGGCCATCGCCCCGGAAATCGACACCAGACCGCGTGCGCGTCCCGGGAACAGCGCCGCATGGGCCAGTACGGTCATGCCACCTAACGAGCAACCGATGACCGCGTACAGGGTCTCGATCCCGAGCGCCTCGACCGCGGCCTGGCTGGCCCGAGCGATGTCCTCGACCCGCAGTTCCGGGAAGTCCCCGGCGTAGGGTTGCCCGGTCTGGGGATGGAGCGAAGCGGGGCCGGTGGAGCCAAAGCAACTGCCGAGGGAATTGACCGACACCACGTAATAGCGGTCGGTATCGAGCGCGCAGCCCGGCCCGATCATGGCATCCCACCAGCCCGGCGACGGGTCGCCCGGATGCGCGGCCGCATGCGCAGAGGCGGACAAACCCGTAAACAGCAGGATCGCATTGTCGCGCGCCGGCGCCAGCGTGCCATAGGTCTCCACGGCGACTGCGGCGCCATAAAGGGCGCCGCCGGTCGTCAGCCGAAACGGGCTCGGCAGGGCGATCCGTCGGGCGGTGGAAGGGGCTTCGGGGGGCGTGGCGCTCATGGCACTATTGTCCCCGCCCCGTGTAGGGGCGGCTACGGGCGTGCGAGAACCAATCGTTATGACGGTAGAGCCAACCGGACGATCGCAGGCCCTGACGGCACGCCTACACTGGCGGCCTCCACCCCGTTTTCTGATCAGGAATCGAGCGCCATGACCATCTACAACAGCATTCTGGACACCATCGGCCGTACGCCGATCGTGCGCATCAACCGTCTTGCGCCGCCGCATGTCAGCATGTACGTCAAGGTGGAGTACTTCAACCCGGGCGGTTCCGTCAAAGACCGTCTGGCGATCGGCATCATCGAAGACGCTGAGCGGCGTGGGGTGTTGCAGCCGGGCCAGACGATTGTGGAGGCCACTTCCGGCAATACCGGCATTGCCTTGGCGCTGGTGGCCGCGGCCAAGGGCTACCCCTTCGTCGCGGTGATGGTCGAGACCTTCTCGATCGAGCGGCGCAAAATCATGCGCGCGCTGGGTGCCAAAGTTATTCTGACACCGGCGGCGGAGCGCGG
>CAIVRI010000049.1 GCA_903908265.1 uncultured Pseudomonadota bacterium
CCCACCACCAATTTAAAAACCCCAACGGGTCTCCGTTGGGGTTTTTTATTGTCTGACTGCGGGGATTCCTGCGTGTTGCTGGGGATTGGCGCGGAAGGTTGCGGACGTCACCGATGGGCCATCCGGCCGGCTACCGGCCACCTTTCGCTCTCTCCGGGTCGTTATTTTCTCCGGAGCGCGGCCAGAAAAAAGGCCGAAGTCCGGACGCGCGGGAAATTCTCGTCTTTAGATCCAGCAGTTTACGCACGGACGAATCGAGCGGTTGATTCGCGGCATTGGGTGGCGGCGGAACCTGTTCTGCCTTGAGGCGCCGAAGCGCCAAATGCTTCGATCGGCGGTCGCTCAATGGCGCTTATCCTGAGGCAGTCCGCTGACCCAAAGCGGACGGTGACAACACTAATGAAGAGAGCGCCGCCGCCCCCTTCCGAGCGCACCCCCCCCTTCCCTTGATAATCTCTGATGCCCGAACGACTTTAAGGACGCAACTGCGTTGGAAGCACTCGCCTTAGCAATCCTACTCTTCGTTCTGTTTGCCTTTATCGGGGCTTACCTCCGGTCACCTACAATTAAAGGTGTACGAGGCGAACGTCGCGTGAATTCGATTCTCGACCGTCAGTTGCCGTCGGGAGAATACAAGGTCTTTCACGACGTCACGCTGCACTCTTCTCAGGGACCAACCCAGATCGATCACATCGTCCTATCCAGGTTCGGCGTATTCGTGATCGAGACCAAGAACTACACGGGGTGGATTTTCGGCGACGCTAACTCTAAGCAATGGACGCAAACAATCTATGGCAACAAAAGCCGCTTTCAGAATCCCCTCTGCCAGAATTTCAAGCACACACAGGCCGTAGAGTCGTTCCTGTCACTCAACTCACGATACGTCCACTCTATCGTCGTCTTTGTCGGCGACGCCGAGTTTAAGACCGCTCTACCGAATAACGTCATGCACCTGCGGGAACTGGGCTCTTATATCCTCACGTATCGAAATCCAGTGCTGGACACACTGTGTGTCTCGGCGATTACGGGGATGTTGAGCGATCACAAAGAGGGTCAAGCGATGCGGCAGCCACATTAGTCTGGCCGGTATTCCCGCTCGATATGCCCGACAAGATCCTCCGGATAGAAATAAACGTCCCGTAGCGCACCCTCCGCATAGCGCTCAATTTGGTCGCCAAAATGTAAGGCCGCCGGGTCACCGCTCTCACCACCCGCCGTCACGGCTCGGGCCTTGATCTTCGGTCCGAACTCGACCATCGCGACAAAACTATTGCCACTAGTGCCGTAGTACTTATTCGTGCCTGGATAACGGCGCGCACCATAAGACGCGAGCGACCCCCACCGAGATGATGTAAATCCGACCGGATAGCTGGGACTTGCGTCAACGAACTGCTGCACGATGTCGTCCGTAACGCGTTGAAAACGATTGATGTCGCCCCACGGTACGTGCCACGTCCGAAAATCGCGCTCGAGCCGGTCTTTGACGGCCTGCAGCGCCTGCAACTTCTCTTGATCGGTGACCAGCGATAATAAAGCGTCGTAGGTCGGCAGCCCCTCCTCATCCGCTTCCTGCTTGGCCTTCTCCCACAACTCATCGCCCCAGAGGACAGACAGCGTCGTCGCAACGGAATAACGCGACCAACGGTAGTCCCATGCACGCAGCGTCAATATCGGATCCAACAAGGACGCACGCAACGAACTGCCAACTGGAAGGCGATCGAAGGATTGAATCAACGCCGGGATCAACTTTTCAAACGCAGGCAAGTAGGAATCAAACGCTGCATCACGCAACGAATCCAGTGTGAAATCTTGACGCGCATCGAGCACGCGCACTGCATGCAGACCGCGTGGATTTTCTCCGTAAGTATCCATGTACTTCGGGAATGACTCACGCTTCGGACTTTCGGGACCTGCAGCTGAATACGGCCAATTATTCGTATTCATAATCCAACCGTTGGCGGGATTCAGAAGAGACGGCACCTCGTTCAGTGCATGCAGTCCTTTCCAATCGGTTGCCGGATCGGACCCGTCCACGACATGCGTAAAGTCAAAACGATCGTCTCTAACTGGAATGAACTGCGGATGCAGGTAGGCAATGTTACCGCTGCCGTCAGCATAAATCGTATTGTTAGACGAATTCGCCTTGAGCTCCATGACCTTCATAAAGGCAGCGTAGTCCACCGCCTTGGTCAGCAGGTAGGACTGACTCAAAGCCTCGATCGGTTTCTGCATGAGGGCAATGCTCAGCAATCGACCATTTTCGGCCTGGATCACTGGACCGTGATGGGTGGCGTAGGTCGTAAAAGACCGATTAGCCATGGAGCCATCTGTCATGCGGTAAGAAATAGTGATCCGGTCCGATTTGACTGGTCGCAGTTCACGACCATAACGGTAGAAAATTCGGTCGCCCTTTCGAACGATCGATTCAGCAAACACGTCGACATTGTCAACGCCGCTGGACGTATGCATCCATCCTAGATGCGCGTTAAAGCCCTGATAGATGAAAAATTGCCCCCATGTCGTAGCGCCATAAGCATTAAGCCCCTCATCACTACTCACTTGTAGCTCAGACCGAAAATAAAACGACGTGTGGGGATTAATCAGAAGCAATGCATGCCCGGCGCTGGTGTTGCGAGGCGCTATGGCGAACCCATTCGAACCACTCGGCTCCTTGAGACGCTCTGGCAACGTTGCGGCCAGTCGTCCATCCTGAGCGGACCCATAAAAAGCACGTAATGGATCCAGCGCAACCCGCTCGATATCACCGCCAATGCTGCCCTCACTGAAAGACAGCGCCATCCAAGGTTCAAAGTGCGTCAGCACCCGCGGTTTGACACTCGGATGCGACAACAAGTAGCAGTTGAGCCCCTCAGACCACGTGTCCATCAGCTGCCGCAGCCACCCAGGGCTAGACCCGTAAAGCGCCTTGAGATCGGCCTCCTTGATGAAGAGGCGAGACCGCAGATCCTGAAACAGCGTCTTCTCCCCCTCCGCCTCGGACAGCCGCCCCAATGCGGTCAGGTAGTTCATTTCAATCCGATTGAAATCATCCTCGGCCTGCGCATAGATCATGCCGAACACGGCATCGGCATCCGACACCCCATGCACATGGGCGATGCCCCAGTCATCGCGAACAATGGAGACCTGTTCGGCCCGTGCACAATGGGGTTTAGCGGGCGCGGCGGTTTGCGATGGTGCGGAGAACGCCGCCGTAAGGCCCCGGCTAGGCACCATGGCCATGACGCAGGCCACACCCAGAGTCAGAAAAAATTTAGTCATTCCACCAAGCCCTAAATATGACAGCCCCTAAAAAAGGGGTGGCGAGGCGGTGATGCACCGCCTCGCCTGCGCTTCCTAGAACGTAACGCTCAGAAGCTCTTGCGCAGCGTCAGGCCAAACATCCGTGGCGGATTAGGATAGCCCGAATAACTCCCGGGCTGGGCCACCGACGGGAACGCCAAGATCAGATACTTATCATCGTTGAGATTATGACACCACAAGGTTGCGTCCCAGCCAGCCACGGAGAACCCAACGCTGGCATTCAACGTGCTGACCTTCTGCGTCGCCACAGACGCCGGCACATTGTCAATTGTCTGCACCTCATCCTCGTAGATGTGGTCGACGCGGACGAATCCACCCAAATTATTCAGATGCCAGAAATAGGTCGCGGCCGACGCCACACTTTCGCGGTGAATGCCGGCGGGGCGCTTTCCCGAAAGATCGCAGGAACCGCCTACACAGGAGGCCCCAACAAAGGAATCGTAGGTCGGGTCCATGAACGTACCCGCGACCGAGAACTCCCAACTCTTGGTCGGATTGTACTTCGTCTCTATCTCAATACCCTTGGTGCTCTGCTTACCCGCATTGGTTAAATTAAATCCGGTACCCGTGAAGACGTTGGATTGGAATCCTTTGATCGATTGATCGAACACCGCGACATTGACGGCCAGTGTGTTCCACTTCGCCTTGAGGCCCACTTCATAGACCGTCGAATTTTCAGGCCCTGCAAACCGTGTGCCATAACGACCATAGTACGGATTCGCGTAACCACCCAACGGCGATCGATCCATCATCGCGGGCGCCACCGGCGCACTGTTGATCGATAGGTTCCAGGAAGTGGCCTTGAAGCCTGTCGAGACGCCGCCGTATAGGTTGATGTTATCGGCCAGACTGTACGAGAGGCGCGCGGTAAAGGTGGTTTTGCCATCGTTCGAGCGGTCACTGTACGGCACCACTGGTGGCAGAAATTGCAGCGAGTACAAGGCGAGCGCCGAGTTACACAGCGGGTAGGTCGTAGCCGAACACGGCGTCACACTAATCCCGTCCGCCATTCCTGCTTGCACCGGGTGTGTGTAGAGGTTGGGGCCGGTAGGCGGCAAGCCCCCCGTCAGTTGGCCAAAAGCACCCGCGAAGCCAATATTGACCAGGTTGAGCTGCGAGAACACTTCGGTATCAGTGGTCGCCAGCGTCACGTCCTTCTTGTCCGTGGTGTGCGCGAGACCCGCTGTAAACTTTAATTTTTCGGTGAGTTTCCAGTCAATCTGACCGAAGAACGTCAGCGATTTGCTCTGCTGATCCGCATCAATGCCAAGCGACTGGCCCGCACCGAAAAAGGTGCCATTTGGGATACCTAAGGCTGCTTCCAAGCCAGACAGGGTCGACGGACTACCGCCAGCGCCCATAATGAGTCCCGTTGCGTAATTGCGGAACGAACTGCCTTCCACAATTTGGTTGGCATACCGAACGGACTCGTCAAAATAATAGCCGCCGACCATCCAATTGAAGGCACCCTCCTTGGTGGATGACAAGCGGAATTCCTGAGTGAACGTATTGATCCGTTGGTCATTCAGGTTTGAGCCGATGTCGGCGCTGGTGAAATCAATATCGTATTTGAAGTGTGCCTTCTCACTACGGCGCGCGGTAATTGAAGTGAGCCGCATTCCACTGAAATCCCAGTCGGCGTGCAGCGAGACGCCGCTGTTGTCGACGGAATTAACCGGATTCTGATTGAAGTAGGCCTTACGGTCGAACACATCGCCGGTGTAGAGATTGCCCCCGATGCCCCGAATAATGGCCCCAGTCGGGCCATCCTGCAGATTGACCGCGCCGCAACACACCTCATTAATATTGCTGGCGTCAGCCATCAGTCGCAAGGTCAAGTTGCTAGTGGCTTTGAACAATAGTTGACCGCGCACATCCCAGCGCTTGCGATCGTTGGTCTTGGAGCCATCGGTCAAATTCTCAAAGTAACCGTCGCGCTCGTTGTAGGAGCCGGCCAGACTAAAGGCCAGTGAATCACTAATCGGCCCAGTAACTCTGGCCTTGGCTTGTTTTGCATTGTAATTGCCAATGCCCACTTCCACATCCGTGCCAAAATTGAACGCAGGCTTCTGCGACACAATGCTAATCACACCAGCCGACGCATTCTGACCGAACAAGGTGCTCTGCGGGCCGCGCAGCACTTCTACGCGCTCCACATCGAGCATATCGCCGATCTGTGCCGCCGAACGCGACCGATAGACCCCATCGACGAATACACCGACCGACGGCTCAATGCCAGGATTATTGGCGCCGTTACCGAATCCGCGAATCTCGAAGTTCGTCTGCGTCGACGTCTGCTCCTGCGTCACCCGCAGAGAGGGCACGACCGATTGCAGATCGATCAGGTCTTTGATCTGCGCTCGTTCAAGCACGGCAGCTGGCGTGACCGTAACGGCAACGGGAATAGCCTGCAGCGTCTGTTCACGCTTGGTGGCCGTGACAACGACCTCCTCCAACTGCGCAAAGGCAGCAGGCGCGACAAGAATCGCACCAAGAATTATTGGAAGTAACAGTCTTTTTTTGTGACTCACGTTCCTCTCCCGGAGATAACGCACAGAAGTGCAAATAGTTTTTATCGGTGGGGAGCCGCTGGCACGGCAAAGGATTGCCGCCTGCCGAACACCCCCGCAGACCAAAGGATAGCCGAATATGCGCGAGTCTGCGCTGGCCCGCCTCGCCTGGCTTTAGGTAAAAACCCCACGGTTCGGTTGATTACCACAGCCTGCCTAGCGGGGTGGCATGGGTGTGTAGGCTGCTTTTACAGCGCTGATGGCGGCAACCGCCGGGCGCCCGTGCCACTCGACCGCCCCGCACTAAGAATCGCCCGCTGCCCTCGGTTATTACCGGGTTCGGGCGCGCAATGGGCGTTGGGCTCGGACCACGGAACCCGCCCACTCCGGCCGATGCCCTGCCTGGCATCATCGGGCCGGCGCTAATCGGTAACCCCGATCAGGTCGGTAGGAAGCGGCGGCGCTAAGTGAGGCGCCTGTTGCGCGGCGCGATCAGCACGGGAAAATATTTGCCCGTAGCTCGCGTTTCGCGCCGATCGCCCGCAACAACTCGGCTAGGATCTATGCAGCCCTATCTAGTGAGCGCGCCCTATGCCGAAGACCCGCCGTGACTTTCTCACCCAAGCTGCCTTGGGTCTTGGCGGCGCTGCCGTTGCGGCCAGCCCCGTGCACGCGGACACCCCACCGCCAGGCACGCCCCCGGCATTCGGTACGGGCCTCGGTTCCGGACCCGCCGTCACCATGCAAACCTTCGCCGAAGCCGAAAAACTCATGCAAGTGGAGTTGTTGGCCCACGAGCGCCGGCAAGCCGCACGTAATTGGCCCGCGGCCATGTCAGGCCTTTATGAGCGGCGCACGGGGTCCAAGCCCGTCGCTCTCGGGGAGACGAACGCACCGTACTCCAGCTGGGACCCGCGCCTGCCGGGCACCTATGCAGGCCCCTCCACATCCCGTTATGTCGGTAGCCGCCCCACCGATCAAGCAGTACCCCATGACGATGCCGATATTGCTTTTGCGCCGGTGACGGCACTTTCGCATTGGATCCGCACGCGCGCATTGAGCTGCGAGCGTTTGACCCAGATTTATCTGGATCGCATCACCCGCCACGACCCACACCTGAAATGCATCATTAATCGCAACCCGGGCGCTCTCGCCCGAGCGCGCGCCCTAGATGCCGAACTCCAAGAGGGCAATTACCGGGGGCCACTGCACGGGATTCCGTGGGGTGCGAAGGATCTACTCGATACGGCCGGTCTCGCAACGACTTGGGGCGCCGAACCCTTCCGTGACCGTGTGCCCACCGAGGACGCCACCGTGGTGAAGCGCCTGGAAGCCGCGGGCGCAATCCTTATCGCCAAGCTCAGCCTCGGTGCACTCGCGCTGAATGACGTTTGGTTTGGCGGTACTACTCGCAATCCGTGGGTCGCCGAGGAAGGCGCCTCTGGCTCCAGTGCAGGCCCAGGATCAGCGACCGCCGCAGGCTTGGTCGCATTTGCAATCGGTAGCGAAACAGGCGGCAGCATCGTCTCGCCCACCATGCGCTGTGGGATTACCGGACTGCGTCCAACCTACGGGCGCGTACCGCGCACTGGCGCGATGACGCTGTGCTGGTCACTGGATAAATTAGGACCTATGACACGTACGGTCGAGGATGGGATGCTCGTACTCGACGCAATCCGCGGACCGGATGTTGGCGACTTACAAAGTGTGTCGGCCCAATTCGAATTTGATGCGGCAGCGCCCATTGCCGGACTGCGAGTCGGGTACGTCCCGGCCTGGATGGAGGCCAGTCCAGCAACCGCCGTCGACCGAGACGCTCTCACCGCTCTACAGGCACTTGGTCTGACACTCGTCCCGATCGAACTACCAGACTGGCCGTATGCATCACTCAATACGATCCTGTTTGCCGAAAGCGCGGCGGCCTTTGAGGACATTACCCTCTCTCGCGCGATCGACACGCTGCATGAGCAGACGGACGATGCCTGGCCCAATACCTTTCGCCAGTCCCGCTTTATTTCGGCAGTCGACTTTGTCCAAGCCGACCGACTGCGCCGGCGTGTATGCGAAATGATGGCAGAGCGCTTCCGCACCGTTGACCTGCTATTGGTGCCCTCCCTGCGCGATGAGATCCTGATCATCACTAACCACACCGGGCACCCCTCGCTCACGCAACGAGGCGGCTTCGTTGAGATCTCACAGGCCCGCAGCGACTGGGCAGCGGATCCGTCCCGCCCTGTACACCGCTTCGCGGCGCCGCGCCGTGTTCCGTATGGCATCACTCTCATCGGGCGATTATTTGATGAAGGCACCATCGGTCGCGTCGGCTTAGCACTGGAGCGCCATCTGGGAGTGGCAGCAGAGCGTCCGCCCGGGTTTTAATCACTACAGCACCATCAACTCGCTAGCACCTCCGCTAGGGCGGCCACACGCCTGCGCAAGACGTCATGGTTGTCAAGGAGGACACCCATGCCAATCAAGGGCTATCGTTTCACCACGTAGGCGCGGGTTTTCAACCGATTGGACGCAGAGTTTTCTACAATCGTAGCCTGACGCACATCCTGGCCCTTTGAACACGGATTCCGCCATGAAGTATCCTGCGATTACCACGCGCCTGAGCACCGCCCTGTTGCTGGCCGGCTGGTGCTGTGGGGGGCTAGCGCTCGCAGAGTCGAGCCCGCTGGACCGGGTGAGCGCCGTGCTCTGCCCCGCCTTCGCTACCTTTGCGACGCGCTACAACAAACGATTTGCCAAACCCATGACGACGTGGAGTCAGGCCGAGCTGGCTGACCTCAAGGGCCGTCCTGTGCTGTACCTGTTCTCTGGACCCGACGTCGTCACGCCACTCGCCCTGTTCCCCGATGCGCCCCACCTCACCTTGATCGCCGACCAAAAACCAGAATACGGGCAGTTGCGCGCCGTGGTCGAGGAAGCCTCCGGTGCCAGCGAACGGGAATGCCGTATGCTGAATTTTTTCTCACAACTCGGTTACTACCGTACCGACGATCTCAATGGCCGCGGCGGCGAGCGACCCAGTTTCATCAAACTGTTGACCTACTCCATCGCCTTCAGCGGCGGCACCATCACCAGCGCCTCCTTACTCGCGCTTAATGCCCAAGGTGAGCTTGAGGTCTTTGCAGCCAATTCGGAGCGCGCGGCGCAAGGCATACGCTTCGACGTAAAGCGGCCAGACGGCAGAGCGGTAACCGTCGACTACCTTGTGATCGATCTAGCCAACCGGGGACTCATGGGCCATGACGCGGCAACGGCGTTCTTGCGCCGCAACGCCCAAGATGTATTGTTTTTGAAGTCGGCATCGCACCTACTGCAGAGCGCCAGTTTCTCGATGCTTGCCAACCTATTGACCACACCGGCAGCACCCTTCGTCGTGCAAGACGAAACCGGGCTTGGCGTAGACCGCCTCGAGCAGGCCTACCGTCTGACCCTGTACGGACATTACACCGCACCACAGACGATCTGGGCAAACAAACCCGCGGCACAAGCATTTGCTGGGGCGTATACGCAGCATGAAACTCGCGGGCCGCTGCCATTCGTATTTGGCTACGAAAAATCGGCGGGGTCCGCCTTGTTAGTCGGTCGCCGCCGCTAGCAGGCAGACCTCGCGAGCGCATCCCCACCCGCGCCGAAGCAGTCCGACACACCGCTTGACCCGCATCGCGTCCCTACGCGCTCAGCCGTTAGAAACTAACGCGGACGAGCGAAAAGTCATCATCCAACGGGCCCTCGCCATGACGAGCACGACCCCAATCAAAGAGGTCGGAGAGACCCGTCGGTTTCGTGCCCGAATGCAGCATAAAGGCTTCGAAATCTTCGAAAGTACCTTCGCTGCCGTCTTCAATAGACCGAATCTCGAAGCAGCCGTCGCACAACACGAGCAACGTCGAGCCCTCTGGCACGTCAATTGTCTCGGACTCATACTCTATATCCTCCATGACGCCCACAATCAGTCCCGGCGCGCGTAACTGTGTGGCAGTGCGCTGACCTTGGGCATCCGCAGGCCCAAGCAACAACGCGGGCGGATGGCCGCCACTGGCGTGCCGGAGCTGACGGGTCGGCATGTGATAAACGCCGTACCAGAACGTGAAGTACATGTCGTTGTGCTTCTCGCACAGAAACGCGTTGCTAATGCCACCCAGTACGGCACCCGCATCGCGGAAATCGACTCCGGCCAGCGCCTGGGTGCGCATGACGTTGATCGCCGTCACCGCCAACAAACAAGCACCAACGCCATGACCACACACGTCAAGCAAATACACCGCAAAGTGGTCTTTATCAATCCAGTGATAACCGAACGCATCGCCACCCAATTCGGTCGAAGGTTGGTAGAACCAATCCACTTTCAACGGACTATTTTGCGGTGGCGGGAAACTCGAACGGACATAGCGGAACGCTTCATCCAGCTCGTGATCGAGACGTTTCTGGGTGCGTTCCAGCAGTTCTTTTTCTTCCTGCAACTGACGGACGCGCTGCGCATCCAAATCACGCAATCTCTTCTTATCAATCGAAGAGGTAACGCGCGCACGGAGCAACGTTGGGTTGTAGGTCTTCGGCAGGTAATCTTCAGCGCCCGCTTCGATGCACTTCACCGCCGTGTCGATTTGCTCAGTGCTCGAAATGACGATTACCGGCAACCGGCCCAGTGCCGGCTCACTTTTCATTAGCAAGAGGAGCTCTGTGCCGCTCATTACCGGCATTTCAATATCGAGCAACATAACGTCGAATTCTTCGACGCGAATTCGTTCCAATGCCTCGAGACCGTTACCGGCTTCTGCGACCGACTCCACACCCAATTCACGCAGTGATCGGATCAAGGCTAGACGCATCAGGCGGCTGTCATCGACGACGAGAACGCGCGCCGAAGCGAGCAATGATTGAGAGGTGGCCGACGCGGCCGGGACAAGATCGGTCATTGGGAATCCTGGGCAGTTGATGATGCCTCGTTGCGCGGCTGCAAGGCTACGATACGAGACATTTTGGGTATTAGAGTGGCGCTATCACAGGGCTTCATCAGATAATCACGGACGCCAAGGCGAGCCGCCGCCGCTAGAGTTGCGGGCGCCGAGTTCGCCGTCAGCATGATCACGGGCGTACGAGCGATCGGGGGATCTGCGCGCAGTGCGCGTAGGAAACCCAACCCATCCAGTACCGGCATGTTGTAGTCGAGCAGCACGAGGTCTGGATGAATAGCCCGCACAACGTCCAAGGCAATTGCACCGTCGGCCGCCTCGGCCAAGGTACAGTCAAAAGACTGCAGCATTTGCGCTAATGCGCGCCGCTGCAAACTGCTGTCGTCAACCAAGAGAATGGTGGGACCAGCCATTACGCAACCTCTAAATAGACAGCGATGACGGCACCATTCGATTGCCACACCGCGCAGGCGGTGCCCGGCACGATCGTGTCGGGCCGCTGCATCCCATGTGGCGTACCAAATTCCATAGGAGCGAGTGGCCCATCAACCAATCCAGCGAGGCGGCCTGCAATCAGGTTAACGCCTTCAGCAACTGCCTCTTGCAGGGCGCCTGCGTCCGGCGATGCGCTGGGCTGACCGAGCAGACGATCCAATAGGCTAGCCGCCGCTGCAGCGTCCATTGCTAGGGCCAAGCGATAGCGTACGCCGGCAGCCATCAAGCGCACATCTGCACCGATTCCAGATGCCTGCACACGCTGATCGGCACCGACCATCTGCAGCGACAGCCCGAGGGAGGCCCCCAGCACATCGTGTACAGCCACGCGGATATAGGGCAAGTAGGCCATGGCAGACACAGTCATGAGGCACTCCGACGGTAAACTGCCTCGATTATCGCCTCGGGCATCGCTTCTAGCGTAACGATTTCTTGGGCCGCGCCAAGATTAATTGCGGCCTTGGGCATGCCAAATACTACGCAGGATTCTTCCGATTCGACCAAAGTCGCGGCACCCGCAGTCCGCAGCATGCCCATACCGCGGGCGCCGTCCGACCCCATGCCAGTCAACAGCACCGCGACTACTTCCCGGCCGACCTGTTCGGCCGCCGAACGGAACAAGACATCGACCGAGGGCCGACTGTGATTGACGGGGGGTGACTGAATCACCCGCAATCGATGTACATTCCCCTGCCGAACGAGCAGCACATGAAAGTCGCCGGGAGCGACCAGACATAAGCCTGGACGCAACTCATCGCCATCCCGCGCTTCGCGGACCTCAAACGGCGTAATCCGGTCCAGATGCTCCGACATCACCTTTGAAAAGTGGGCAGGAATATGCTGCACCACAACAATCGGCGGACTATCGGCCGGCAGGCGCGGCAACAAATAGCGTAGCGCCTCAACGCCACCGGTAGAGGCCCCGATCAGGATCATCCGCTGACGCGCACCCACCGGACGCGTAGATCCCGTCCCCGCAGCTGCTCGGGACGGCTCCGAGCGCCGCGCACGGCGCTTGGAACCGGCCGCTGCGTGCACCTGAGCGATCAATCGACGCCCCATCGCGGCAACGCCCTGTCGACCATCCGGCTTTTGCAACACGTCAAAAGCCCCCGCCTCCAGCGCCTCCATGGCCAGCGACGATCCCGTAGGGGTCAAGTTACTCACCACTATCACCGGCACCGGATGGTGTTCCATCAGAATTCGTAGGAACGTCAATCCATCCATCAAGGGCATCTGCAAATCGAGCGTCACAACATCCGGCGAAAGCCCGAGAATCAGCTCGCGCGCCTGATAAGCATCCTCCGCCGCGCCGACCACATCGATCGACGGATCCTGCCCGAGCGCCTCTGAGAGCGCACGCCGCGCCAGCGCGGAATCGTCAACAACCAAAACCCGGATGCGGCGCCCAGCAATCATGATCGCGTGTAGACCCCGTGACTGACGCTGCTCAAACGAGGGACCAATCCAGTGAGACTCTCAGAATAGCCGACCACTAGATAACCGCCAGGAACGAGATACTCCAACAAGCGCTCCACCACAGCGCGACGGGTGTCTACGTCAAAATAGATCATGACGTTACGGCAGAAAATCACGTGCTGTGGCTCGCGAATTGGGTAATGCGCGTCAAGCAGATTAATCCGCTGATAAGACACCGCAGCGCGCACCTCGCGACGTAATCGGCAACGGCCATCTTGTGCGCCAACCCCACGCTCGAAATAGCGAGGCAGCAGATCCGGAGGCACTACCGCCACGCTATCCATCGAATAAACACCGCGGACAGCCACGTCGAGCATACGCCGCGAGATATCCGACGCTTGCAGCACCCAGCGATGCAGAGGATCGCGACGCTGATCTTCTGCAGTCAGCATCGCGAGGGTATAAGGTTCCTCACCCGAGGACGCGGCCGCCGACCACACACGCACCGGGTAGCCAGTCGGCATCGCAGCGCGCAGCGTTGGCGCCAATTCCTGCATCAACACCGTGAAATGCTCAGACTCGCGAAAGAACGCCGTGTGATTGGTCGTCATCAGATCGACGAGTGTTTCGATTTCCTCGCCCGTCGCATCCGCACGCACAAAATCGCCGTAATCATCCAGGCTCAGCAGCCCGACATCTTGCACACGCCGCCGCAGCCGATTGGCCATCAGCTGGTGTTTATCCGGCCCGATACAGATGCCACTGTAATCATGCACAAGGTCCGCTAACGCACGCAGACCCCGATCGGATACGTACAGCCCAGCGGTCTTCTCGAGGCGAAGTTCCACGCGAGGCAGCCTTTAGAAACTGCGGAAATCTTTGTCCTCGTCGCGCAGCGACCGGACCTCCGGCATCGGAATCCGATCCAAAGTATGCGTCGGCAGCTGCGACAAACGCTGCGGATCCCGTGCACGAAAGCTGCCGGTAGCGCTATGCGAGGGTACAGCGCGAGCCATCGGTTCGCTCTGCATCTCTTCATCATCTTCGAAGCGCCCAACCAAACCTTCCAACTTCTCCACAGCACGCGTTAGGTTCTCTGCATGCGAATTCAATTCTTCCGCACGGCTAAAGCTCTGTTCGGCACCCGACGAGTTGGACTGGGCAATGCGGTCCATTTGACCCAAGGCTAGGTTGACCTGCGTCACACCCAAGGCCTGTTCACTGGCTGCTTTGGCAATTTCCGCCACCAGCAAATCAGTTGCCACCACCTTATCGGAAATATCGTTCAGCGCACGCGCCACTTGTTCACTGCGCGCACTACCGCGTTGCGCACTCGCCATTGCGACATCAATTTTCTGCGCCGTTTCGCGCGCAGCAGCTGCGCTACGCTGCGCCAGGGACCGCACTTCGTCGGCCACGACCGCAAATCCGGCGCCTGCTTCACCTGCCCGCGCCGCTTCAACTGCAGCGTTCAGGGCCAGAATATTTGTCTGGAAGGCAATCTCGTCAATGTTTTTGACGATCTTGGCCACGTCCGAACTGGCGACGCCGATATCCGCCATCGCAGCCACCATGGCATCCATGGTATTGACGCCTGTGCCTGCCAAGGAACGCGCATCGGAGGCCAACACCATCGCCTTCTGACTGTTGTCAGCGGTTGACCGGATCATCGCCGACATTTGCTCAAGCGACGCACTGGTCTCTTCAATGGCGGCTGCCTGCTCTGAGGCACCGCTGGACAAGGTTTGGCTTGCGGTCATCATCTGCAGCGCCGCCGAAGCCGTGTGCATCGAGCCCCGGTTGAGGTCCACAAGAATTGCGCCGAGACCAGAGTGAATCGTGCGTAAGGTAAACCATGCCAGCGTGGCCGAAACCAGCACGGCCAACAGTGAGGTCACGCCCAATAGCCACATCGTCATCCGCGCCGCTTCCTGGCTGGCAAGTGCCGCCGCCTGCGCAATCCGATTGTGATATTCCAGCGCGGCTTGGATCGCATGTTGGAAGCGCGCATAACTCGGGTACTGGACCTCACGAATAAGTCGCTGCTGCTCAAGGAGCGCTTCCCACTCGCCCAAGGAACTCTGGTTGTCCAGCGCGTTGATCTGTTCCTGCGTCTTAGCAAGAGTCTCATGCGTTGACCGAATTTCATCGAGCAGTCGACGATCATCGGCTTCTGAATTCAGGTTTGTTTCATACTTCTTAAGATTCTCGACAATGCTCGCTTCGCGCCTTGCGCTATCCGCGATTAGTCCCTGCGCGGTGGTTTCATCTGCGTCCACGGCACTTAAGCGATTGATATGTTCGCCTTCGGCTTGTACGGCCATATCACTAAGCGCAAGTACCGTCGGTAACGTGCTCTCCGCCATCGTCACAATTTCGCCTCGCAACGAGGCGAGACGCACAACGGCGAAAACACTAATCATCGCCAGCACGAGCAAGAGGGCCCCGAGGCCCACCGTGATGCGGCGCGTAATGGTCCAACCGGAAGAATTTAAAGCGTTCATGAAGCCCCTGTGCCAGCGTCGGCGGAAAGGGAGTTGACATCGGGGATTTCAAAACTCACATCGGACGCGAGTATCTCTTGCATGTTGAGTACTGCTCGAACTCGTTCAGTGGAGGTCGCGATGCCAGCGAGGAATCGCCCCTCCACCGCACCCACAAAATCTGGGGGTGGTGCCAGTTGTGATGCGCCAAGCACAACCACATCATCAACCGCATCGACGATCGCTCCGACTTGAGAGAGATTGCCGCCGGCTCGATGTTCCAGCACGATAATGCAAGCGCGGTCATCGTAGTCGATCGAAGCCATTCGAAACTTGGCTCGCAAGTCCAAAACGGCCAACACCGTACCACGAAGGTTAATGACCCCGCGCACATAGTCGGGCATCTGCGGCACGCTGGTGATCGGACAGAGCCGGACCACCTCGCGTACCGTACCAATTTCGACGGCATAATGGGACGAGCCGAGATGGAACGTCAGATATCGCCCAGGGTTCGGGGCGGACGGATTGCTCATGCCAGTGCTCCCATCGGCCGTTGTGAGTACCCAGCGGGAAGCCGCGCTAGTGCTTCGGCATCGAGAATCAGCGCAACGCGCCCGTCGGAGAGAATAGCGCCCCCGGCGACCAAGGTCTGCCCGACGAATGCGTCGCCTAGATTCTTGATGATCACTTCATGCTTCCCAAGGACTTCATCGACCAACAAGGCCCGCTCGCCGGCGCCGGTCTCCAAGCGCACAATTATGCCTGCTTCCGGGCCCGCTGCCGCGCCCTTAAGGCCGAGACAGCGCGCCAAACGCAAGATGGGCAGTTGTTGACCGCGGACGTCGACCATTTCGCCCCGCTCGTGAATAGTCGACACGCTGCCAGGAATCGGCCGAAAACACTCCCGGACCGCTGCCGACGGCAATAGGTAGCGTTCATCCGCCACCCGAATCAGGAACCCATCGATCTGCGCCAACGTCAGCGGTAACCGGATCGCAAACGTCGTCCCCGTGCCCAACGCCGTGCGAATATCGACGTGACCACGCAGGGCATCGATATGCCCTTTTACGACGTCCATACCGACGCCACGCCCTGAAACATCCGTGACCGCTGCCGCCGTCGTGAAGCCAGGAAGAAAAATCAGAGCGAGCGCCTCGTCGGTAGTGAGTTCCCGCCCCGCGTCAATCAGATGCTTTTCAATCGCGCGCGCTTTCAACGCGGCGGTATCGATGCCCCGGCCGTCATCGGAGATCTGCAGCAAGATGCCGCCATGGGCGTGCGATGCCGACAACCGCACCGTGGCCACTGGGTCTTTACCCGCCGCAGCGCGCACCTCGGGCAGTTCAACCCCATGGTCCAGGGCATTTCGAATCATGTGAATCATCGGGTCGGTCATGCGCTCGACCAACTGCCGGTCCAGTTCCGTCTCTTCGCCCTGCATGACCAGCCGTGCCTGCTTGCCCAGCGAAGCGGCCAAGTCGCGAACCAGTCGCGACATTTTTCTGAACAGTCCGGAGACCGGAACCATACGCATGGACATCGCGTTTTGCTGCAATTCTCGGGTAATGCGCACCAGTTTGCGCACCGCATAACCGAGCTCCAGATCTTCAGCGGCGCGCACATCGCTACTTTCCAGCACGAAAGCCTGCGTAATCACGAGTTCACCAACCAAATTCACCAGCGTATCGAGCTTCGATGCATCCAGTCGGACGAAAGAATCGGCACGATCCGCGCCCCCTTTCGACGGCCCGGGAGTCGCCGCCAGAGGCGCGCGCTCCGCACTAGCGCTTGTAGCCGACGTCGCAACCGGGGTCGGCGCGGCGGCCAATTCAGGCTCTTCACCTGCCAGTGCTTTGCGGACCAAGGCCAGTACCGGAGCGGCTGGCAGGCGGATCGGTTGCAGGGGCTCACTACCGGACACCTGCGCACCCACCTGCGCGATACAGCGAGCCAAGACATCGGCACCGGCCAGAATCGCCGCCACCACGCCGCGACCGACCGCCAAGCGGCCCGACCGCACTTCATCCAACAGGGATTCTAATTGGTGAGCGAAGTCTCGCATCGCGTCCAATTGCAGGAAGCCGGCACTGCCCTTGAAGGTATGAAATGCCCGGAATATGGAGTTGACCACCTCTGGCGTAGCGGAGCCAGACTCCAGGTCGAGAACCGACTGCTCCATTGCTCGAAGTAACTCCAGCGACTCACTATGGAACTCACGCAGCAATTCGAGATCGCCCGGCAGACGCAACGTGAAGGTGGGCGTCCCGTCGTCCACAGCCGCCGCAGGCGCAGGGGCGGGCACCGACGCGGGTGCTGCGGCCGGTGGCGCACTCGGCGTTGCCGGGGCTGGAGCGGCTGCGATCGGCGGTGTGGGCGCTGCAGCGACGCGCCATTGTTCAGGCAATGGCACAACGGGCTGCCGGGTTTCGCGGGCAACCAGATGGTCAATGCACCACCCGTGCCAAGCATGCAAATTCTGCACGACCGCCGCGGTGAACAGCCCATCTCCATCCAGAACGCCGTCGACCCAACGCCGCGCGATTTCAACCGCGTCGGCCATCGGACCGGAGGCGTGTAGGAATGGAATCGCTTCAAGATCCATCAAAAGGGCATTGACGGGGAGCAAGCCATCCCCGGAGCCCGGCGTTACAAACGCCAGCTCTTCGGCAAAGCGCTCCAGCACGACAGCCACCGCCTCAGTCGGCATTTCGCCGGAGGCACTGGTCACGGACTCGTTTTCTTCCCCCTTCATGTAGCCACAGTCCAACTCCGTTAATCCGGAGGATAGTACCCCGGAACCCGCCGTTCCTGTAGGGTGTCAGCGGAGCAACCTTGAGATCAGCCTACCGCCGGTTGCAGAACCGCTTACGGTCAACGAGGCATTTACCATCACCATTCGCCCCCTCTTTGCCCTCGCCGTCGCTTTGGCGGCCTGCGCCAGCGCTAATGCGGAGACTGGCCGGCACTTGCGTATTTTGACTTGGCAGGGCTACGTCCCAGCCGATGTTGCCGCCGACTTTGAAAAAGAAACCGGGATCCACGTTGAAGTGACCCTGTCGAGCAACGAGGACATCATCAGTCGCCTCAGGGCCTCCAACGGCGCCGGCTTCGACCTCGCCCAACCCTCGCACGACCGTATCGCCGGCGCCCAGCAGACCTACCACATCTATCGTCCCTTCGATGAAAGCCGCCTACCGACGCAGCGTTACATCCCGCAAATGCTCGACGCGGTCCGTAAGAATACGACCATAGGCGGCCGACTCTATGCCGCCCCGTATTTGTATGGCATCGAGGGCCTAGTCGCCAACACCCGTCGCGCCCACATCACGGACTATATCGATCTGTGCCGCCCCGACCTTGCCGGGAAAACTGCGATTCGGCTCCGACGACCCACGCTGATCGCCATGGCCTTCTCGCTCGGGAAGGACCCATTCGCCCTGTACGCGGATCCGCCCGCCTATGCCAAGCTGATCGAACAAGTTGCCGACCGCCTGATCGAGTGCAAACACAATCTAGGCATGGTGTTCGAAGATCAGAACCAAATGGTCGGTGCCATCAAGTCAGGGCACATCGTGGCGGCTATGTTCTGGGACGCCCCGATCTGGGAAATGAACCGCCAGGCGCCTTCGATCCGCTACATCGAGGCTAAAAGTGGTTCATTGGGCTGGATCGACACTTTCGCCCTCCCCGCCCGTGGAGAGAACGAGGACGCCGCCTACGAGTGGATCAATTTTACGAGCCGGCCGGAGATTGCGGCGCGAATCAGCAAGACAGTGGGCAACTTCACCGCTTACAGCGGCACACTAAAGTACGTCAATGCACGCCTAAAGACCCAGCTGTTCCTAAGTCTGCCGCGTGGCTTTGGCGCCGTACACTGGTACCCCAACGTACCAGCCGGTTTTGAAGACTTGGAGTCTAAGGCACTGCAGCGCGTACGCGCCGCGCACTGAAGCCCGCCAGCGGATCTCAGTTTTTCGACTCCTGCCCCAGAACCGTATCGGAAGGGTGACAGGACCCTCGCTGCTAGATTAACCTCGTGGCGTTTTTGCCGACCGCGCCCGAACGCCCAGAGCACCCGCCATGACCCTGCGCCACTTGTTCCTGCTCGCCGTGACACTGACGGTCTGTGCCACCGCAAATGCCGCCGCGACTCGGAATCTGAGAATTCTGACATGGCAGGACTATGTTCCGGCTGACGTGGCGGCCGACTTTGAAAAAGAAACCGGAATCCACGTCGAGGTGACCCTCTCAAACAACGAGGACATCATTACGCGCCTACGGGCCTCCAATGGCGCCGGTTTCGACCTCGCGCAACCCTCGCATGACCGCGTCGCAGGCGCCCAGCAGGCCTACCATATCTATAGGCCGTTTGATGAAAGCCGATTGCCCATGGACCGGTATATACCGCAAATGATCGACTCGGTCCGCAAGAATACGACCCTAGGCGGACGACTCTATGGCTCGCCATATTTGTATGGCATAGAGGGTCTGGTCGCCAACACCCGCCGCGCCCACATCACGGACTACAGCGATATGTGCCGGCCTGATTTAGCCGGCAAAACGGCGCTGCGTATCCGTCGCAATACGCTGATCGCCATGGCCTTTGCGCAGGGTAAGGATCCGTTCGCTCTGTATGCGGATCCGCCCGCCTACGCCAAACTGATCGATGAAGTGGCCGATCGCCTGATCGAATGCAAACACAATCTAGGCATGGCGTACGAAAGCCAGAACCAGATCGTCGACGCCGTCAAGTCAGGGCACATCGTGGCCGCTATGCTCTGGGACTCTCCAATCTATGAAATGAACCGCCAAGCGCCATCGATCCGCTACGTGGATCCGAAGAGCGGCGCGCTGGGTTGGATCATGACCTTCGCCCTTCCGGCCCGCGGGGAGAACGAGGACGCCGCCTACGCATGGATTAAGTTCACCAGCCGGCCCGAGATCGCGGCGCGCATCAGTAAAGTCGTGGGCAACTTCACCTGTTACAGCGGCACACTCAAGTACGTGGACGCGCGCCTAAAGACACAGCTATTTTTGAGCCTACCAAAGGGCTTTGGATCAGTGCATTGGTACCCGAACGTACCGGCCGGTTTCGAAGATCTAGAGTCGAAGGCACTGCAGCGTGTCCGCGCAGCGCACTAAATCGGTCGTCGAGACGCTGCACCCAACTCAAGACGTAACGCAGACAACAGCGACTCTTCATAGCCCTCTAGCACCTCACCGCCCACGAGACCGGCGGTCTTGAGCTTCTCAAGCACCCGGCTATTGGCCTCACACAGATAAACACGGACACCACGTTCCCGTAGTTTTGCGACGACCTCTTGTAACGCCTTGATACCTGTGCCGTCGATAAATGGCATCGCGCGCAACCGTAGTACCAAAACGGACGGATCCGTATGCGTGGAAAGCAGCGCACGCTCCAGATTATCGACCGCCGCGAAAAACATAGGTCCTGCAATCTCGTAAACGACAACGCCCTTTGGCAATGCCGATAGACCTAGCGCCCCAAGATCGACCGACAACGCACTCTCCTCAGCAGGTTTGGTTTCGACCGACTCGGCCATCCGGCGCAAGAACTGCAACACCGACAAGATCACCCCCACGTTCACTGCAACCACAAGATCCACCAAGACCGTGAGCAGAAAAGTAATGGCGAGAATAATGCGGTCAGCCCGCGGCGCGGTGCGCAGAAGATGCGCAAAGTGCCGCACGTCGCTCATGTTCCAGGCCACCACAAACAGGATCGCAGCCAGCGCCGCCAGTGGAATTTCGTCAGCCAAGGGCGCAAGAAATAACAAAACGCCGACCAAAATCAGCACGTGCGTCAGGCCAGCCAGCGGGCTACTGCCCCCATTACGCGCGTTGGTCGCAGTACGCGCAATGGCACCCGTCGCCGCAAAACCACCAAATACCGGCGCCAGAACATTGGCAATGCCTTGTCCAATCAGTTCCTGATTGGAATCGTGGCGCGTGCCGGCCATACCGTCTGCGACAACCGCCGAAAGCAGGGACTCGATCGCGCCGAGCATAGCAATCGTGAAAGCCGGACCAATGAGTCGCAAGGCATCGGAGACCGTGAGATCGGGCCAAGCCGGCATTGGCAGTCCACGCGGTATGCCGCCGAAGGCCGACCCGATTGTCGCCACGCCATCCCAATGGAACGTCGCTTGCAAGATTGTCGCGATCATCATCGCCACAAGAGGACCCGGCACACGCCGAAGCAACGGTACTTTGGGCGTGTAAATGACCAATAAAAGACTGGCACAGGACAACGCGACAGTAGGTGCATGCATATAGGGAAAGGCTTCGGCGAGGTGCAATAACTTCTCGTGGAAATGCACACCCGAGATTTTCGGCAGGCCGAAGAAATCCCGCCACTCACCGACCCAAATAATCACGGCGATGCCAGTGGTAAAGCCAGTAATGACAGGTGCAGGAATAAACTTAATAACACTGCCCATGCGGGCGAGGCCCATCAGGATGAGAATAAAGCCCGCCATCAGCGTCGCCATCTGCAATCCAGCGATGCCGTACTGGGCCGCAACCCCCGCCAAAATGACAACAAACGCCCCGGTAGGTCCGGCAATCTGGAGCCTAGTACCGCCGAACAAGCTGACACACGTGCCAGCAATAATCGCCGTATAGAGACCCTGTTCCGGCCGCGCGCCGCTGGCAATAGCGAAAGCCATGGCCAGTGGCAAGGCCACAATACCGACGATCAGGCCGGCCACCACGTTACGCAGCCAGTGCGGGCGCCCAAGAACGCCGACCCTAAAGGCTTCAACAATAGCGATCATGGCACTGCCTTTAGAATCAGGGGGACGGGCCCGCCGACGGCAAGCCCACCAATTACACCACTGTGACACTAACTCAATGGCCGGGCATCAGGGTCTAGCGCAACCGTCCGACGCGCAACAAAAACTGGCCCGCGCCGGCGAGGCCTCCAACCGACTGCCACCGCTTTTATAGGTCCCCCGTTCGTGCGAGCGCCGGCTAAAAGCCCATCTGCACAAGGCCAAACGCCAGAAAAGTATGCTATTGGTCGCTTCCGCAATGAGGACCGCCGCTGCTGCCGCAACAACGCCTACCCCCAAGAATAAACGCAATGAAAAAGTTCAAATTTTGGAGACGCCTCCTACTCGTCCTGCCGATCGCGGTAGCACTCGGGGACACCCCGTCCCTGCAGCCGATCGCCCAATTGGACCTGACCCGCTATCAAGGCACCTGGTTTGAGATCGCCAAGTATCCAAACCGCTTCCAGGCTATGTGCGTGCGTGACACGACCGCGCAGTACCGTATCCAGAGCGCGGGCCGTGTGGAGGTTCAGAACCGCTGCACACGCCAAGATGGCTCCATCGCACAGGTGACTGGTGCGGCCCGACTACACGGCGCTACAGGCTCCGCCATGCTCGAAGTGCGTTTCGCACCCGCTTGGCTGGCATGGCTCCACGCCGTGTGGGCACCGTATTGGGTATTCGACCTCGATAGTGCCTATTCACTGGCAGCAGTCGGCCACCCCACCCGGGACTATCTGTGGATACTCTCCAGAACACCTACTGTCGATCCAGAGCGTTACCACGCGTTGCTGCGCCGCATCCAAGCGGCCGGCTATGACGTCAGCCGCCTGGAGACCACCCCGCAGCGACCTTAACGCTTAATGTCGCGGGGCCGTGTAAACCTGTTTGCCTTGGAACCAGGTCGACAGGACCTGCGTCTGGGCGATCTCATCGGCGCGGCCGGTCGCGGCCAACTGCACGGGATCCCGGTCGATGACGACAAAATCAGCTGACTTACCCACCTCGAGACTACCGGCGACCGCATCAATCCCCAACCAGCGGGCCCCATTGATCGTGTACGCCGCCAGCACGTCCGCAATACCGATCGCCTGTCGGGCATTCAGCACCGGGCCTGCGGGCAGACGACGGGTCAGTGCCCGCGCCATATTCACGAACGGACGTGGATCCCGCGTCTCGACAGGGGCATCGGATCCAGCCGCTAGAATGGCGCCGGCATCGCGTGTCGCGCGCACGGGATAGGTGTTTTCTTCGTAATAACTGCCCGGCACATGCAATGCCGCGTAGTCATTGCCTGACACCTTCTGTAAGAAAGGAATCACCGTCATGTCGTAGTCAGGATCAACGTCCGCCCATGCATAGGTGTAAGCAATAAACAGGTGATTGTGACCTAGGCGCGCAATATCATCGGGGTGGGCCAACTGAATATGCGCAAAGCCATCCCGAGTGGTTGCATTACCATCTGCGGCCCGCGCCGCTTCAATGGCATCAAGCCCCGTACGAACCGCACGGTCGCCGATCGCGTGGATGTGTAGATTAAAGCCCGCCAAGTGAAAGCGGCGCGAAAATTCTTTTATTACCTCGGCGTCGTGCTGCAACTGCCCGCGCGAAATTTTGCATTGCGCCGGATGAAAGCCGTGCTCCTGTGTGAACTGCAACACCTGCGCATCCGTCGCAGCGACACTACGCGCGCGCTCGGCGACACAGTCGACACTCGCCGTATCGACATAACCCAAAACAGTCACCCGACCCTGCTCATCCCTACCGAAGCGCGGTTGCAACAACGGCTCTAGTACCGCGCCGTTGGGCAGGGTCGGCGGGTGGGCTAAGGGATCGCCCTCCAGAACGCCGTCAGCGAAGATCTTGACCGTATCGGCCCGCACGAGCGGACTATTGGCAAAGCGCGCGCGTATCGTTTGCGCCTTCGCCACCATCGCGTCGTAGTCGACCGCACCACCCGCCACCCTGTAGCGTTCCGGATCATGAAACTGCGCTAAATTGGCGCGCATTGTCATCCGTCCGCTGTCGGCCAGCTTCTCCCAAAAACCCATGCCGTCTGGATTTGCCATGGCATCGGTGATGGCGGTAATACCGGCGCGATTGATGCGCCGCGCAACCTGCTCTGGGTGCGCCAGTACACGCGCGTACTCGGTGTACATCATGCTATTGGCGTTGATGGTATAGCGTGCGTCTTCATTCACCGCTCCGTTCAGCTCGCCGGTCGCATCCACACCAACCAACGCACGGTAGTCTGCAAAATCCGTTGCCAGCGTCTGCTTCGACAGCCCGACGATCTGCCCCGTATTATTTTTCGCGTGCGTGAGGCCTAGGCTATTGAACGCGCTGTGATGCCCATCGTTGCCGAGCAACTGCACTTCCCGATCCTTGGCGGCCAGATCCAAGGCCGCCCGCAGCGATGGATGCTGCTCATCCGGCTGATTGCCAGCGACATAGTTCCATTGATGAACTAAAAGGCGGCCGCCGACCGGCACCGTATAACGTTTCAGACACGCACGCACAAAGTCAGTCAGCTGCCGCAGGCTCAACGGGCGGCTGTCGAGATCGCAAACCGGCAGGTCCACAATGTCTAGCGGATGCATATGGGCGTCGACCAGTCCCGGGAGGACGGAGCGGCCCTGCAGTTGTACAACCCGCGTCGACTGGCCTATTGATACTCGCGCCCCCGCGTCGTCGCCGACATAAGTCAAGCGGCCATCGCGGATCACCAAAGCGGAGGCATTGCGGCCCGCCCCAGTCCATATGTTGCCGCCAAGCAACACCAAATCAGCGCCCGTGCCCAGGTCACTGCCGGCAAAAGCCGAACTGAAAAACCCAACTGCCAAGCAGTAGAGCAGAATTTTTGCGCGTGATTCGCCTAGCATGACCCTCTCCTCAGTGTGCACCCAGCGGACGATTCTGACCGGTCGCTGGCAACTCTCCTAGTGCTAGGTGCGAAAACCCGACAGTTGCGGTAACCTTCCCGCACCGCAGACAGCGGTCGAGGCAAAGCGCGCCCACAGCGCCGCCCCGAGGGGGAAAATATGCGAACCATCTTTTAACGGCAATCCCGCCATCGCCCCGAGGAGTTCTGATGACTCACCTCATCCTGCGCACGACTATTGCCACACTACTTGCCGCCGCTGTAGCCCCGGCTTACGCCACAGAAACCGTGAAAACCGCGTCGGCCGGACTGGATGATGTCGTCGTCACCGCAACGCGTCGTGAAGAGCGACTGATGGACATTCCAATGAGCGTACAAGCGTTCAGTCAGGAAAAGCTCGATGCGCAAGGCCTCAAGAACGTAGACGATCTGTCGCGGGCCTCGCCGGGCGTCACATTCCTCCGTAACGGCAGCGGTTCGGCGGGTAACTATAACGACGAGGGCTCGGACATCTCGATCCGTGGCATCGACTCCTCGGCAGGCGCCTCGACCACCGGCATTTATCTCGACGAGACGCCCATCCAAGGCCGTCACCTGAACTTCGGCACGCTCAATGCCTTTCCGGCACTGTTCGACCTAGAACGCGTCGAAGTTCTAAAGGGTCCTCAAGGCACCCTGTTTGGCTCGGGCTCAGAGGGCGGCGCCATTCGCTTCATTACGCCAGAACCCAACTTGCATGAATTCCAAGGCTACGCACGTGCCGAGTACGGTGCGATGGAGAAAGGCGGCACCAACTACGCAGCGGGCATTGCGGTCGGCGGCCCTATCATTGATGGCAAACTCGGCTTTCGCATCAGCGCCTCTGTTCGCGAGGATGGCGGTTGGGTCAACCGGGTCGCCTACACCGCGCCGCCCAGTTCGGCGGGCCCGAACGGTGAGGTGATCTACAGCGGCGCGCCGACCGTCGATCATGTGGTGGAAAAAAATGCCAACTGGCACGACACCCAGACTTTCCGCCTAGCCCTCAAGTGGCAGCCCACCGACAATCTGAGCATCTCACCATCGATCTTCGTGCAGACGATGCACATCAACGATACGGGCGCGTACTGGCAGAACATCTCCAAGCCTTCGGATTCGGTGTACAACAACGGCAATGCACAGCGCAATCCGAGCACCGATCCGTTCTGGGTTGCGAGCCTTAAGATCAATCAGCATACCGACCGCATTGATTTTGTCTCCAACACTTCGTATTACTCGCGCTCGCAGCACTCGGTTTCGGACTACACGCAGTGGTATAATACCGTGTTCCTCTGGGACCAGTACAACCAAAGTCCCAACTCTGCTCCGTTCACCGACGTGCAGAAGAATTTCAACCAAGAATTCCGCGCCTCTTCGACCGACCCGAATGCCACACTGCAGTGGAACGTCGGCGCGTACTACACGCACAGCTACGAAAACTCGACGGAGTACGTCATCTCCGAAATCGGCGGGGCTGGTCTTGCCAACAACTATGTGTACTTGCAACCGGAGTTCAGCATGCTCGACGAGCAGTACGCCCTGTTCGGCGAGGTAAACTGGAAGCTGACGGACACCCTGAAGTTGACGGCCGGACTGCGCTACTCGCATATGCAATATTCGGGTCTGGTGAACGAAACCGAGCAAGGGAGTTTCGCTCCCGCCGGTTCAGTGAACGGCGTCTTCTCCGTCATCACGCCCGCGGCCGGCACGGCCAAACCGGTGACCCCGCGCGTCGTGCTCAACTATCAGCCGGATCATGACACGTTGTACTATGCCAGCGCCGCAAAGGGCTTCCGCCCCGGCGGCATCAACTCGCAACTACCGCAGAATTGCTACCCGCAAGGCATTGATGCCGCGAGCGCGGCCAAGCCCTTCGACGCCGACTCCTTGTGGCAATACGAGGTCGGCACCAAGACCGCTGCGCTGGACCATCACCTGACCGTGAGTGGCGCGGTGTATTACATCAAGTGGAAGAACATTCAGCAGTTTGTTTACCTCGCGTGCGGCCTTGGCTTTAACTACAACCTCGGCCAACTGACCGGTAAGGGCGCGGAACTGGAGTTATCTTGGAAGGCCAGCGACAACCTCACCCTCGGCTTCAATGCGGCCTACACAGACGCAAAGTATGAATCCGCGATTGTGCTTGGCAATGCGAGCCCACCCGACCAACTCGTTGCTGCCGGCAACCATCTCCCTACCTCCCCATGGAACGTGCAGTTGACCGGCGAATACACGTGGAAGGACGTCGCCAAGAAGCCCTACTTGCGCGTCGACTACCAGTACACCACCGCACAAACCGATCTGGTGCCGTATCAGGATCCGGCAAATATCCCGAACGCGGATCCCACCCTCCCGGGCTTGCCGAAGATCACCATGCTCAACCTGCGTGCGGGTGTGCGTTTCGCCGGTTATGACATCTCCGCGTTCATCTCCAATGCAACAAACTTCCACACCCCGATGTTTGTATCGCGCGACTTCAACGGCACAAACTACGGTCTTGCCAACTTTGATACAAACTACTTTGCTCGCGGCCTCGCCCCGCGCACCATCGGTGCGTCGGTCGCGTACCGGTTCTAAGGCACAGAGCCCCGACGCGCTGACCCGCGCCGGGGCTCTCTCTAAATGACACGCACAACTGGGCTGGTCTGTCACGAGCGCTACTTCTGGCATGACGCCGGCAGTGGCGCCGGCTTCTCTGATATCAATCCCTACGCACAACCGGACCGACACCCCGAGTCGCCGGATTCCAAGCGGCGGTTTTTGGCGCTACTCGAAGTGAGTGGACTCGCGGCGCACCTGATGCGTATCCCGCCGCGACTGGCGTCGCCATCGGAGCTGGAGTACTTCCATACAGCCCGCTATATCCAGCAAGTCGCCGCCGTATCAGCTGCCGGCGGCGGCGCCATCGGCGATAGCGCGACCATCGGTCCGGGTAGCTACGATATCGCCCGGCTTTCGACCGGCGGTTGCATCGCTGCCGTGGATGCCATCATCGGTGGCCAGGTGCGCAATGCCTATGCGTTGGTCCGACCACCCGGGCATCATGCAGAAGCCGACCAGGGCCGTGGTTATTGCGTGTTCAGCAATGCCGTCGTCGCTATTCGCCACGCGCAGCGTGTGTTGGGCATCGGCCGTGTGGCGGTGGTTGATTGGGATGTGCACCACGGCAACGGGACCGAGACGGCTTTTCTCGAGGACCCATCGGTACTCACGATCTCGATTCATCAGGATCGACTGTACCCGGTTGATCGCGGCCAGCTAACCGAGATTGGGCATGGCGCTGGTGAGCACACCAATCTGAATATTCCGCTACCCGCCGGCAGCGGGCACGGCGCGTATCTGGCGACTTTTGAGCAGGTTGTGATGCCCGCGTTACGTCGCTATCGCCCGGAACTCATTGTGATCGCGTCGGGGCTCGATGCCAGCGCCATGGACCCTCTGGGTCGCATGATGTGCACCAGCGCCACGTATCGGGAGATGACCCAAAGACTGATGACCGTGGCAGATGAAGTCTGCGCGGGCCGCGTTCTGGCGACCCACGAGGGCGGCTACTCCAACGCCTACGTCCCCTTCTGCGGCTTAGCCGTGATGGAGGCCCTCTCCGGCATCATGAGTGAAGCGACCGACCCTTATTTGCATGAACTGATGAGCATGGCCGGACACGCCCTGCTCCCGCACCAGCAGGCGGTCATCGATGCCGCCGCGCAACTGCTCACTGCGATTCCGGCAGGACGCTGAAACATCGGCGCAATTTACAATGCAGCGCTGATCTCGTTGCGTCGCAAGTGATGTAGCACGCCACCCCAGACAAGGCCGACGACCAACCAGGCGAGGCCGAGTTTGATAGCGAGGCCCGCCATCCCGCTGAACACGCCGAGCACCACAATGATGCCAAGGAGGGGTGAGAGCCAGTGGGCGAACCAACGGCGTGATCGCTCGATGATGCCAAAGCGCACCAGCACCGAAATGTGCAGCAACAGGAAGCCGGATAGGGCGCCAAAATTCACCGTGGTGGCCAGATCATCGAGCCGATTGCGCATCAAAATGGCCACGATCAGCGAAATAACTGCCGTCACCAACATCCCAACGTACGGGGTGTGGTATGTCGGGTGCACTTTTGCCAACACGTGGGGCAACTGCCGATCGCGCCCCATCGCGTAGAGCACGCGGGCCACACCCACCTGCATTGGCAGGGCATTGGAAAAACCGATCAACGTGGCATAACCCCATGCCAAGGCGACGGAAGCCCACGCACCAATTGACACAGCCGTCATCTCATAGGCTGCCGCGGAGGCATCCTGAATGGTCAAGCCCCGCATCAAATTGCCCAGCACCCAGGCGACCCCCACGAAGAAGGTGGCAGAGATGAATAGGACGCCCATGATCGCGCGACCGACCAGACGCCGATCACCGCCCTTCACTTCTTCGGACAACGTCGAGATCGCATCAAAGCCGAGGAAGGAATTGATACAAATCGAGGTCGCTGCGAGAACGGCGCTAAGTTGAAACGCCTTGGCATCGTAAAACGGCGCCAGCGTGAGCCCGCCGGCACCCTTGCCGTGCAGCAATGCCCACACACCCAATCCGAGCAGCGCAAGCAGCATGATGACTTGAAAGCCCACAGCGATAAAGTTCGCGCGGGTGGTCACGCGGACCCCAAACCAATTCACCCCCAACGTAAAGGCCACCATCAGAACGATCCATACCGATCGCTCAACCGAGGGAATCAATACCCCCAAGGCCACACCAATGAGCACGTATACGAGCGCGGGAATCAGCAAGTAATCCAACAGAATCATCCAGCCGGCGACAAAGCCTACGAAACGGCCCAACGCGAAGCGTGCAAATCCGTACACCGAGCCAGCAGTCGGCACCGAGTCACTCATCAATGCATAACTTTGTGCGGTGAAGTACATGCAAACAGCGCCTAGCAGGTAGGCCAGCGCAATCAGTCCATGCGCCGCATCGTAGACAAAGCCCAAAGTCGACAAGGGCGCGATCGGTGCAATGTACGCCAGCCCATACATGACCAAATCCCAATAGCCGAGGGTCCGTCGCAACGCTGGGTTTTTCATGGCACTCACGGCTTCATCCCAGTTCCGGTAACGACGGGAAGGTGTTTCGGTACAACTCCACCGTACCCATTCGCGCGTAGTGATGACCCACCCGGAAGACGTCCTCATCACAGAACGGCGCACCGACAATCTGCATACTGGTGGGCACACCATTGGCCGCCAAACCGGTCGGCACCGCTAGCGCTGGTGTGCGACTGAGGAGATTGAACGGCGTCGTCCAAACCCAACCGAGGTAGCTGTCGACAGAATGCCCTGCGATCGACCACTCGCGGACTTCCGATATCTCAAGATCGGCCGGCAGATCAGAGCACAACAGGGTTGGGCACAACAATGCCGTCATGCCGCGCTGCCAGAGTTTCGCCACCATCTCGTGGTGCATCTCCGAAGCCAGTATGGCCGCGCCCATGATGGCGTTGCGACGACCGCAGTAACGATCCATCAGCCAACGCAGATAGGGCGTCGCCCTCGCCTTCTGAGCCGCAGAAAATCCTTCCAAGTATTCCGCAAAATACAGGCCGAAGATGGCTTCAATGAGCACGTCACTGATACGCCCAACATCCCAATCGAGCGTCACTTCCTCAACGATGGCGCCGGCCTGCTCGAGTGCCGCTGCAGCTGCCCGCAAGTTACGTTCGTTGTCCGGACAGATGATGCCGTTTTTTGGCAACGCCAACGCGAGCCGCACGCCCCCGAGTCCCGGCGGATCATCAGGCAGCGGACTGGCCGGCATGCCGCTGTAACTGGCGGGGTGCGGTCCTTGCATGACGTTCTGCATCAGGCGCAGATCATCGAAGCTACGCGCCAAGGGGCCTTCCACCGCAAAAGCAAAAAGCTCCTCATGCGGCGTGCTCGCCAGACGGCCAAATGGCGGCTTGTAGCCATAGACGCCGTTCAAGGCAGACGGGATACGCGTCGACCCCGCCATATCGCTACCGGTGGCTAACGGCGCCAATCCAGCTGCCAGCACTGCGCCGGATCCGCCACTGGACCCCCCCGGCGTAATGGCCCGGTTCCACGGATTGCGCGACACCCCATAGCGCTCCGACAGCGTCTGTCCGATCACGCAGAACTCCGGCACCGTCGTCTGCAAGTGCAGGATCGCGCCTGCATCCAACAACCGATCCACGATGGGATGGTTTGCCGTGGGTAGTTCGTCATGCAGGTGCGAGCCAATCGTACGCGGCCAACCGGCCACTGCCGTTTCTTCCTTGATCGCCACCGGCACCCCTTCTAGGGCCCGTGCAGTTCCTGCCCGGTAGCGCGTTGCGGCAACCTGCGCTTTTGCCAGTGCACCATCGGCGTCAATCAACGTGGTTGCGTTGAGGCTGACTTGCAGTTTGGACGCTCGCGCAAGCAAGGTCGCGGTGACCTCAACGGGTGAGAGGCGACCATCGCGATAGGCCGCAATCAAATCCGTCGCGCTCAGGTAGGCAATCTCATGGCTCATGTGGGGACTTTCCGAGCTTTGCCACGCGTTCGTAGTCGCGGGATGGAAGGTTTGGCAGCATCGGCGGGCACACCGGCATCCACGACCAGACGCCCAACCCGTTCCGTCACCGGGACAACCCCAGCCCAGACTGGCCAAGCAAGATCCTTGTCTGGATCCTCCGGCCCGCCATCACGAATCTTGGCCGAGGCTTCGGTCAAGCCGATCGAGTAAATCGCAGTCGCGCCCAGTTCCCGTTTGTTGACCGGACGCAGCGCATCCCAACGACCCGGAAACCAGTGATCCATAAACGCCTTGAGGACGCGCGTCTTCTCGACGGCCTCCTCGACCGGCTCCGGGCGCCCGAAACACAGCACCGAACGGTAGTTGGCCGTGTGATTGAACGCAGATCGCGCCAGCACCCACCCATCAAATACCATCGCAGTCAGACACACCTCGGCAGGCTCGGCGTGGCTCTTGAGCATTCGGCTCGCGACACTACCGTGCCAATACACCCGCTCACCGATCCGCCAGTGCAGCGTTGGCGTGGCGACCGGGCGTTGACCAATGACATGCGCCACCGTGGCATAGGTCGCGGCATCCAGCACGGCATGGATGGCTGCACGGTCATACACGCCGCGGTCTGCCAACCGGCGGACGCGTGTGAAGGCGCTCGGGGCACGAGCCCCACTCCGACGCTCAGTCATTGCGATCCCTAGCGAGAGAAAAAGAAGCAGCCCCGAGTATGCCGACTATGGGTAGCGAAATCTCAACCCCGGACAAGCAGACCGGTGCACGATACCGTATAGCGGAAACGCCGCCAGCGGCGCCGGTCAACAGCCAATACGGTGGATCCTTTGAGCTTCGATGCAACACCCCTATCGCTCGTGGCCGCCAATGACCGCTACGTGTTGGTGGCCAAACCTAGTGGGATGGCGGTGCACCGTACCCGGGGCAGTACGGGGCTGCCGCTACTACAACGCCTGCGCAATCAACTGAACCGCCACATCTATCCCGTACACCGACTCGACCGCGGCACCTCCGGCGCTTTGCTGATGGCCCTAGATCCCGAGGCACAACGCGCGTTGGCCGCGCTGTTCGAGCGCGCCGCAGTACAAAAATCCTATCTGGCGATCGTGCGGGGATGGCCGCCTGCATCGCTACAGATTGACCATCCGCTACGCCGCCTCGATGACGACGCCGTCGCCCTACCGGATGGCTCACGTCAGACCGCCTGCTCGGACCTGATTCGGCTGTCATCGGTCGAACTGCCCATTCCCACCGACCCGTGGCCGACCACGCGCTATGCGCTGGTGCAGGTCGAGCCGCGCGAGGGCCGCCGGCATCAGGTGCGGCGCCATTTAAAGCACGTCAGCCACCCGATCATCGGGGATACAACCTACGGCAAGGGACTGCACAACCGCTTGTTCCGAGAGCATTTCTTCGCTGATCGCTTACTACTACATGCGCATCGCATCGCCTTTACCGACCCGTTTGATAGCCTGTCCAAAGTGTTTGTGGTGCCCCCGCCAGAGGATTTTCTAAGCCCGATGGCCGCTGCGGGCCTGCGCCTACCGCCGCAGGCGCTGCCGTGAGCGCGCAATGGCTCGCTGTGGTCAATCCCACCGCGGGCGCCGGCCGGGCGCAGCGGCGCTGGATCGGCCTCGACAATGCACTGCGCGCGCGCGGGGTACGCTTTGAAACCCACTACACCACACGCCCTGGCGAGGCGACCGAGGTGGCGCGCACCGCCGGAGCGGACTTTAAGGGACTGCTCGTGGTCGGCGGCGATGGCACGGTGCATGAAGTGGTCAACGGCCTGTCGCTGGACCGTCCGCCAACGCTCGCCGTCGCGCCCTTTGGCACGGGCAATGACTGGGCACGCGGCCTCGGTATCCCACAACAGGCCGCCGCGCTCGCCCAGTTGATCGCCCGGGGCCATACGCGCCCCGTCGAGATCGGCGCTCTGGAGTATCAACAAGACGATCGGTGGCTTACCCGCCGCTTTGTCAATGGGGCAGGACTGGGCCTTGATGCCGAGATACTCGCATGCCTGCCCACCCAGGGACCGCACGTCCTGACGTACCTGCGTGGGACCTTACGAGCCATCCGCCGGTTTCAGGCACCGGCCATGACCGTGCGCTGGGATGCGCAGCGCTCGCAAGGACGGTTTGCGCTGGTCTACGTCGCGCTAGGCCCCTTCGCCGGCGGCGGTATGCGTCTCGCACCGCCCACCGGCCGTCCGTTAGGGCGCTTACACGTGACTCTGATTCGCCAGAGCTCACTGTGGCACCTGATCGGCCTCTTACCCTTTCTCTATGGCAAGCACCTGCACCATCGTGCCATCGTCACCGGCACCTCTGCCGCGACTTTGGCGGTGGAAACAGAGGCCGGAGTACCTCTGGAGGCCGATGGCCAATTACTCGGCACGGGGCCGGCACGAATGACCATCCTGCCGCAGCGCCTGCAAGTCATCGCCCCGGATGTCCACACGAGCGATAATGCGGTTTAGCCTGCCCGGGGTGCCTGCCTTGAAAGCCCTGTCCTATCGCCACTGCATCGCCTTACTCGCCTGCATCGCAACCCTTGTCGCGATCCGACCGGCGATGGCTGCCGAGTCTTTGCCCACGCGTCGCCCCAAGACGTGCCTGGTCCTGTCCGGCGGCGGTGCCCGCGGCATCGTCCATATCGGCGTACTCAAGGTACTCGAGCAATTGCACGTGCCCGTAGACTGTGTGGTGGGCACCAGTGCCGGGGCCATCATCGGTGGCGTCTATGCCTCTGGGGCATCCCCGGAGGAAATTGAAGCCATGATTCGTGGCGCAGACTGGGATCTGCTGCTGTCGGACCAACCGGTCCGCGCCGATCGTTCGATCTACACCAAAGAAGCAGAACGCGAACATCTGCTCAGCGCAGAGCTTGGCACCCGTGCACGCGGCGTGACCCTACCGCGCGGGTTGGTTGCCGGACAACATCTGCAATACTTTCTGCAGCAAATGGTTTCTCCCCGTCACGACGGACTCTTCGACCACCTGCCAATCCAGTACCGGGCGCTCGCCACGGATCTGGAAAACGGCCGTCTCGTCGTACTCGAGCATGGCGATCTCGCCGCCGCCTTCCGTGCCTCCATGTCCGTGCCAGGGTACTTCGCACCGGTCGAAATCGATGGTCAAGTCTTGGTCGATGGCGGTCTAGTCCGCAATATTGGCGTCGATGTGGCACGCGCCCTTGGTGCGCAACGCCTCATTGTGGTCAACGTAGGCACCCCGCTGATGAAGCGCGCTGAGATCGAATCACTGGTCAATTCTGCCGACCAAATGTTGCGAATCCTCACCAATCAGAATGTCGATGCCTCGTTGGCCACCCTCACGCCCGACGACGTTCTCATCGAACCGGACCTCGGCACGCTGTCATCGAGTGATTTCGCCCACGCGCAGCAGTGGATCCCAGCAGCGGAGACCGCAACGCGTCGCAACACCAAGGCGCTCAGCGCGCTCGCATTAAACGATGCGGACTACGCATTATGGCAGCGCCTACAACGCGTCGCTCGTTCCGAGTCCGCGCCCAACCGGATCGAGGTAGATGCCAGCGGTCTATCACGTCTACCGGCGGCGATGATCAACGCGACGATCGGGCCGCAGCCCACGGATGTGAACAAAACCGTTGGCAGACTCCTCGCAACCGACGACTTCGAGACCGTCAAAGGCTACGTTAAAAACGATGCACAGGGCACGACGCTCGTACTTCAGCCAGTCGAAAAGCCTTGGGGACCAGACTACCTACGAGCAGGCGCCCAACTCACCACCGACTTTACCGGCGAAAGCTCCTTCCTCGTCACCGTCGATCACCGCGCCACCTGGTTAAATCACTATGGTATGGAATGGCGCAATCGAGCGAGTTTCGGTCATATCAACTCCCTCCGGTCTCAACTGCGTATTCCGCTAGACACGGCTCGCTCCTGGTACGTGGCACCGGAATTGGAGTCAACGGGTCGCTTACGCGATGTGTTCACCCGCGGTGCGGATACGGCGCAGTACCGTATACGACAAGATGCGGCCTCCCTCTTGGTGGGCCGAAGCATCGGGGTCATTGGCGAGTTAATGATGGGTATCGAGCACAGCTATGAGACCGCGCGACTCGCCGTCGGCGCGCCAGTCATCCCTCAGCAAAACATGGCGGTGGGACTGCTGCGCGCGCAGATAACTTTTGATCGCCTCGACAGTCTCGACTTTCCAACCCACGGTTATTTTTTCAACTCCAACCTCCGTGTCGCGAATGCCGCTTTTGGCGGCCAAGCGCAATTTCGACGGTGGTCGAGTGAATACGCGACAGCATTCGGCGGCCACAATGCCAGCATACTGCTCACCGCACGCTACGAAACGTCGATGAAGACGACCTTGCCTCTTGCGCAGGCATTTGCACTCGGCGGGTTCCAAAATATTTCCGGCTTAGTGGATGAACAAGTGCTGGCCGACGAGGTCGCTTTCATTCGTGCTGTCTATCGTACGCATTTCTTACACGGCAACCTGCTGCTGCCAGACCTCTACGCGGGCGTGTCGCTGGAAGCGAGTGACGTCCACCACTTATACGACCTAAATGCCCCACGACATTTATTCGGCGGATCAGTGTTCTTGTCCGCGCAATCGGCATTTGGGCCTTTATACCTTGGCGCCGGCACGGCCAGTAACGGACATGGGGCGCTCTACCTATATGTTGGGCGTCCGTGGCCCTAAGTGACGCACGCGCGCACCGGCGCCGGATCGCGCGTAGGATTTTGGCGGCGCTCATCCTTCTGCATCTCCTGGCCGTCGGCGCTTACCTGACGCAGAGTCGCCAGCAAGCCCTACTGGTGCGCTTTTTGGAGGCACGCGATCAATGGCGAGACGGTCATCTCGATGCAGCAGCAAGTGTCTACCGCGACTTAATCAACACCCGCACAACCGTGGCCTGGCCGTTCGTGCTGATCCGCAACTACCCGAGCGCCGCCGATACATGGTACCTCCTAGGTCGAGTCGAATCCGATCGGCACCAGAATGCAGCGGCCCTAACGGCCTATCGCAACGCGATACACCTCGGCGGTCGTGGAACCCGAGAGTTTCGCAACCTCCTTTTAGACGCGGAGCGGCCCGACGAATTATTACATTGGGCTGACGAAGCGATCGCGCACGATCGGTCAGCACCGCAGCCGTACAAGGATCGGGGCGCGGCCCTGCTGGCCCTTGGCCGACCCCACGAGGCGAGCATCGCGTATGCCGCCGCACTCGCATACTTGCCCGCCTGGCGCCGACAGTTTGATCCGGCGGCGCCATCCGGCTTGAGCGGAGAGGAAGCAGATCTTTGGAATCTCTATGCGGCGGCGATGCTCGCAGCGGGCGACGCGGAGGCGGCGACACGCGCCTGCGCGCAAGTGACCCAACGACAGTCCAAAACCGCAGCGCTAGATCGCTTATGTCAGGCCTTACTGGTGCAACACGCCGGACGACCCGACGAGGCCCGACGGCTGTTGGCAGGTTACCTACCGCCGGCGCCCGAACACGATCGCCTCATGCATGGACTATTTGCGGCGCACTGAGCGCTTAGCGGAGGCTAGAGGCGGCGACCAACTCGGCAATACGAATCGCCGTGCTCAACGCAGCCCGACCCTCGCGCCCGCCGACCAAGGGCTGTGTACCCATGCGAATAGAGTCAGCAAAGGCGGCAATCTCTGCCTGCAATGCATCGCCCTGCTCATAAGTACGTTCATCGATCGCCACCTGCGGCATCCCCTCAGCATTCATACCGCCCCCCTTGCGGATCACGGTGAGTACCTTTTGACCGAGATCAATCGAAACATAACGCTCGTCATCGAATATGCGCAGTTTTCGCTCTGATTTGAGACTCACTCGACTGGCAGTGACATTCGCAACACAGCCCGATTCAAAGCGAATCCGGGCATTGGCAATATCGATATCCTCTGAAAATACACGGGTACCGATGGCATCAATATCAGTAATGGGCGAGCGCACAATGCTTTGGATCAAGTCAATGTCATGAATCATGAGATCCAACACGACGCTAACATCCGTACCACGCTGTTTGAACGGTGCCAAACGCGCCGACTCGATGAAACGCGGCGCGGTCACCAACCCTTCGATCGCGCGAACGGCTTCATTAAAGCGCTCCAAATGCCCCACCTGCAGAACGCAGCCTACCCGCTGCGCCACTTCGATCAGATCCGTTGCTTGCGCCACCGTGGTCGTCATCGGTTTTTCAACCAAGACGTGGATCCCTGCCTCGAGGCAAGCGTGAGCAATGGCGTGATGCAACGGTGTGGGCGTGACGATAGACACCGCATCGACACGCCCGATGAGATCGCGCCAGTCAGCGACGACCGCTACACCGAGTTCCGCGCCCAGTTTTGCGCGTACAGCGTCCACCGGATCCGCCACGGCAACCAGGTCACAGCCCGCCAGCGCGCACCACTTTTGCGCATGGAATCGTCCGAGATATCCCGCCCCGATCACTGCTGCCCGGATGTTGGCCATTGCGCTCACTCCATAAAACCTGCGCCTACTGCACCGGCGCATTATGCAGTACCCTCGCTTCGTCGCCACGACTGCTCATTTTGACGCATCGCCAACGACCGCTATTGACCTGCACCCGAGGCGTCTGAAATCCTCGGGCTCCCGCTTGGGATCGGAGACAACGCCATGGATGCACAGACCGCAACGACCGCCTATATCGACACCTTGGGTGCAGAACGACTGGCCCGCGCCGTCGCCTACACCACCGGCGGTCACTGGCTGTTGCTGGGCTCGCTTCTGATATCGCTGCTCAGCGCCTATCTGATCGCCCGCAGCGGTGTGATGACCCGAGCGGTCACGGGACGCACACAGAAGGCCAACCGGGCCGCGGCACTGAGCGCCGCTGTATTTCTCACGCTCTCGGCTCTACTGTCCCTACCTTGGACGGTCTATACCGACTGGTGCCGTGAGCGCGCCTACGGGCGCTCGAGTCAGCCGCTGGGTGATTTTTTAGGGCAGTGGGCGCTGGGGACCGCTATCTCCGTACTGATCGGTTCGGCGCTGCTAACGGTGATTTACCTGTTTCTACGCCGGACCGGGCGACGCTGGTGGCTTTGGGCCACCAGCGTCGTAGCTATCGGTATGGCAGGATTGATGTTCGCAGCCCCGGTGATGATCGAACCCCTGTTCAATAAATTCGAACCGCTCCCTGCCGGCACCGTGCGCGATGCACTGGTGCCCATGGCAATCCAAGCGGGTGTGCCGGCGACACGGATTTTTGTCTACGACGGTTCACGCCAGTCCAACAACTTTACGGCTAATGCGGGGGGCATTGGCTCGACCGCCCGCATTGCAGTCTCCGATGTCGCCTTCAAGGGCTCGTCCTTGGCGGAAGTCCGCGCCGTCACCGGTCACGAGATCGGCCACTACGTACTCAAGCATTCGCTGTGGGGCGTCTTGATGGGCACCCTGATGGCCTTGTTGTGCTTCCTCGCGGCAGAGCGCACCTACCCGCTGGTGGCTGGCCGTCTGCGACTAGCCGCGGCCTTCGCCGATCCGGCGGGTCTGCCGGCGCTAGCGGTGACCGTCTCCTTGGTTGGTTTTTTGGCCACCCCGCTACTGAATACCATCTCACGGCACTTCGAATCGCAAGCGGATCAATACTCACTCGACCACGTCGGTGAACCGGATGGCTTAGCGACGGCGCTGGTGAAGACGGCGGACTATCGTAACCCACGACCTGGCCGGTTGGAGGAAGTCATCTTTTACAATCACCCCTCGGTCGAAGGCCGCGTACTGACTGCGATGCAATGGAAGGCGGCGCATACCCGCGATACCGCACCGGCGGCCACCCCGACCCCGACGCCCTGACTCGACCATGCCACGCGCCCCCCAAAACTTTTTTACCCGGCCCATCGATCGACGGATTGAGCTAAAACGCGCGCTGCTTGGTGTTGCGGTGGGTCTGTTCTTCGTACCGCTGCTCGTATTCTCGTTTGGTCGGCTTGCACTCGGTCCCTTCGAGGGCTCTATCGGCAGCTTCTTGGCCCAGTTCTACAGCGACCTGCTCAAAGCCGCACCGGGCGCCATCGCCTTAGTGCTGGGGCCGTACGCACTCTACGTCCTGGCCCGAGTGACAGCGGCGCTCGCAGGGCGCGCCGGCCGCTAAGGCCGGCGCGCCCTATCGATCAATGTGCCGCTGACGCGCGACTCGCCTCACGCACGCTGCGAAATTCGCTCTTGGGATACCACTCCGGCCAATGCCGCTCCGTCGCCACCCGCGCACCGACCGCATAGAGCAACTGCAGATCCTCGAGCACACCGGACACGTCCCAGTCTGGCGAATACTCGTCGGATGGCTTGTGATAGCGATTTGCCGTGTACTCATCCTTGAAGGCCTGACCAAACCCAGCCGGATTTGCAATAGCATCGATACCAGTCTCGGTGTACAGCGCCGGCACCCCGTGTTTGGCGAGATTGAAGTGGTCTGACCGGAAGTAATGACCCTTTTCCGGCTCCGCATCCGGACGAATCACGCGCGACTGTTTGGCTGCCGCCTCCTTCAGGTAATCCTCGAGCTCAGAGGAGCCATAGCCGACCACCTCGATGTCGCGCGTCCGCCCCAACGGATACATCGCATCAATGTTGATCGCAGCCGCCGTATCGGCCAATGGAAACACAGGGTTCTGTCCGTAGTACGCCGAACCGAGCAAGCCCGACTCTTCGCCAGTCAGGGCGATAAACACCACCGAACGGTCGGGACGCCGACCGGCTCGGAAGGCTTTGGCTATTTCTAAAATGCCAGCCACGCCGGTCGCGTTATCCACCGCGCCGTTATAAATGGTATCGCCCGTACCGCCAGCCTCTTTCGAATTGCCAAAATGATCCCAATGACCCATGTAAAGCACGTACTCCGTTGGGTGATGGGCGCCCGGCAAGACGCCCACCACATTGGCCGAACGGGTCCGGCGGATGGTGTTATGCAATTGCACCGACGCATCCAATTGCAGCGGCACAGCCCGAAAGCCAGGTGTCGTCGCCGCTTTTTCCATGGCGTCCAGATCGCGACCGGCCAGTGTGAACAACTGCCGCGCTGAGGCATTGCTAAGCCACCCCTCGACCGCCGCACGCGCCGCGTGACCATCGGCCGCTTCCGGTTCCAGTAGCGGCCCGGTGTTGCTGTTGCGTACCACGTCCCAGCCATACGCCGCCGGACCGGTTTGATGGATGATCAGCGCACCTTCAGCGCCCTGGCGCATTGCTTCTTCAAACTTGTAAACCCAACGGCCGTAGTAGGTCATGTTTTTGCCGCGGAACAATTGCGGGTCCCGATAACCGGGATCGTTCACCAGAATCACGGCGGTTTTGCCATGCATGTCGATGCCGGCATAGTCGTCCCAACCGTACTCGGGGGCATGAATGCCATGCCCGACGAAGATGAGAGGGCTGTGGGTCAACCCGGCGGTTTCACGCACGCGGCGCGTCCAAACCACCGCATCGTCCGCATAGGCGAGCGTCATTTGCCCGCCAGCGCCGGCAATCTCCAACCGGGCCGAAGGATCCGCCTGAATCGCCACCAGCATGACCGGCTGGCGGTAGCTGCCCTCGACGCCCGGTTGCAGCCCCAAACGACGGAATTCAGCCTCGATCCAGTCCAGCGTCTTGGTTTCCCCGACCTGACCGGGCTTGCGGCCTTCAAACGCATCCGAAGCCAAGATCTGCACTGAGGAGCGGAAACCCGCCGCGCTAAGACCCCGCACGGCTGGCGCCGCCCAAATCCCACCGGTCACCGATAACAGCGCTAGCGCGCAGAACCAACGTCTCACAATCATGGTCAGACCTCTTGAACAGGGAAAATCAGCGGGGCCAGTAATGCCAAGCCAGAGCAGCCACGTTCAGCAGCACCACGGTCACGGCCCAAAACCGCCACGGCCGGAGCCGCAGAATGCCCATAAATGCATACGAGGAAACGAATGCAAGTGTCAGAAATAGAAAGAAACTTTGTAGTAGCGGTCCGTATTCACGACCGAGTGCCGGGTACTCTTGACCCATGAGCAGAAACACACACAGCACCAAGGCGAGCCCTAAGGTGATCGTGACGGCCGATCCCATAACGATGCCGATCAGCACCGCCAGCGGGGTCACGGCAGGTCCTCGTGTGCGGCCGACTTGATCCGGCTGCCGCTGTTCCCTACCCTAATCACCATAATTCACCTCGAAAGCGCGACACAGGACGCGCCGCGCCCCATAGACAGGGCGCTAGTCTAACCTCATGACAGACCAACACACCTCCTCCTCTGGCCGTCGCCACGTCGGCCTCGGACACCGCCTCGCCCTGCTGCTGCCCTCGCTGGCATTGGTCGGACTATTTTTTACCGGCTCCGCCTCGACCCACTCGGCGACGGACAGAAAAACCGCTCCCCGGGCGGCCACCGCCGCCGCGCCGGTACCGGCGGTCTTACACGCTTCCGACCGCCACCGTAAAGTGGCGCGCCTCGTCGCCGAGGCCGTCGAGCACTGGCACTATCGACGAGCAATCATGGACGCGCATCTGTCGTCCCAAGTCTATGATCGTTACCTAGATACGTTAGACAGTTCCCACAGCTACTTCCTGCAGTCGGACCTCCTAGATCTGGAATCGCTGCGCCCCCACTTAGGGGAATCCATCCGCACCGGCGCCGTGGAACCGGCTTTCGTGATCTTTGAGCGACTGCAGCAACGCAACCGCGCCGAAATCAAAGCGGCGATTGCCTCGCTCGACCAGGAACCTGACTTCACCGTCGATGAACGCTACGAATACGACCGTACGAAAGCACCCTGGCCGGCGAACGAAGCCGAGCAGGCCGACATTTGGCGCAAGCGCGTCAAGAACGATGCGCTGTCGTTGCTGCTGGCCAACAAGCCCTGGGCGGATGCACGCGACGTTTTGAAGAAGCGTTACGAGCGTCTTCTGAAACGAACCGACCAGGTCACCGCCGACGACGTGTTCGAAAACTTCATGAACGCCTATCTGCACGTCTATGACCCTCACTCGAACTATTTCTCGCCCCATTCGAGCGAGGAGTACAACATTGCGATGAAGTTGTCCTACGTTGGTATCGGCGCCTCGCTGCAATTGATCGACGACTACGTCACCATCATGAACGTGATCCCTGGCGGTCCGGCTGCGATCAGCGGATTGATCAAAGCGAACGATCGCATCACCGGCGTCGCGCAAGGCAAAGCGGAGTTTGCCGACGTGGTGGGCTGGCGCTTGGATGATGTCGTACAACTGATTCGCGGCCCTGCGGGCACCGTTGTGCGCTTACAGATCCTGCCCGCCGGCGCTTCACCTGGCTCCAAAGAACAGGTGTACGAGTTCACACGCAACAAAGTTACGCTGGAAAGCCAGGCGTCGAAGAAAAAGATTGAGACCGTCACCATCGACGACAAGCCGTATAAGGTCGGCGTGATCGATGTGCCGAGCTTCTATCAGGACTTCGAGGCTCGGCAGAGCGGCGATAAAGAATTCCGCAGCACGACGCGCGACGTTGCCAAATTAATTGGTGAACTGAAAGCCGAAAAAGTCGACGGACTAGTGGTGGATCTGCGCGCCAATGGCGGCGGCAACCTCAATGAGGCGCAAGGCATGGTTGGTCTATTCATCAAGAAAGGACCGGTTGTCCAATTGCGCGAAACGAGCGGCGAAATCGAAGTGCTCGATGACACCGAACCCGGCCCGGTCTGGGATGGCCCGCTGGTGGTTCTCGTCGATCGCTCCAGTGCGTCAGCCTCGGAAATTTTTTCAGCGGCGATCCAAGATTATGGCCGTGGTCTCGTGGTCGGGCAGCAGACGTTCGGCAAGGGCACGGTGCAGAACATGTACCCCCTCGATCGCTGGGCTCTGGGGCCCAATCCTGGTTATGGCGAACTGACGGTCACGATCGGCAAGTACTACCGCGTCACTGGCGAGAGTGTACAAAACCGCGGCGTGATGCCGGAAATTCCTCTGCCCTCCCTGCTCTCGATCACCGACATGGGCGAATCCACGCGTGACAGCGCGCTGCCGTGGGACCGTATCCGTCCGGTCGACTTCAACGCCGCACACGACCTGGGTGGCGCGCTGCCGGTGGTCGTCAAACACCACGAAGCACGCATGGGGTCCGATCCGGATCTGCAGGAACTGGTCGCTGAAGTGGCCAGCGTCGAGGAACTGCGCAAGGAAAAGTCCGTCGCCCTGAAGCTCGAGACGCGACGCATCGAGCGTGATCACTTAGATGCGGAGCGACTCGGGCGCGTCAATCTGCGTCGAGCAGCGCATGGCCAGGAGCCGGTCAAAACGCTGGAGGAATTAAAGCCGGACGAGCAACCGGATGCAAACCTCGCCGAGGCGTCCCGCATTGTGGTCGAGTTGGGTCAAACCCTCTCCGCCCCGGCACCGGTAACGGTTGCCGCGAACCCGGCCGTCATACCTAGCGCACCGAAGAAAACCAATCGGGCCGGCAAGCACTGCAGTTCAGGCCGTCTGGGCGGTTGCCGGTAGCAACCGACAACCGCGGTCAGCGCAATACTCCAGCCATTTGTTCAGCAGCATATTGCGCGCCCAACGGGGCGCCAGTTCATTGCCAGCGACGGGTAGCGACGCGGTGGTTTCTCCGGTGCAGCGGACGTCGGACGCCTCGACCAAGCGCGCGTCGTGGTACACACGGACATAGAGATCCGGCAACGGCGCCGACTCGATTGACGGCCCTGATAGTTGCAACAAGAGACGCAACAGGGTCGTGTAAGGGCCGCGCTCCTCTACCCGAAACGCGAGTGTTACCGCCGCATCCATGCGTGCACAACCCTGTTCTGGCAGACAGCGCAGATCACCGCAAAGCCAACCCAAGCGGATGTAATTGCTTTCATACAAGGTCATCAAGGCAAGAAAACTGCCCGGATTCGCCCGCCACGACGTTTCGCACCACTGATCAGGCGTCATCATCGGGCCGATTCTATCCTGCATCGATCGCTGCGCCACTAAGCGACTGTGCGCCGGCCAATGCCGGACTCGTGCACGACCCGGGAACCGATCTCCTCGACCGAGCAATGCGTCGTGTCGATGTAGGGGATGCCCAAACGCTCAAACAAGGCGCGCGCCTCGCGCACTTCAAAAGCCACTTGATTGGCGGAGGCGTACTTGCTGTTCGGTCGCCGTTCATGCCGAATCTGCTGCAAGCGATCCGGCTCAATCGTCAAGCCATACAACTTTGCGCGTAGCGGCGCGAGCACCGCGGGCAACCGACCGGTCTCCAAATCTTCCTCGGTCAGCGGGTAGTTGGCTGCATGGATCCCGTAATGCAGGGCCAGATACAGGCAAGTCGGCGTCTTGCCCGAGCGCGATACCCCTACCAGAATGACGTCCGCCTTGCCAAAATCACGGGTCTGCGCACCATCATCGTTAGACAGGGCAAAATTCGTCGCATTAATGCGCGCAGCATAGCCCTCCGCGTTGGCCATCCCGTGCGCACGGCCCGCCGCATGGGAGCTCTTCACTCCAAACGCCGCTTCCAGTTGACCGATGAAGGCATCGAAAAAATCCAGAAATACAGCGTTGGCCGCCTGCACTTCAACCCGCCATTCCTCCTGAATCAAGGTGCTGAACACGATCGACTGAGCGCCATCCGCAACCGTCGCGGCATTGATGCGCTCGCGCGCCTCGATCGCTTTCTCCCGGGAGGCAATGAACGGCAGCGTCACCGTGCTCAATTTGAGCCCGGCAAACTGGGTCAACAGACTGTGACCCATTGTTTCGGCGGTCACACCGGTCTGGTCCGAAACAAAGAAAACCGTTCGATTCGGCAAAATACTCTCCCCCACAACAGGCCCCCAGTCTACCGCCGACGACGGACAGAAAGGTTGCACCTTGGCTTTCCCTTGCTGCCTTGCAATAAGGCACAATAGCGCTTCTCCACCGAGGTTCGCCATGACTGAGTATCTCGTCCCGTTCGAGCAGTTGCGAATGCATGACGTCGAGCGCGTGGGCGGCAAGAACGCCTCCATTGGCGAGATGATCGGACAATTGGCCTCTCTGGGCGTGCAAGTGCCCGGCGGCTTTGCCACCACCGCCGATGCCTTTCGGGAATTTCTCAGCCACGGCGGATTGGCCGACCGCATCAACGCCGCGCTGCGCGATCTGAACGTGGACGACATTGAGACACTCACCCAGACCGGTGCCGCGATCCGCGCCTGGATCCTCGACACCCCCTTCCCGCCGGCGCTGGAAACGGCCGTACTCACGGCTTGGACCGCGATGGGGGGCGAGTCAATCGCCGTGGCGGTGCGTTCCTCCGCCACGGCGGAAGACTTGCCCGAGGCCTCCTTTGCCGGCCAACAGGAAACGTTCCTGAACGTGCGCGGCGCCGACGCGCTGCTGCGCTGCATGCGCGAGGTCTATGCCTCGCTGTTTAACGACCGCGCCATCGCCTACCGCGTGCACCAGGGATTCGAGCACGCGCTCGTGGCGCTCTCCGTCGGCGTCCAGCACATGGTCCGTAGTGATTTAGGCTCCAGCGGCGTCCTGTTTACGTTAGACACCGATTCGGGTTTCCGTGACGTCGTCTTTGTCACCGCCTCCTATGGCCTCGGTGAAACGGTGGTGCAAGGCGCGGTCAACCCAGATGAGTTCTACGTCTACAAAGGCGCGCTGCGTGCCGGCCGGCCCGCTATCGTGCGGCGCAACCTTGGTGGCAAAGCGATCAAGATGATCTACGCGACCGGCAGCAATGCCGCTGGTCGGCGTGTCGAGACGGTCGACGTGCCCGCACTGGAACGACGTCGCTTTTCGCTCACGGACGCGGATGTGGAAGCGCTAGCCCGTCAGGCCTTGTTGATCGAAGCCCATTATGGTTGCCCGATGGATATTGAGTGGGGCAAGGACGGCAACGACGGCCAACTCTATATTTTGCAGGCCCGGCCGGAAACTGTGCAGAGCCGCTCTGGGCGTACCATTCAGCGCTTTACATTGCAGGGCCGATCCGAGGTGCTCATTGAGGGCCGCGCAATCGGTAGCCGCATTGGCGCCGGCCCTGCGCGCCTGATCCGCGATGTCAGCGAGATGTCACGGGTGCGCGCCGGCGACGTCCTCGTAGCCGATATGACCGATCCGGACTGGGAGCCGGTCATGAAACGCGCGGCTGCCATTGTGACCAATCGGGGTGGACGCACCTGCCATGCCGCGATCATCGCGCGCGAGCTGGGCATTCCGGCCGTCGTCGGGTGTGGCGACGCCACGACCCGCATCACGGAAGGCCAGCTCGTCACCGTCTCCTGCGCTGAAGGCGATACCGGCTATGTGTATGCCGGGCAACTCGCCTATGACCATAGCGCCGTGGAATTGGATGCGATGCCCGCACCACCCGTCCGTATCATGATGAATGTCGGCAACCCAGACCGCGCCTTTGACTTCGCGCAATTACCGAACCATGGGGTGGGACTGGCGCGGCTGGAATTCATCATCAATCGGATGATCGGCGTGCACCCACGCGCTCTGCTCGAATTCGATACCCTGCCGGTGGCGCTCAAGGAAACGATCAGCGTGCATATTGCCGGTTATGCGGACCCTATCGACTTTTTCGTCCGCAAACTGGCCGAAGGCATCTCGCAAATCGCAGCGGCCTTTCATCCCCAACCGGTGATCGTGCGCCTGTCGGACTTTAAGTCCAACGAATACGCCAATCTGATCGGTGGCTCGCTCTATGAGCCGCACGAGGAAAACCCGATGCTCGGGTTCCGCGGCGCGTCCCGCTACGTCGATCCGACCTTCCGCCCGTGTTTTGAATTGGAATGCCGTGCGCTGCGCCATGTGCGCGAGGCGATGGGCCTCACCAACGTGCAAGTCATGGTGCCCTTCGTGCGCACGGTTGCCGAAGCGCAAGCGGTGATCGGGCTTTTGGCTGCCAATGGACTGGAACGCGGCAAGAACGACCTGAAGGTCATCATGATGTGCGAACTGCCCACCAACGCGCTGTTGGCGGACGACTATCTCCAGCACTTCGATGGGATGTCGATTGGTTCCAACGATATGACGCAACTCGTCCTTGGGCTCGATCGAGACTCCGGCGTCGTCGCCAAGCTGTTCGACGAACGCGATCCGGCCGTGCGAAAAATGCTGTCGATGGCCATTCGGGCCTGCAAGGCGGCTGGAAAGTACATCGGCATCTGCGGCCAGGGCCCATCCGATCACCCGGATCTCGCACAGTGGCTGGTCGCAGAGGGCATCGACAGTATTTCCCTCAATCCCGACACGGTGCTTTCCACTTGGATGCTGCTCTCCCAGCCCGATGGAGCCCCCTCAGCCTAAGTCGCTGCGCGCCCGTTCCCAATCCGCGCCGTCAAAAGCCGTGATCTGCATCGCTACAACCGTACCCGGTTGCAGGCAGCGCGCGTGGATACTGATCTGGTCCGGATGCGAGCGGGGCACGTAGAACGATTTGATGCCGCAGTGCCGACAATAAAAATGTCGCGCCACACCGGTGCCAAAGCGGTATTCGGACAAGTGCTCGGCACCGCTCAGCAGCCGAAACTGCGACTGCGGCACGATCAGGTGCAAGTAGCCGGTCATGCGGCAGATCGAGCAATTGCAGTCGAGCACCTCGATCGTAGCGGGGGCATCGATTGCAAAGGACACCCGACCACAGTGGCAGCCACCGCGATGCACGATCAAGTCACTCACGGCACGACGACCCGCGTAGGCGCCACCACCAAAATCGCATAGCGCCGCCCCCCGGCCCGCTCGATCAAGGCCTCAATCGAAGCGCCGGGTACGGCTGCAGGTGGCGTCACGGGGGGGGACACCACCGCCACCGCATGCTGTCGATAGCCCAGTAGCGCCAGCCATTGCGCCGCCTTCCACCGATAGTGATCTTGGACGAGCCACAAGTAGCGTTGTTCACCACCCGGCGGTATTGCCCCCGGCGCCACCGTGCGCACATGCCCGAGATACAACTCCGACATCGCCACAGTCGTCTCGTCTGGTTGCAACAAGCCCAGCGGGTGCCCCGCCGCTGCCGTCTGAATCTCCATCGCAGTCGTCTCTAAGCTAACCAGTGGATTCAGGCACAGCCAAAGCGGTGTCGCGCACAGCACGAGGGTTGCCCCGACCGATGCGCCGAGATCCCGCCAGACGCGATCACGACCACCCTGCACGCGCAAGGCCCAGTAGAGCGCCGCCAGCAGGCCGATCAGCGCGATGCTGGCGAGCAACCAATGGATGGGATCGCGCGTCGCGGGCGCCAACGCCAGTACCAGCGCAGGACCACCCACCGCAATCGCCAACAGGGCAACCAAGCCGCGGGTCAGTCCAAACGGGACACCACGGGCCGGCGCGCCCGCCCGCAGCGAGTCGCCAAATTCGAGCCCCACCATCAACGCAAAACCCAACAACGGGGGGGCGTAATACACCCCGCGCGCCGTGGCCGCGAAGGACAGCAAGATCGTCGCCGGCACGATCGCGCCATAGGCCAGTCGCCAGGCGGTACCCATCGCACCCGGACGGCGCAGATGACGCAAGCCGCGCACAAAGGCCGCCAACCCAAGCACAGTCCACGGAAACAAATAGAGCGGCAGTTCGAGCAAATACTTGCCCGGTGCGTTCAGATGCCCGGCGGTATAGGCGTACTGGTTCGGTGCATCGATCGTGACCGCTCTGCCAACCAAGTTGTACCAAAACAGCACCTTCAACGCCTGTGCGCCGTCCGGGCGCCGCAGTACCCAGAGGACCCAGCCGCCGATCGCCACCAGCACTACCGGCAGGACTAACCACAGCGCCGGGCGCAGTAAGTCGCGCCAGCGGCGCTCGAGCACGAGTACGCTCAGAAAGGCGAACCCAGGCACCATCCAGCCAGCAAGGCCCTTGGCATAGAAGGCCAGCACCAAACCCAGCGCCAGTACCGCATAGCCACGGCGGCGTGCGGCCGGCACTTCGGTCGTGAAACTGGCGTACATCCCGGCCAGTGACACGGCAACCCCAGCCACCAGCGGCGCATCCGTCGCCAGCCAAATCAACACGTCGTACAACTGCATGGCCGTCACGGCCACCAGACCCGCCACATAACCGGCGGTCAGGCCGGCCGCGCGACGCGCGATGAACGCGAGCGACAGCGCTGTCAGCAATCCATACAGCAGATTGGGCAGACGGGTCGCTGCCGGGGTCGGGCCCATGGTGGCCACCACGGCGCCGCTCAACCAGTACAGCAACGGCGGTTTCTCGGCAAAGACCTCGCCACCCAGTTGCGGCAGCGCGTGGTCCGCTTGGGCTGCCATGGCCACCGCCAGACTCGCCTCGCGCGGCTCGTCGGGCGTGTAGTACACCCGACAAAACAGCCCCGCCGCCAAGATCGGCACCAGCACCCACAGCAGCCGCGCAAACAGGGCCCGAGTCAAGCGGGCAACTGCAGAAAGTGCGTGCGGTAGTGCGCCAGTTCGCGGATCGAATCGCGCACATCATCCAACGCTTGATGGCTATGGCCCTTCACCACCCCGGCCAACACCCCCGGTGCCCAGCGCTTGGCCAACTCCTTCAGGGTGCTGACATCGAGATTGCGGTAGTGAAAATAGCGTTCCAGCGCCGGCATATGGCGCGCTAGAAAGCGGCGATCCTGACAAATGCTGTTGCCACACATCGGTGAGGCACCGGACGGCACCCACTGCGACAAAAAGGCAATAGTGGCCTGCGCCGCCGCCGCCTCATCGAGGAGGCTGGCCCGGACGCGGTCGGTCAGGCCACTGGCCCCATGCGTGCGGGTATTCCAAGCATCCATCGCGGCGAGCGCCGCGTCGGACTGGTGCACTGCAATCACCGGCCCCTCGGCGAGGAGGTTGAGGTCGCGATCGGTGACAATCGTGGCGATCTCGATAATGCGATCCATCTCCGGGGAGAGGCCGGTCATTTCGAGGTCGATCCAAATTAGGTGGTCAGGTGAGGTATTCATAGTGTGTTGCCCCTGATTCTACCAGAGGCTACAGTGCCGGCACCCCAACGGACCCCGAGATACCCATCCTCACCTTCGCCTTCCTCGCCGCGCTCCTGTTCATGCTCGGCATGCGCCTGCTGCTTGCAGCCCGCCAGATACTTTCAGTACGCCGCCACCGCGACACCGTACCGGCCCCGTTTGCGCTGGCAATCAGCGCCAGCGAGCACAGCAAAGCGGCCGACTACACCGCAGCACGCCTGCAGGTCGGCCGGGTGGACCTCGTCATTGATGCCGCGATGCTGCTGATCCTCACGCTGGGTGGGGGTCTGGCGACCTTGGATCGCCTCGTGGCCGGTTGGGCCCTCAGCCCGATCGCCCATGGGGTGGTTACGCTGTTAGCCCTCATGCTCCTGATGACGCTGGTCGGGTTGCCGACAGACCTGTGGCGCACCTTCGGCGTAGAGGCGCGCTATGGCTTCAACCGCATGACCCCCGTCCTGTACCTGACCGATGCGCTGCGCTCCTCGCTGCTGACGGTTGTCCTGGGCGGGCCGCTGATCGCCTTGATCCTCTTGCTGATGCGGGCGAGTGGTCCGTTGTGGTGGCTCTACGCCTGGGCCAGCTGGACCGTGTTTGGGTTGTCGGTCGCCTTTTTCTTTCCCCGCTTTATCGCCCCCCTGTTCAACAAGTTCCGGCCGCTCGAAGCAGGCCCTTTGCTGGATGCCGTCGTGCGCGTAATGACGCGCTGCGGCTACGCGGCGGATGGCGTCTCGGTGATGGACGGTTCCCGCCGCTCCAGCCACGGCAATGCGTATTTCACGGGCTTTGGTGCACACAAGCGCATCGTGCTATTCGACACGTTGATTGAGCGCTTGCATCCAGAGGAAGTCGAGGCCGTGCTCGCGCACGAACTGGGCCATTTCCGACTGCATCACATCGTGCGCCGTCTGGTGCTGAGTTTCGCCTCCGCCTTCGTCGGCTTTGCAGCCCTAGGTTACGCGGCGACGCGACCCGAGTGGTTTGCAGCGTTTGGGGTCCCCGCACCGACGGCGCATGCGATGCTCGCGCTGTTCCTGTTGGTAGTGCCGGTATTCCTATTCCCCTTCTCGCCGCTGTCCGGATGGCTGAGCCGACGCGACGAATATGCGGCCGATCGCTTTGCTGCGGCGCATGCCGAGGCCTCTGATCTGGCCACCGCACTGGTGAAGCTGTATCGCGACAACGCCTCGACCCTGACGCCGGACTCTTGGTACTCGGCGTGGAACGATTCGCATCCCCCTGCTCTCGCGCGCATTCAGGCACTGACCGGTCCGACCTCATGAGCCACCACGGCGCGACCGATACCCCGTCGGAGCGACGGATCGGTCGTGTCGTCGCCAACCATGGACGCCACGTCGAGGTGCAAGACCATGACGGGCGGCGCGTACCGTGTCGACTGCATGGCCGCAAACTACAGGTGGTGTGCGGTGATGAGGTCGAATGGGCCCCGGATGGGCCGGAGGGCGGCCTGGTCTATGCGGTCTTACCGCGGCA
>CAIVRI010000050.1 GCA_903908265.1 uncultured Pseudomonadota bacterium
GGCACTTCGGCGATCGGTAACTGGTCCGCGCCGCGTTGGACGTGCAGGGTGATCTGTGGGCCCATCAGATCGAATGGTGTTTGCTCCACCGCGGCAGCCGCCGTTGCAACGGCACCGAGTACGTAGAGTAGCAGGCTGACGATGGCCTGCTTGCGGGGAGAGGGGCGCTGCGGATTCAAAACGGTAGCGTGCTCCGTGGTCGTCGTCGAGGGGTCGGTGCGCACCGACCAGTGTGCCAGAGTCCCTTGCACTCGTTGCGGGCGCCGCCGCCTGACACCACCGGTCGGGGTTGGCTGCGGGCGGCCTGTGCCCTCCTACCTGTGACCGAGCACCGCCGTATCAGTTCCTCCCTAGGTGTAGGCACCGAGGGCGTATTGCACCGTGACGGTACAGGTGGCGGTGTGGCTGACGGTGCCGCCGGTCCCTTTCCGGGTGATCGCGTAGGTGCCCGTGGCGGCGGTCGTTGCGGCCTTGACGCGCACGGTGGCGGTACCCGCTCCCGTCCGTGACGACGGGGACCGTCTCACTGTCACGGCGGAGGGTTGTACGGTAGCGCTCAGGTGCACTTTGGCCGCGTAGCCGCCGGTCACCGACTCTGTCCGCGTGCCCGTGCCCGTTTTGCCACGCAGGACCGTGAGCGCGGTGGGCGGGGTGGGCAACCGGGTCAGGGTTTTCGCGCACGCGTTTCGGTGCGCGCGCCAAGGATGACGATACACCAGTGCCCTCTTATTCAGCATAAAAGAGGGCGTCGAACCACCGCTCCTTGTTGCTGCGTCGGTGGGGCGCCTGCGGGCGCTACCGGCCGCTGACGTTACAGGTCGGTGGCAATTGTTCCTGCAAGACCCCGGTAAGTCCACTGCAGGTCCACTGGATGCTGCCGTCTTTGTTCAGGGTTGGCACGTACAGGAGTCCCGTCTTTTCGATACGCACGCTGAGACTCATGTTGCCACGATCCAGTGCGTAGATGAGGTAAAGAGGTGCGCCTTGCGGCATCGGCGCGTACTCGGCGCCGTCGATGCCCGCTTCGCCGAGGGTGGTGGGGACGCGGTGGTTGTGCTGATAAAAGTGGACCAACTTCTCTCGCGCTGGCGCCGATGCGGTGTCTGCTCGGGTCAGTTGCTGCAGGACTTGGGCGTTGTGATAACGCGGAATACTGATTGCGGCGGCAATGCCGATGACATACACGTAGATCAGCAAGCCGATGCCGGCACCCATGCTGCCGGCATATGGAATGAACGCTGCCAAGAGGTACGCAAAGGGATTGCGTGAGGGCAGCGATGGGCTCTCATCGAGTACCCGTACCGTGCGCTTGGCCGTCCACGGGTAACTGGCGATGAGTTCATGGAAAGACATCCAAAAACCGGTACCGGCTTCGACCTGTAGTCGCATGCCCGCTAGTGAGAGGGCGGCCCATTGGCGTTTGCCGGCGGACAGGGCGGCCAGTGAGCGAGCGGCGGACTCACGACTCGGGCAGCAAGCAAGCCCGTGCAGATCGCAGGTGGTTTCACGAGCGCGCGCAAATGCAGCACCTAGCAAAGGCAAGCGCAGGGCTGGCCAACGTAAGCAGGCATAGAACGGGTTGTCGTGCCGCCGGATGTGACCGAGTTCATGACCGATGTAAAAACAGATGCCGGCCGGATGGTCTTCCATCGCGTCCACGAGATCGGAATTGAGGATCACAAAACGGCGTGCCAAAAACCAGGTCGCAAACGCATTGAGCACGCCGTTGCCGTTCAAAATGTACAGGTGCGGTATGGGGTGCACGTGCAGGGTGGCGCAGCAGTGGATCAGTTGCTGCTGCAGTGCCGGCAATTGGGTCTCGTTGACCTCGATTCCCTGACCGCGTAAGTGGGCGATGAACGCAGAATGGGCAAATAAGTAAGACAGAAATACAATACCAATAACGAGTAATGCCCCGGCGCACAGACTCACCAGCAGGACGCCGGAGAGGTGTGCAGCCGCGTATAACGCAGTTACCCAAAACAGCAAGCCGATGCCCATTGACAAGGGCGCCAACTGTCGGTCACGCGCGCTGACATGCAGAGGCTCGGCCATGGGCTCGTTGTTCTTATTCAGTAATGGGAGCGCATTTATGGCCGACGACTGGCGGTGCGTCAATGGGCGGCCGCACCCGGTTGCTGGGCGGCGTCCCATGGGAAGGTGTTATGCGCGAGGGGCGTGGACGACGGGGTTGCCAGATCGCGTGTCTGGGGCGTAGACGTGCGGCGAGTGCCCGCTCGAACGGCCATTCCCTCGGTTCGGCGTTCCTATCGCCTCGCGGTGTAGGCGCTAAGGGCCGTTCAGCAGTACGGCAAGCGCACGTGGATGGCATTTTTTTGTGATTTTCGTCGGATTTTTTTTCTCCCGAAAAATGCATGTGTATTTAGGCAATTGCCGCGCGTAGCGACGGTGTCGCACGACGATCGCACGAGTTACATCTCGGGATGCAAATGCGCCGGCGCCACGGTGTGCGAACCGAGTTGAGCCCATGCGGTGGCGGTCGAGGCCGCGCGTCTGGCCCTGCGCAGACGTGGCGCATGCGTTTGATACCATCGATCAAATAGCGATGACGCTCGCGCGCGCACCGAGCAGTGCAGTGCAGTGCAGGAGTCTATGGCGTGCCGGTGGACCTGCTCGCGCTTGGCTGTGGCATCTGGTTGCTGCGTAAGCTGCGACGTTGCCATCGGTACTTTTGCATTATGTCTCATCCTCGTTGACACAAGTACAGCAAAGTTGTCATAACCCTTGCACGGTTGTCATAAGCGGGTGCGCAGCAGTGTGGCCCAACGATCGAAATAAAAAGAGAGACCGTGTTTCAGGGGGTGAGTTTGAGAACAGTAGTAGCGCTTACAGTGACGATAATAGCTGCGTTGTGCGGGAGCGTGACGAGTGCCGGTGTGCTGATGGATTACGCGGCCATCCCCGCCGAGGAAGCGCAAATCAGAGTGCTGGGAGGCGGGCACTTCGACTGCGAGAACAAGCCATTGGACTTGTCAAAAGGGCTGTACTGTTATGGCCCGGCAGCGATACGTGCAGCATATGGCGTCGATGCGTTAATCGCCGCAGGTGCAGATGGGCATGGGCAGACGATTGTCATTGTTGATGCGTTCGGTAGTCCCTTTGTCGATGCAGATCTGCAGATCTACAACACAACATTTGGACTGCCTGCTGCGAATTTCCAGCAGATCTACATGCCAGATACGCCGGCCTATAGCGCATCCAACGGGACTATGGTGGGCTGGACGGCCGAAATTGCACTGGATGTCGAGTGGGCGCATGCGATGGCCCCGGCGGCAAGCATTGTCCTCGTGGCGGCCAAGAGCAATGACGAAACGGATCTGATCGCGGCGCTAAACTATGCCCTCGATCATCTGAGTCCCAATGCGATCTCACTGAGTTTTGGCGCTGCAGAGGTTGCGTTTTTGAGCCCGGCGGGACTGGAGTCGATTAAGGATTGGAATGCAGCCTTTGCCAAGGCGCGACGGCAACGCGTGACGTTGTTCGCTGCCGCGATGGATCGTGGTGTGGATACAGCTGGAATCGGCGTGCCGAATGTCGGCTGGCCGGCGGGCGCGGCGCTGGTGACCTCGGTGGGTGGGACGAATTTGTTCTTCGCCACCAATGGGCTAGCCGATCCCAACGGCAGCTACGTGTCGGAGCAAGTTTGGAATGATGGATTTGGCGCTGGCGGTGGTGGCGTCAGTCGGTTGACCCCAGAACCGAATTTTCAAAAGTCACTGCCGCGGACGATCCGGCAGCAACTGAATGGATTCCGTGGCGTGCCTGATGTTGGGATGAATGCGGGGGTCGTTGGCGGGTTGATTGTGGCCTGGTCCGCGTATCGGTCTGGCACGTTTTATGTCTTCGGTGGTACCAGTGCCGGCGCGCCGGAATGGGCTGGGATCGTGGCGGATATCGATGCCCTGCTGGCACGCCCTATTGGATTTCTAAACACTAAGTTGTACGCGCTAGGTGGGCGAGGGCAGCTGAGTTCGCTGCTGCATGACGTGACTTTGGGCGATAACAGTTACAGACAGGTGCCGGGTTATCCGGCGATGGCGGGCTTCGATCTGGCGACCGGTTGGGGCACGCCAAACGTTGGCAGCTTATTGTCGCTTCTGCGTGCGACGCCGGACGATGAGGATGCGGACTTCTAAGCGCCAACAAAGCGGGCCGGTTTAAAGGGGCGCACGCGCGGCGCTTCTGGCAGTACGAGACCGGAGTCTTCGCTCGTTCGAAGGCTTGCAGCCGTCGCCGGTGCGCAGAGGGTGCAACGCAGCTCGGTGGTGCAGTGCACGCGCTGCAGAGGATTCGCCACCGCCACGCGGCGGGGTCATTATTGGGGTGGTCGTTGCGGCTGCGTGGTGGCACTACCGTGGCCGCGGACTGTGGTCGGGTCTATGCATGGCGCCATCGTGTGCGCTGCGGCGCAACGGTGCCGGCGTGCGGTCCGGATCCGCAGTTGCGAAGCCAATCCTGGGTATCGGTCCGAGCGGAAAGCTTGCAGTCCGCTGCGCCATTGGCCCGCTGTGCGTTTATGGGAGTGGGAGGTGCCCCGGCAGGAGAGTGGCTGCGAGGGGCTCGGGGTGTTCGTCGCGGCGGACACGACCGGTGCCCTGCGTGCTTGCCCTGCAGTGGCGCGGTCGGTCGCAGTTGCCGGGCGGTGTCCGTGATGGCAACGGTCGTGTTGCTCGGTTCAGGCAGTGTGGGCGAGCGCGGCGATGACCGTGGCGAGCTTATCGAAGATCTGCTCGAAGGCTGCCGCAACGCCGTCCTTCTCTTCTTGGCTTGCGGTGGGATCGTTGCGCGTGTACGTCAGCTTGGTCTGGCCGTTGCTGTCCTGCTCGAATCGAATTTCGTCGATATTTCCTGCACGGTCTTCGTGGGGTAAGCCGTAGTTGGCGGGGCTCACGCGATTGCCGTCGGCGTCGGCGAAGTGCCAGAGCCACACGATTCTTTCCAGCAGGACGATGTCCCTAAATTCGCCGCCGTTATAGCCGACTTGGCCGTCGGGGGTGGCCATCGCGTAAGTGAAGCGGCCGCCGATGCGCAGATCGATGCGGCAGAGCGGACAGGTGAAGCCTTTTGGGCCCCACCATTGCATCACGTACTCAGGGGTAGTCCAGGCCTTCCACACGAGCGCGCGTGGCGCATCGAAGACGCGGCTGAACGACTGGGCGGCAGCTTCAGTGGTGGTTTGATTCGGCATGAGAAGACTCCTCCTGTGTACCGTGATGCCGCCGAGATCGTACCGCTATGCGGTCGCTGAACGGCATTGGGGGTGCGCGGTCGCGAGCACCCCGCCTGCATGGGTGGCGGCGCAACTTGCGGTTGAACGGCCCTCGAAAGGAGGTTCACTGCCGTGCGACAGGCTACCAATGCATTGATTTTTCGAAGAATCTACGCCAGTTGCCGCCACGACGAAGGCGGCCGCCTCAGCACTTTGGGCCAAAAATAGAGATTTGGCTCCCCCGGTTGGACTCGAACCAACGACCTAGCGATTAACAGTCGCTTGCTCTACCGACTGAGCTACAGGGGAACGGTAGACTTCTCAAATCCCCCACAAGGAGGGCGGCGCATTCTCGCGAGACCCCACTGCTAAGTCAAGGATCTGCGACGAATATTGCCAAGCGGCGCACAACCTTGGGCGCACGCGTTCAGGCCAGTACCGCGCGCAGTCGTGCGATCGCCTTTTCCAGCGTTTCCATGGAACAGGCGAACGAGATCCGCATATGACCCGGCGCGCCGAACCCGGAGCCTGGAACGACGGCCACAAGGGCCTCGGTGATCAGTTTTTCGGCAAAAGCGTTGTCGTCCGCGCAACCGAGTTTTGCCATCGCCCCCTGCACATTGGCGAAGGCGTAAAACGTGCCAAACCCAGGCAGGCAGGACACGCCCGGTAGTGCGTTGAGGGCACCGACCAGCCAGTCGTGACGGGCTTTGAAGTGCGCGTTCATTGCCTGCACGCAGGTTTGGTCGCCGTTTAACGCGACCGTAGCGGCCTTTTGGCTGATTGAGGTGGGATTGGAGGTGGATTGGCCTTGGATGGTGGCCATGGCTTTGATGACATGGGCCGGGCCACCGCAATAGCCGATTCGCCAGCCCGTCATCGCATAACTCTTCGAGACGCCATTGATGGTCACGGTCCGGTCGTAGAGGGCCGGACAGGCGGTGACTAGACTGCAGAAAGGCTCGGGCCCCCACCAAATATGCTCGTACATGTCGTCGGTGCCAATGACGACGGTTGGATGCAGCAATAGCACCTCGCCCAAAGCCGCCAATTCTGCGCGGGTGTACGCCGCGCCGGTCGGGTTGGAGGGGCTATTGAGGATAAAGAGCTTGGTTTTGGGCGTGATCGCCGCGGCCAACTGCGCCGGCGTGATCTTGTACCCTTGCTCCGGTCCTGCGGTCACAATCACCGGCACGCCACCGGCCAACAGAGCCATGTCGGGGTAAGAGACCCAATAGGGGGCGGGAATCACCACCTCATCGCCCTCGTCCAGCAAAGCCTGCATGAGGTTGAAAATCGTGTGTTTGGCGCCGGCGGACACCAAAATCTGGCTACGCTCGTAGGTCAGTGCATTGTCGCGCTGGAATTTCGCGATAATGGCGTCCTTGAGCTCCGGCGTGCCGTCGACGTTCGTGTAGCGGGTGAAGCCGGCGCGGATGGCGGCGATGCCGGCCTCCGCGATGTGCGCTGGGGTGTCAAAATCCGGTTCTCCGGCGCCGAGCCCGATAATGTCTTTGCCTTCCGCCTTCAGCTGCGCTGCGCGCGCCGTGACGGCGAGGGTGGGGGAAGGCTTGATGCGCTGCATGCGCGAGGCGAGTCGGATGGTCACTTCTGTTCCGTAGCGCGTTGAAAACGACTTAATTTTCACGCAAATACGTTTTTGTCGCAATCAGGATCTTTAACCGATGGCCCGCCGCCGTACCCAGAACCCCGACTTTCAGGAACGCCGCTTCCGTCTAGAGGCCGAATATGTGCCGGCAGGCGATCAGCCGGCGGCGATTGATGCGCTGTGCGAGAACATCACCTCGGGTCTACGCTATCAGACGCTGTTGGGGGTTACCGGCTCGGGCAAGACCTACACGATTGCGAACGTGATCAACCGCTTGCAGCGACCGACCATTGTGATGGCGCACAACAAGACCTTGGCCGCGCAGTTATACGGGGAGTTCCGTGAGTTCTTCCCCGACAATGCGGTCGAATATTTTGTCTCCTACTACGACTATTACCAGCCGGAAGCGTACGTGCCGTCCTCCGACACGTTTATCGAAAAAGATGCCTCGATCAATGACCATATTGAGCAGATGCGCTTGTCGGCTACCAAGGCGCTGCTCGAGCGGCCCGATGTGATCATTGTGGCGACGGTGTCGTCGATCTACGGACTCGGCGATCCGGAGGCGTATCTGTCGATGGTGCTGCATCTGTCGCGCGGTGAGCGGATGGATCAGCGCCGAATTTTGCATCGATTGACGGAGATGCAATACACCCGCAACGATATCGATCTGACCCAAGGTACGTATCGCGTGCGTGGCGATGTGATCGATGTCTTCCCGGCCGAAAGCGAGAAGGAAGCGCTGCGAATCCAGTTGTTTGATGACGAGATCGAGGCGCTCGCTTGGTTTGACCCGTTGACCGGAGAAACCCTGCGCAAGGTACCGCGGACGACAATTTTCCCCTCCAGTCATTACGTGACGCCGAAGGCGCGCCTGACGGCGGTGCTCGAAGACATTAAAGATGAGTTGCGCACCCGACTGGTGGTCCTTCGCGAGCAGTCAAAACTGCTGGAGGCGCAGCGACTCGAGCAGCGGACCTTATATGACCTCGAGATGATGAATGAGGTCGGCTACTGCTCCGGTATCGAGAACTACTCGCGATACCTGTCTGGTCGCTCTGCTGGCGAACCGCCGCCGTGCCTGTTCGATTATCTGCCTGAGGACGCGTTGCTGGTGGTTGATGAGAGTCACGTTACGATTTCGCAGCTCGGGGCCATGTACAAAGGCGACCGTTCCCGTAAGGAAACGCTGGTGGAGTATGGTTTTCGACTGCCATCGGCACTGGATAACCGCCCGCTGAAGTTTGAGGAGTGGGAGCAGCACGCGCCGCAAATGATCTTCGTCTCGGCGACACCAGCCAAGTACGAACTGGCGCATTCCGTCGGTGCAATCGTCGAACAGGTGGTCCGACCCACGGGTCTGATTGATCCCGCCGTCGAGGTGCGACCCGCACGTACGCAGGTGGATGATGTGCTGTCGGAGATTCGTACAACGGTCGCGCAGCAGGAACGGGTACTCGTCACCACGCTGACCAAGCGCATGGCAGAGGATCTGACCGATTACTTGCAAGAACATGGCGTCAAGGTCCGTTATCTACATTCGGATATCGAGACGGTCGAGCGGGTGGAAATCTTGCGCGACTTGCGTCTGGGTAAGTTCGATGTGCTGATCGGGATCAATTTGCTGCGCGAGGGTTTGGATCTGCCAGAAGTGTCGCTGGTGGCAATTCTCGATGCAGACAAGGAGGGCTTTTTGCGCTCGGAAGGCTCGTTGATTCAGACCATCGGTCGGGCGGCGCGCAATTTGAATGGCCGATCCATTCTTTATGCAGACGTTATTACCGGTTCGATGCGTCGCGCCATGGACGAGACCGCGCGGCGTCGTGAGAAACAGGTCACCTACAACACGCTGCACGGCATCACGCCGCGGTCAATCAAGAAAGCGGTGCAAGACGTGATGGAGGGTGCCCGCTCGGCTGAAGAGCGCGGTGGCTTGGAGTTGCCGCTGGGCGCGATGAAGCCGGCGGAGATTCAGAAAAAAATCAAGAAACTCGAGGCGGAGATGATGAAGCTCGCAAAAAATCTTGAGTTTGAACAGGCCGCGCGTGCCCGCGATGAGATCAGTCGCTTGCGTGCTGCAGAGTTATTGTTACGGAGTTGATGATTGCTTGATCAGTGCCAGTTACTGGTTTCATCGGCCGGTGAGCGGTTGACGCAGGAAGGGTGCTAGAGAGTCTGGCCAACGGTATTTCCGGTTTATTCCTTTCGCGCAGCGTTCGGTTCTGTCGATGCTGTGCAAATTTTTATTTTTTTACCGCTGATCGGTTTTTGTTGCCGATGATTAAAGCGCCCGTTGATTGGCTGTTCTTGGATTTCACGGCCTCGTTCCATCAAAAAAAACCCGGCGCTCGGCCGGGTCTGGTTATTTGCAGCGGCTTTGTCCTGAATGGCCGGATCCGAGACAGTCCAGTCTCTGATCCGGCCACTAGGCTTTTCTTACGGTTTGCGTACTGCGTGCAGGCTGCCGGAGAAGTTCGGCACGCCGCCAGCGCCGACCGCCAGCAGATTCGTCACTACACCCACCATCACGTTGCGTGAGGCATCCAGCGTAAAGTACATCGAGCGGGGGTTGCCCGATGGTGCGCCTGCGATGGATTCCTGCTGCAGCCAGGTGAAGTCACAGCTGTTGGCCGCGACCGAGGGTGGCGGTGCGCCATTGCCATGCTGATCCGTGTTAAACGACAGATTGTTACACTGGAAGTTGTACACGGTGCCGTCCGCATTAAACCCAACCGTGCACACGTCCGAGAGGAATGCGGGAGACGGATTGAAGGCGCCGAGCGGAGAACTGGACTGTGCAGTGATATACAGCGTCCAACTGCCTGCAAGGTCTGAAGTGAGGCATGGTCCGTACGTGGTGATTAGGCCGTTCGCCGCCGCCGGCGTCGCCACAGTGGAGCCCGCTGTTGCGTTTGAGAACCCGAGGTGTCCATCGGAATTGATGTACACCGGCCGCGACGTGGTCGAGGTCGTAAGGTCGTTCAATACGATCGAGGGAATGTAGGTTGCAACTTGGACGCCTGGTTGGCCGATACGAATGATATTGGCGTCCCCGGCAGCACCCGTTGAGCCAATGTCAATGTTGTAGCTGCCCGTTGTTATGGCGTTACCAGACTGGTTGCCAACCGCCACATTTTGCGAGCCCGTGGTGGTAGCGGCAAGTGCGCCGACGCCAATCGCGACATTGTTCGAGCCAGTAGCAGCGGTCGACATTCCGCCGGAACCCGCGATTAGATTGCCGGTTCCAAAGATGCTGATGCCTCCACCGGTTGCGCCAGTAGCACCCGTCGCACCTTTGCCTCCAGCGGCGCCTGCGGCACCTGCTACGCCGGCAGCACCGGTCGCACCTGTCGCACCGGTGTTGCCAGTCAAGCCGGTAGCGCCGGTAGCGCCGGTTGCACCCGTAGCGCCCGCAGCACCAGCAGCGCCCGCGGTACCCGCTGCGCCAGTCGCGCCAGTGGCGCCGGTCAAACCCGTGTTGCCAGTTGCACCGGTAGCGCCAGTGTTGCCCGTAAGGCCAGTAGCGCCCGTGGCGCCCGTGTTACC
>CAIVRI010000051.1 GCA_903908265.1 uncultured Pseudomonadota bacterium
CTATCTACGCCCGATTCGTCTCCGCCCATCGATGTGGAAGCGGCGATCGCACTGCTGCCGGACGGGGCCCGCCGTGTCTTGGTGCTGGTTAGCCTCTATGGGTATACGCATGAAGAGGCCGCCACGGTGCTGGGTATCGCGGTCGGGACCAGTAAGACCCAGCTCCATCGTGCTCGCGCCTTATTGTCGGTCCGTCTTGGATTGGAGATGCCATGAAATTGGATGACAAGCCTCGTGCCTCGCTGGAGGACGTGCTGGCCCGCTTACCGCAGGAGATCGTCCCGACCCACGACCTGTGGCCGCGTATCGAGGCCGCTATGCACGATGAAATGTCTGCCCGTCCTCCTGCAAGCCGTGTGGTTTTTGGACTGGTGGCGGGCTGCTTACTGGGCGCTGTGATGATGAGCGTCCTATGGGGCGTGCGTGCGCCCGGCACGAGCGACCTGCTGGCACGCGATGCGGCCTCTGTGATGGCCGCCCGTTCGCAGTTGGCCACCACTTATCGGACGCGCTTGCCCTTGCTCGATGCGCCAACGCGGGTTCGTGTGGAGCGCGCGCTGGGGGTCATTCAGGCCGCCGAGCAGGATCTTGCGCAGTCTCGCCGAGCGGCGCCCGACAGCGCTGTGTTGTCACGCCTGTATGCCAGCACCACTCGGCAAGAGTTTGATTTGTATGACGCCATTGTTCGGGCCACCGAGCCCTTTGTTAGGAGGACTTCTACATGAACCATCAGCAATTTCGTGGTCTTTGGATCGTGGCTGCCGTGCTTGTCACCGCTAGCGCCTATGGTGCGGCGGCGGTGAAGACCGTCTCTGAGCACCGTGCGGTGGATGCCGCGGCGCAGGTCGAGTTGATCAATGCCGCCGGTCGTATCGAAGTGCAGGGCTGGGATAAGCCTGAACTCGAAGTGAGCGGCACGCTGGGCGCTGAGGCGGAGCGTCTGGAGATTACGCAAAATGGTGTCCGATCTACCGTCCGGGTGGTCGGCAAGGGTATCGCGGGAATTCACTTTGGTTGGGGTGACGCCGTGGCGACGCATTTGGTCGTCAAAATGCCCAAAGGCGGCTCCCTTAAAGCACAGGTGACCAGCACAGATCTGCGCATTCAAGGCCTGCTTGGCAACCAAGAGTTGCAGACCGTGAGTGGCGATATCACCACGGCGGCGGCGGCCGAGACGCGGATTCGTACGGTCAGCGGCGACCTGCATTTAGACGCTGCCCCCACGGCGCGCCTGACCCAGTTATCCACCGTCAGCGGCGATGCCACGGTGACCGGCGGGGCCGGTGAGTTTTCTTTTCAATCGGTCAGTGGTGACGCGCATTTGAAGATGGGGCTGCTCAATCGCGTTAATCTCAAAAGTGTCTCGGGCGATCTCGATGCCACGCTCGGTCTGTCGGGGGACGGGCGCTTAGAGGCGGAAACAGTCAGTGGCGATGTGCAGGTGTCTTTTGCCGGGGCGTTGCCGCCTGCCGATTACGAGGTGTCGTCCTTGTCTGGGGACCTGTCGACCTGTCAGGGGCGAAAGGCCACGCAGGAAGGCTACGGCCCGGGCAGCCGGCTCGTCTTCCGGGAAGGCGCAGCGACCGCGCGGGTGCGTATCGATACGAAAAGCGGTGACGTGACCTTGTGTAGTCGCTGAGCGCCGTCTCGTCGCTTTGCCTAGAATCAGTGCCTCAGAATTTATAGGCGGGCACTGTGGCTGAATCCGAAGAGTTGCCGTCGGCGCATCATGCCGAGCCTTTTGCGACGCGCTTATTGGCCTGGTTCGCGCGTGAAGGGCGGCATGACTTGCCGTGGCAGCGCGACCGAACGCTGTATCGGGTCTGGATCTCGGAGGTGATGTTGCAACAGACGCAGGTGACCGCTGTGATCCCCTACTTCGAGCGCTTTATGGCGCAATTTCCCGATGTGGCGGCGTTAGCCGCCGCCGCTGAGGACGAAGTACTACATCTGTGGTCGGGCCTTGGCTATTACGCGCGTGCGCGTAATCTGCTTCGGTCGGCCCGGCTGGTCGTGCAGGATCATGGCGGCACCATGCCCGATGCGTTGGAGGCATTGCATGCCTTGCCCGGTATCGGTCGGTCTACCGCAGGGGCTATCCTCGCCCAGGCGCTGGATCGTCGTCATCCCATTCTCGACGCCAATGTGAAGCGTGTGCTGGCGCGATGGGCGGGCATCGACGGCTTTCCGGGTGAGGCCGCGGTCGTTGCGCGGCTCTGGCAGTTGAGTGAGCAACTCACCCCCACCGAGCGTGCCGGCGACTACACGCAAGCCATCATGGATCTGGGCGCTACCTGCTGTCGCTTACGCAAACCGGCGTGTGCGCGCTGTCCGGTCAGTGCCGATTGCGTCGCGCGTCGGGACGGCCGCCAGGCGCAGTTGCCCGTGCCGCGAGCACAGCGGGCGCGACCGCTGCGGGTTGCCCACTGGCTCCTTATTTGTAGAGGAGACAGCGTGCTGCTGTCGCGTCGCCCCGCGGACGGGATCTGGGGCGGCCTGTATGGCTTTCTGGAGGCGGTTGATGCGCCCAGTCTGCGTGGGCTTGCGGCGAGCCGGGCGCTGCGCGCCGACGTGCTTTTGCGGCCGTTGTCGCCGCTGCGCCACGGGTTTACCCATTTTGAACTGGAAATTCATCCGTGGGTTGTTGCGAGCGCCGACGTCGTAGAGGCTGAGGGCGAGACGTGGTACAACCTCTGCCAGCCCGCAGCGCTTGGGCTTGCCACGCCGGTGGCCGCTCTCATCGCGCAGTTGCGCGCGGAGCAGAATCTTATGGTTGCAGTGTCGGGAGTCTAGGATGTCGCGGATGGTGCAATGCGTGGTGTTGGGGAGATCCGCGGAGGGCTTGGCGTATGCCCCTTATCCGGGGGAGCTGGGCGCGCGCATTTATCGCGAAGTGTCCAAGGAAGGCTGGCAGCGGTGGGTCGACCATCAGACGATGTTGCTGAATGAATACCGCATGACCCCGATTGACCCGAAGCACCGCGCTTTTTTGGTCGCCGAAATGCAGAAATTTCTATTCGGTGAGGGGTCTACACAGCCCGAAGGTTTCGTGCCGCCAACAGCCTGATACGGTAGCTGGAATCGTATCAATCGCGTGGCGAACCATAGTTGCTTGAGCCAGTTACAGATGTCGGGGTTCTGGCTACTTACAGATGTCGTGGTCGACGGATCCGCTCTTCATCTGGTCTGTCACTTTAGTCGTTATCAGCAGTCGCAGTCGTCAGGGCTTTCTCGAGGTCTTCGGGGCTGAGCTCACGCTGCGTCTTCGCTCCAGGCGCCTTTTTCCTCGGCACCTTTCTGCCGTCCGGTCGGTGCGCCGTCGAGGGTCCTGCGACACTGCGATCGTCCCGATCTTTCTGCACGAGTTGTGCGACCTGAAGCACGTGCCCTAGTCGCTTGTTCTCGACGATCTCGCCTTGATCGATCGTGCCAAGCTTATCGTAGGTCGAGTAGGGGATCGAGACGCCTGCTCCGTAAATCTCGATCCGCCCGTCGGGGTACTGCAGAATGTCCAGATACTTGCCGATGAAGCGCCGATTATTCGGATTGTCCTCGAGCAGGTAAAGCTTCCGTTCGTAGTGCAGCGTCAAGTTCTGCGTGACCTTGCGCTGCTCGCGCCAGGAGAAGATCTTGTCGAGACTTTCGTCCGCACGCAGCGGACGGTGCGCATCGTGCTGGCCACGAGGCATCTTCGCGAACCGCGCGTTGTACTCGGCGATGTACGCCGGCATGAACGCGTTGGCAGCCTCGATCGTCGATATACCCTGTAAACGAAGCTCTTTGACGAGACGATCCTGCAAAGTCAGGTGAACGCGTTCGACGCGGCCTTTCGCTGCCGCGGTGTTCGCGCAGATGCCGTCGATGTTGAGCTCGTAGAGCGCGCGTCCGAACTGCGTATGGCCGGCGCCGCCGGTGGCCGACGGTTGGTTGATCCGAAACACGCTCGCCTTGTCGCTGTAGAACGCCAACGGCTTGCCGTATTGCAGCAAATACTGTCCCGTTGCCTCGAAGTACGCGAACGTCGACTCGGATCCCGTAAACAGCACAACCATCAGTCGGCTCGTCGCGTCGTCGACGTAAACGAGCGTCGTGCATTGCGGCGTGCGGGCTTCGAACCACGCATGCTCGCAGCCATCGATCTGGATCAGCTCACCAATGCAGGCGCGACGAGCTCGCGGCTGCTGGACCTTCGGCGGCCTCAGCTTGCGCGGGATCCACATCCCGGACGCGATCTGCAGCTGCCGGACCGTCTCCTTGGCCAGAACCACGTTGTGACGTGTCCTGAGCTTCTCGGCGGCCAGCGTCGGCCCAAAATCGCTGTAATGGGCTCGGAGAATGCCCAGAACATGCTCCGCGAGGTCGGTCTTGAGACCGCGGTTGCCGGGCCGGTTCCGGTGCCTCGAAACCAACCCAATCGGGCCGTCGGCTCGGTACCGGATCACTAGGCGTTCAATCTGGCGCACCGTGAGGCCGAGCCGTTCTGCGGCTCGGCCTGGCTTCAGATCACCATCCACAACGCCTTGAATGCACTTGAGACGTTCAAGCTCGCGCATCGTCAGGGTCACCGTCGGTAGGTTCGTCATGACCAGACTCCCGAAGCCCAAACGGGCCCGAAAGAATGGTCCTAACCGCCGACCACGACATTTCTATCTAGCCAGAACCCGACATCTCTAAATGGCCCTTACAATAGTGGACCGTTTTTTTCATAATCTATATTCTGTATCTTGCTTCAATACAGACTGGATCTAGGGGGAATCTTGGATAAGAACACGTCGTTTGGCACACTGCTGCTGCGGCCATTGTTTATCGCAACCTCGTCTATTCTTGCAGCCGGCCTAGCGCAGGCGCAGCAGGCCCCCGCTACAACCGGCGGCAATAGCACGATGCTCGACGAAGTCGTCGTGACTTCGCAAAAACGCGAAGAAAACATGCAGGCCGTGCCGATCAGCATTGAAGCGATCGACTCAAAGAAGTTGGCCGATCTGCAGGTCGCAAGCTTTGATGATTACGCGCGGTATTTGCCGAGCTTGTCGGTGCAGTCATACGGGCCAGGTCAGGCGCAATTGTACGTGCGTGGTGTGACCAACGGCGGCGATGGGGTTCACGTTGGCTCGCAGCCGCTCGTGGGCATCTACCTCGACGAAATGCCGGTAACGACGATTGCTACGAACCTTGACGTGCACGTCTACGACATGGCGCGCGTTGAGGCACTCGCAGGTCCCCAAGGTACGTTGTTCGGTGCCAGTTCGATGGCCGGCACGATGCGGCTGATCACGAATAAGCCGGATTCCTCGCATTTTGAGGCGGGCTATGACGTAACGGGTGAAACATTTACGAAGGGTGGGCAGGGCGGCAAGCTCGAAGGCTTCGCCAATTTGCCAATTGGCGAACACGCGGCGATCCGCTTGGTCGGCTGGGCCGAAAAGGACGGCGGGTACATCAACAATGTGCGTAGTTCGCCGCAGTACTACCCCGGTCCCGGCGATGCGAGTGATCCGACCTACATTCCAGGTCCGAATCCGACCACCTATAACGGGGGACCGAATACGCTCGGCCTGGGCTATCAGCGTGATAATGCCAACCTCGTTCAAAAGAATTTCAACACGACCAAGACGGCGGGCGGTCGAGCAGCGATCAAGTTCGATATCAATGAACGGTGGACTGCAACCGCGACGGTGATGACCCAAGATCAGAAGTCCAACGGCTCGTGGGCGTACACGCCTGACGCGATCACCTTGACACCGACGCTGCCGGACGGCTCGTCCGCCCCGTCGATGACTTTGGGCGGCACCGGCGACCTCAATGTCTCCCGCTACTTGCCGGACATCAATACCGACCGTTGGACCATGGGTACGCTCGTGGTCGAAGGCAAGGTGGCGGATCTTGATTTGACCTATGCGGGCGGGTACATCAAGCGCAGTCAGTATCAGCAGAGTGACTATTCCGACTACACGCTCTTCTATGATGTCGCCTATGCGTATAACCCTGCGTATTACGCAGACCTGTTCCGCAACAAGAACGGGTATGACGTCAGTCGTGGACAGTACTACACGGGCACGAATGAATTGACCAAGCAGTCGCACGAAGTGCGACTGGCGACCCCGTCGACCTGGCGCCTGCACGGTGTGATCGGCGCTTTCTACGAGCGCCAAACCGATCACATGCGTTACAACTACGTTGTTCCCGATCTCGCGCCGGAACTCTCGGTTGGCGGCCAACCCAATACCGTGTGGTACGAGGAAGCCATGCGCGTCGATAAGGACTCGGCCCTGTTCGGTGATTTCACCTACGACCTGACCAGCAAACTGGCCTTGACTGGCGGTGTTCGCTTCTATCGCTACGACAATACAGTCGAAGGATTTGCAGGCTTTGGTGCCAATTTCCCCTCAGCCGACAGCCCGTGGACCGGCGAGAACATCTGTTTTACCCCGATCGACAACACCAATCCGAATCTGCCATGCAAGGATCTGCTCAATCGCGCGGCGCAGTCGGGGCAAACGCATCGCGTCAATGTCACCTACAAGTTTGATAATGACCGCATGGTGTACGCGACCATGTCGACCGGCTTTAGGCCGGGCGGCGTCAATCGATTGCTGTCGGTGCCGCCGTACAACCCAGACTACTTAACCAACTATGAGATAGGTACCAAGACCACTTGGTTCAATCACCGCTTGCGGGTGAACGGCGCGGTCTTCATGGAGCGCTGGACGAACGCCCAGTTCGCCTATCCCGGCCCGAACGGGGTGAACGTGGTTATCAATGCGGGTCGCGCGGAGATCAAAGGGCTCGAGCTCGAGGTGCACTACAAGGTCAGCAAAGGCCTGACCCTGAGTTCCTCGGCAACCTTCCTCGACAGCAAATTGCTGACTAATGTGTGCCATTACCCGAGCCCAACGCTTACCTGCACAGAGCCGTCCTTGGGTGGCAAGGACAACGCGATTTTCGCACCGGCCGGCTCGCGGCTGCCCGTCTCTTCCAAGTTCAAGGGCAACCTCATCGTGCGCTATGAATGGAATACCGGAGAGTATCGCTGGCATTCTCAATTGGCGGGTGTGTATCAATCCAATGCGCTGTCCTCTCTGAAGCTGGCGGACGAAGCAATAGTCGGTCCTTCGCCCGGTTATGGCACGGTCGATTTGTCGTTGGGCGCGGCCAAGAACAGTTGGTCGGTCGATTTGTTCGTCAGTAACGCACTCGACTCACGTGGACAGGCGATCCGCTATCCGACCTGCGTCCCGTCGGTTTGTCAGCTGATTAACGTCATTCCGACCCGTCCGCGCTTGGTGGGGCTGAACTTCAGTCAGCGCTTCTGAGTTGCGCGGCAGGCGGGGGATGTCCCTCGCCTGCCGTCTCCTATCACCTAGTCGTCAGTCGCCGCCTGATGGCTGTGTCCTGAGTCGATACAGTGTCAGGGAGTCCGCTGTGGCCGCTTCCGGGTTGTTTAGCGGAGGCTGAGTGCCTACGTCTAATTGCCGGGCATCGCCGATTCCACCGAAGTCATCATTCTCTGTTTGTTGATGTGGGCAAACTGCACTGGTTCTGCGCCGGTTCCAATCTCGGAAATTAAGACGGATCGATCCATTTCGCCATCGCCGGACAAATCGAATAGGTTTATCGCATACGAGACAGAGAGCGCGCTCGCGCTATAACCAAAGTACCCCAGAATACTTGGGAATACATTGGCCTGAGTTGCGGCCGTGTCGGCACGTCGTGCTAACTGAGAAAAACCCGCTGCTTGCGCCACCATTGCGTCGGTCGCTATGAACATGAGGGGAACGAAAAACTGCTCGGGTGCAGCAGAACAATGCCCCCACCTGCCGTGCTCGCCTAAGGATTCAGCGTGGTCGCTCGTGAAAATAACCAGTGTTGGCTTTTTCAGTGATGCCATCAAATGTGCCACGAACTGATCAAAGTAGATCATCGCATTGTCGTAGCTGTTGACGATTTGTGTTCGGTAGCGCGTTGAGAAGGGCACAGGCCTGCCGATATTATCTGGACGATAGATTCGGCATCGCGAGCAGCTCTGATATCGATCGCCATAAGGCCAATGGCTGGTATACGTCTCGACCACCAAAAATTGAGGTCCACTGCTATTAGCGATGTTGGAGATCGAATCGATCATCTTTTCATCGTTGTTATAGGCCCATTTGTTGCTAGCTAGACCGAGTTGTCCATTGCGACGCAGCAGGTCAATGTTGCCGTCTACAAATTCCGTCCAATCATTCTCATTCGCGTAAACGAAAGCGGTACGGAACCCAGCCTTCTTGGCGTAACCGAACAGGGTAGGCCGTCGGTAGAGGTCTAGATGGAGCGGCCGAGCAGGCGCGACCATCAGATAGGGCATTGAGCGGCCGGTGCAATCCCCATCGCTGGTGACGTTGTTGAACGCCACATGCGGGAGCGTCAGCGCATGTAGAAATGGTGTTACGTTGCGAGAATAGTTGCCCGGTGGAAACCGATCCGCTCTGAGGCTCTCGCCCACGAGATAGATAATGTCGAAATCGGCAGCGGGCTGCGTGGGGGAGGGAGCATTCTGTCGGCTAGAACGGATCAGCGAGCGGTGTTGTAGTCGACTCTGCAATGCGTGCGTGCAGGTGGATAAAAAAGCCACTTCAGGTGATCCAGCCGGCGCTGTGGGCAGTGCTCCGCCGATGAGATGGCTCCAGAGCACCGCGGCGATTAAGGCGCTCGGAGTCAGCCACCGCCGTGGGGTGAATAGGCCATTTTTTCTGAGGATATATGCATAGGCGATTAGCGTTGTCAGGGCAGCCAGCAGCGCTGTGCTGCTCGAATAAAGAAGGATGCTTTCGCGCAATTCATGGGGGCTGTTCTCGGCCAGTAATTGCAATTCGCTGGGGGCGACAAAGCGCGCATAGAAGGACGCGAAGGCGTATTGCGAATAATTCATCACCAATAGCGTCAGGATGAGAACGACCCGTGTCGCCAGTGCGCGCGCATGCAAGATGGCGAGCGCGTACAGAATCAAAATGGGGGTCGAGAGCGCAGCGGCCCATAAGATCTCGATCGGGGAAACGCCAAGCCAGAAGTGAGCCCACGCGCCTTCAATCAGTACCAGAGCGCCGACCGGTGGCAGGAGACGCTGCAAGGCTCTACGCAGATCGATTAGCATAGGAGGGTGGTTCGGTACTTGGTCGGCCGGGTGTGGTGCCCGAGTGTACTCTCCGGTTGAATGCTATTTGTGCGCAGGTCCGCAGCGCGGTGCCTGCGCAACTCGGTCAAGGTCGAATGCAGAAGTGGGCCGTGATCACACTTCCAAAAAGGTGCCGTGGCACATCGCCACCAGCGAGCGGCTGATGCTTCTCATCGCTGTGAGCGACGCGGATGCCAACACGACGTCTTCGTGGCGCTGTACAAAACGGGGCTCCCACAGAGAGGGGTGCAATGACGTCTCGCGACGCCCGGCCACCCGAGTAGGACCGGCCTTTTCTACCCGCGCGGGTTTTCGGTGCGCGAGCGGCGAGGATCGGTGACGATGGGCGAGACGTTGGCTCCAAGCGCAAACACGGATTGCATTAAGGCCGATACTTCGTTGGCGGCCTTGACGCGCTGCCCCTGCTGCCGGTCTAATACGCCCCCTCGCACGGCTTCCGTTGGTGCGTCGGCTGATTAAAATCAATCAGTTGCAGTGGCCAAGTAGCTCAGTTGGTAGAGCAGCGGATTGAAAATCCGCGTGTCGTTGGTTCGATTCCGACCTTGGCCACCATTCCTCGCAGTGACTCGAAGCGTTTCGCCATCGACTTGGCGTGCTGCCGTGCGGGCCTGCTGCGCAGACACTGGTTGGCGCCCACCGGCGCCCCAACTGGCACCTGCTCCCCACCTCTCGTGGCGGGGGGGGGGCGCTGACCGAATCGCTCACGTGTTTGCTCGATGTGGACCCAGTTGCGGCCCCGTCGCGCTGGCGCTGCATACGGCAGACCTTGACGTTGTTCCAATCTTCGATGGCACCGTGCATGCTAATCAGGCGCGTGCGCGTTACCGGAGTGGTCTTTATGCGCGATGTGGTTGCTCTCTTTAAGGGCAGGCTTGCCGGTCTCGTTGTTTGCGGCGTCGCCGCTGCAGTCGCCCACGGCGCAGACCGTTCATCGATCGCGGCTCTGGTCGCTGAGTGGAACCAACCTGCGGAACCATTTCACGTCCTCGGTCCAATCTACTATGTGGGGACTGAAGAGTTAGGCGCTTGGTTGATACAGACCCAGGCAGGGTTGATTCTGCTGGATGGCGGGTTACCCGAATCGGCGCCCTTGATTGAAAATAATATTAAGCGCCTCGGGTTTCGCCTGACGGATATTCGCTACCTATTGAACAGCCATGCCCATTTTGATCACTCCGGCGGGCTGGCCCAGTTGAAGCGAGATACAGGCGCCCAGATGCTCGCCTCCGCCGGAGACCGTATCTCCTTAGAGACGGGTACTTATTTGGGCAGCGAGGACGTGGCTGCCGTGACAGCGCCACCCGTTGCTGTCGATCGAGTGATTGGTGATGGCGACATCGTGCAACTCGGCGAAGTGAAGTTGACGGCGCTGGTGATGCCAGGCCATACGCGTGGGTGCACGTCCTGGCTGATGCCGATTCGAGACCAAGACGTGGCTCATCAAGTGATATTTTATTGCAGCACGACGGTTGCTGCGAATCGGCTCGTTCCCAAACCACAGTACCCTGGGATCATCGATGATTATCGAGCAACTTTCACGAGACTCAAGGAAGTGCGTGCGGATGTCTTCCTGTCCAACCACAAGGATTTTTTTGACTTATGGGGCAAGCGCTCTCGACTCGGTCAATCAACCAATAACCCGTTTATCAATGCCGACGAGTTGCAAGCTTTTGTGGCGTTATCCGCTGTAGAGTTTGAAAGAGACTTGGCCGCACAAAGTCGCGCTGCGCTGCGTAAAGAGTAAACCTCTTTCGGATGTTCCATGGAGCCAGACTTTTTGCACCTTGAGTGCCGCAGAAAGGTCCGGCGCAGTCGTTGTCGTCGAGTAGTGGCGGGAGACTGCGTCTGCTCAGGTTGCGGTCAAGCGATTTGATGCAATCCGTCGGCAGCTAAGTGCACCGTGATCGGCGCTTGAAACCGATCCATTGCGCTTACGAAGCTGACAATAATTCCTGCGCCAAGGAATAACACCCCAGTCAAAAAGCTGTAGATGATGGCGTGATCCGGATAGGTGTCCGTCAAGTGCGCCAGCAGCAACGGTCCGGCGACGCCAGCGAGGGCCCAGGCAGAGAGTAGGCTGCCGTAGATGACGGACATGCGCGGGGTCCCAAACACGTCACTCACCGCAAGAGGCATCACGGCGAAGCCGCCCCCGAAGCACAACAGGATATAGCAGATGAAGGCGCTGAACAGCCATGGATCGTGCTCCGTCATCAGTAGTCCGAAGACCACCATCTGCGTACACAAAATAATTCGCAGCGTCGTAAGCCGACCGATTCGGTCCGACACCAGACCCCAAAAAAGCCGGCCTACCCCATTGAAGAGCGAACTGACCGCAATGAGCGTCGCCCCATAGCTCACCAGTATGGCCGGCTCAATCGACGGATTCTTGAGTCTCCAAACCTGCTGCGCGAGCGGTGATTGCATGCTGATGATGGAGATGCCGGCGCTGATATTGAAAAAGAACATCAGCCACAATCGGCTGAACTCTCCTGACAGCAGGCACTGACGCACGTTCGTGTCTAGGCCACTCACCGCTATCGCTGCCTGAGGCACCGAGGACGCGGGGTTAGGCGGCGGGTCGCGGATCAGCGCAGCCGTTGGGATCATAATTAACCCGAGCAACACACCCAGCGCGACGAAGACGGTTGCCAAATTGCCGCGTGTCATGCCAATTAATAGTGGCGCCAGACCCTTGCTCATTGCAAAGGCGCCAAATCCAAAGCCCATGACCACGATGCCCGTGACCAACCCTCTCTTGTCCGGAAACCACTTAGCCACGGTGGTCACCGGTGTCACGTAGCCGAGTCCGATACCGATACCGCCGATCACGCTGTAGCCGAAATAGAAAAGCGCCAGACTCTTAAGATATAGCGCAAGGCCGCCGAGCAGATACCCCAGCGAAAAGAGCGCGGCGCCACACGTCGCTAGCCGGCGTGGTCCAAAACGACGCAAGTTGTAGCCGGCCCAAACCGCTGAGAATCCCAGTGTCAGAATCGACAAGCTAAACGCCCAGGCCGTTTGGGTATAGGTCCATCGGTACCAGTTCACCAATAGAGTTTGCCAATAGCTCCAGGCATATACCGTACCGAGGCCCATCTGCAGTACGGTGCCGGCCAATACCAGGGTCCATCGGCGCGGCCTCGTGTAGGACGCGTTCACAGTGGGTCTGCTCGATTTGTTTGCGGGGGCGATGGTGAACGCTGCGCAAGACGCGCGAGATCCCCCGCCAAATCGCGTCTCTCTAATAGTCGGGTGACCTCTGCCGGTGTCAATCCAAACCCATCGTCTTCGCCGGCCAATTGCCGTTGATAAGAAAGTAGTCGGTGCAACGGTCGTGCAGCGGTTCCGATCAGCAGCAAGGTCAGCAGAATGCTGCCGATGAACAGTACCGAAATCAGGTAGATTTCGCGACCCACTGCTGACTGAATTTTGAGTCCGATAAGCCCTGCGTCCATGCCCAGATGCACCGTACCCGCCCGTCCTTGCAGAATAGGGCTTACGACTTCGATAACGCTGCCGATGCCTGTCAGTGAGCGATGCGTACTGGCTGTGGTACGGCGATCCGTTGCGACAATCTCGGCAGGCACTTGAGGCACAAAGGTATGCACAATGACCTCGCCGTTCTCATCCGCGATATAGATATATTTGATGGAGCGGATAGAAAGATACTGGTCTACCAGTGATTGCAGCACGGATAAATCACGATTGAGTAGAACATCCACGCTAGCATCGGCGATCACTTTGGCGATCTGCTCGCTGTTGCTCTGGTATTCGCGACTCAGTTCCTGGTCAACGGTATGGATGCATAAAGCGGATGTCGAGAGCGCGATGACGGCGAATAGCAGGTAGATGCCCAGCAGCGCCTTGCTAAACAAGCGCAAATCGCTCATTTTTTAGCCTCATTCACTGCAGATGTGCCTGCCACTTCGTTGGAATTTACAGCGTCGAAGTACACCTCGTCAGACGCCTGATTGCGCCCCTGAAACGATAGCGGGTGCTGCAGGCCAATGTCGAGGTCCTTCATGCCGACAACCGCTGCTGCCAACGAGGCCCGCGTGAGGTTTTTACCTAAACGGTTGAGCATTGCAACTAGCAACTTGGCATCGAGGAAACCTTCTAAGCTGGTTCGGTTGTAGCCGGACGGTTGGTAGTTGGCATCTAGCAGTGCGGTGGGTGGCAGCGCGGCCGCCTGGTTCATTAGCGCCCGGTATTCTTTGACCGCTGGAAGCGCGCTGGTCTTGGGGTCGGGTACGACACTGGAAAATAGCAGTTGCTGTAAGTAGTCGCGTTGGTCTTCTGCGCCGATCTGACGCAGCAGTGAGACGACGCTGTCGAGGGATGCAAACGAGACGGTCGTGATAGGTACGTTCAGGTCCGCCCGGCGAGCGTCCCGAATAAAGGCGGCGCTGGCGGCATAAGTGGCGATACAGATGATGGCGTCGGGTTTGGCTGATTGTAGAATGGCGACCTGCCTGTCCAAGCTGCCGGTGTACATGGTGCCCCGGGCGTACGTGGCCTCGCCGACGAGTTGCAAGTGTCGGTCGGTCAGGGCTTTGCGGACGCCCCCCCAACCGCTGCGCCCGAAGGAGTCAGACTGATAGAAAACGGCGATGCGTTGGTGGCCGTGGGCGACCAGCTCGCCCACCAGAGCCTCGGTCTCTTGTCGGTAGGATGGGCGCAGGTTGAACACCAAGCCGTCGTAAGGGGCTTCGCGTACGGCGGCGCCCCCGGTAAACGGGAAAAACATCAGCCCATGGTCACTGTCGTACTTCTTTAAAAGCGGCAGGACGCGCGTGACTGGTTCGGTGCCAGTAAAGCCCAACAACAGCAGAACTTTATCCGACCCCAGCAGGCGCAGCGCGTTGTCGACCGCTCTGTCGGGTTGGTAACTGTCGTTGTAGGCGATCAACTGGAGCGGACGGCCCTGAATCCCACCCCGTCGGTTGACCTCGGAAAAGTAGGTTGCGATCCCCCGGTATAGCTCAATACCCACCTGCCGTGAGGGGCCTTGGAAAGCGGCGGACATGCCAATTCGGATCGGCTCACGGTCCGGCGTCGCCGGATCGGCTGCGAGCGCCGTCGCATTCGCCGCTAACGGCATTGCGCTCACTAATAGCCCCCACAGCATGGCGCCATACCGGCAGTTACGTGCGTTAGGCAAGGTGCCTCCAGAGTCGTCGATCACAAAGACAGCGGTTACCGGTCTGCCCGTCAACGGGCCGACCGTAGTGAAGATTACAGCACAGCAGGTCTCCTCCACTAACGCCGGTACAAACACCGGAGCAGTGCTCTCGATCGCGGGTTTCAGGCGGTGTCCCGCCTTTGTTCGTGTTTTCTCGGACTCCCTAGTGCCGCAGCGCGGCAGTGCAGCCGATGCGGCGCTTGCCGAGGGGCTGATTTTTGTGACGACGTTGGCAGTCGATCCGCTGTTGCTGGCGGTTACGACGCTGATGATGGTGTTCGGCACCTGCCTGCGCGACACCAAAATGGCCGCAGCGCTTCTGGCGTACAGGACGTGACGAGAGGCGTAGTGGATCGTCGGCTAGCGCCATCGCTACGATGGCGTATAACAGCGCCAACCGCATGAGGGTTCTCGGGATCTTCCCGCGAAGGCCCCGACACGCACCGGGGGGGGCTAGGTGTCGGCGGCGCTAGCTGGCGTTTCGCCTTCGAGCGAACACCGTCGAGGTCGTGGTCGTTCTTCCTGAACTTCTCGAACCTCGACGAGCCAACCATACGCTTGGCGCGCAGCGAAAAAAATTTCGCTTTTCGCAAGTGCCGTCGGTAATCCCTTAAGGCGCCCTGCCCAGGCGTGCTCGCCGTCCGAAGCGGCTTGTTAGGCGCTAGTACTTAATACCACGTTGCCGATGGCCTTGCCGCTCTCGACCAGTGCATGTGCCGCGGCGATTTCAGCCAATGGAAAGCGCGCAGCAATACGGTGTTCGAGTTGGCCGTGGTCCAACATCCGCGTGAGCGTTGCGGTAGCGCGGGCCCGATCAGCAGTGGTGAGGTTGTAGACGATGAAGAACTGCAGCTGTAGGTTCTTGGCGATCAATGGAAAGAACGGCGCGGTCACCGGGCCGCTACTGCCGTAACTGACGCACTCCCCGTTCGGGGCCAGCAGTTCGACATCGGCGGCGCCGTTGACGGCGATGTCTACTTCGATGACGCGATCGACGCCGCGTCCGTGCGTGAGTTCCCGGACCCGCTCAACGAGTGGTTCATCCCTATACAGAATGACCTCATCCGCGCCTGCTGCGCGCACGACCTGTGCTTTTTCAGGGGTGCTGACTGTAGCGAGCACTCGGGCGGCTCCCAAGCGACTGGCCATCTGTACCGCGTAATGGCCCACGGCACCGGCGCCTCCGGCGACGAGAACCGTCTTGCCGGCAACGCCGTCTCCCATCAGCACCGCATGCAGAGCGGTCAACGCAGGAATACCGAGGCAGGCGCCGGCTTCACCGGAGACAATGTCCGGGAGCCGTACAGCCTGCGGCGAGGGTAAGCACACCCATTGGCAGGCGGTGCCGTGGGCCCGGCCCCAGGCCGCATTCCAGGTCCATACCCGCTCGCCCAGGCGAGCGGCGGCAACACCATCGCCTACCCCATCAATGACGCCGGCGCCGTCCGAATGGGGGATCACCCGCGGGAATGGCATGAGCGGACTGCGTGTGCCGGCGCGTGACTTGACGTCGGACGGGTTGACGCCCGACCACTCTAGGCGCACGCGAACTTCCCCAGGACCCGGGGTGGGGGTGGCGATTTCGCCGAGGGTCAGCACTTCGCCCGGGAGGCCAAGACGATCGTAATAGGCGGCTTTCATGTGCCTAGTGTAGACCGGCCTGCGTCAGAACGGGGTGCGTCGGTGGTAGCCTTGACCATTCTCACCGGAGGCAGGACACGTGGCGGGTGGTTGGACGGCGGACGGAGCGGTGCAGCAGCAGATCGATGACAGCGTCAAAGACGCGGTCGAGCGGGCCCGCGCCCAAATGGCGCAGGGACCCAGTCTCACGCACTGTGAGGATTGTGCGGTCGAAATCCCGCCGGCGCGGCAGCTCGCAGTGCCTGGGGTGCGGCTGTGTGTCGTTTGCCAAACCGCCCTGGATGCTGACCGGCGCGCGGCCAGTCCTTATAACCGTCGCGGTTCCAAGGACAGCCAGTTGCGCTGACGCACACGGGTCGGTGGCCTACGCGGGCTCTTGGGATTTTCCGCCTGGACGGGCGCTTTGGAGGAAATTGACCCGGTTCTGAACGCAAACAGTGGATCTAACCCGCTGCAGGAGCGGAGAAAACCTATAATGCATCGCCTGTCCTTTACGTTTTGGAGGTGCTCTGATGTTCCGTACACGCTACCTGCCCGCATTTGCCGCGTGCGTACTTGTCCTGGCTGGCTGTTCAGACCGCGGAAAAATCAGCTCACTTGCTGACATTGCTGGTAAAGACGTGGCGGTTCCGACCGGTACGGTTGCCGATCAGTTGGTGTTGTCGAAAATTCCCACGGCGAAGATCACCTACTTCAACAGTGTGCTTGACTCCGCGCTGGCGGTGAAGGCGCATAAAGCGGATGTCGCGGCCTATGACGCGCCGATCTTGCGCAACATTGCCGCCAAAAATCCGGGGCTGCGGGTGTTGCCCGAGCCGATCACAGTCGACGACTACGGTTATGCCGTACGGTTGGGTGACAACGACGTCAAGACGGCGATTGATGCGGTTGTTGCAGAGATGAAGGCTAATGGTGAGTACGACGCGATGATCAAGCGTTGGTTGCCAGATCGCGGCGAACCGGCTGCGATGCCGGTAATCGAAGTCGCCGACGGCCCGGTGTTGCGCTTTGGTACTGCGGCGATTACGGAGCCGTTCTCGTTCGTTGATGGTAACCATGCAGTCGTCGGCCTAGACGTCGAGATCGCCCAGCGCGTTGCCAAGCGTTTGGGTCGTAAAATTGAAGTGGTGAATATGGATTTTGGCGCGATGATCCCGGCGCTGATTGCCGGCAAAGTCGACATGATCGGCGCTTGCATCACGATCACCGCCGAACGGGCGACGAAAGTGTTGTTTTCGGCGCCCTACTATCAGGGCGGGATCTCCGCGCTCGTCGCCGAGTAACGGGTGCTGGCCGCCGCTCCCTTGGGGTCCGGTGGCCTGCTTCGCTGCGGTCACGCGTGTGGCTGCGGCGGTGACTGGGCGGCTGCGCCGCTGTACCCATTCCGCAGTCCCCGGTTCGGTCCAAGCCTTGCGCGGCTCGGTCCCTAGGGACCTTGTCGCGTGTCGATAGGGCATTGCTGCTGTTTGTTGCCCCCGTCGCTACACGTCTACCCCGAGCAAGGATCTGCGTGTCTTCGGGCGTCACGGATCCTCGCGGCTTGGAAGCACTTGATCCTTCCGTCCGGTCAGAGGACGATCCATGCACCAGTTGCGAAGGAGACTCCGATGCCGCGAACGATGTACCGCCAGATCCGATGCCTGTCTGTTCTGTGCGTGGGCCTGATGGTTTGCACGGTGACCGTTGCGGCAACCGCCCGCCCCACGCAGGCGGTTGCCCCGGCAGAGGCCCTACACCAACTGCTGGATGCGGAATGGGAATGGGAGTTGGTGCAATCCCCGGAGCACGCGACCGCGCTCGGTGATCACCGCTATGACGATCAAGTCACCGATCGATCGCCGCAGGCCATAGCCTTGCGGCGCGCACATCATGTGAACTTGTTGGCCGCAGTGCGACACATCGATCGAGACAAATTGGCGGGCGAAGATCGCATCTCTCGCGACATCCTCGAATTCAACGCGGATCTCGCGGTCCAAGGCGATGGTCTCTATCGGGGCGTTGCGGCCGGGCGTGATCTGCCATTTTCGGCAGACGATTCTCCCTTCTTCATGAACCAAATGTCCGGCCCACAGCTGTCGCTGCCACAACTCGTACGGGCCACTCGATTCCAGGACGAACTCGACTATCGTCACTACCTTGCTCGCCTGGCGCGGCTGCCGGTGGCCTTCGCCCAGGAGCAGGTCATCCTCGAGGCGGGCCGCAGTGTGGGGCTCATGCCGCCGCAGGTTGCGATTGAGCGCATGCCATCCCAATTTGCGCCCTTGTTAACCGATGATCTCGAGCATCATCCGCTGTACGCGCCATTCCTGAAGTTTCCGGCCACGATCTCAGCCGAACTGCAGGCGATTCTGCGCAAACAGGCAGCAGAATTGATTCATGGCCAGATCCAACCCGCGCTAGTGGGTCTGCGTGATTATCTGGCGACCACGTATGTACCCGCCGCGGCGACCAAGACCGGCGCGTCGAACCTCCCTAATGGCGAGGCGTATTACGCCTGGAGTTTGCAGCGTTACAACACGACGCGAATGAGCGCACGTGAAATTCATGAGCTCGGCCTGCGCGAAGTGGCGCGCATTGATGCGGCGATGCATGAGGTGATGAAGCAGGCGAGCTTTACGGGGTCCTTATCGGAGTTTCGCGCCTATCTGCGCACGGACAAGAAATTCCAATACACCTCCGCTGATGAGGAATTGGCGGCGTTGCGGGATATTGCCAAGCGTATTGATCCGCAACTGCCGTCGCTGTTCGTCGAGTTGCCGCGGTTGCCCTACGGTGTGCGCCCCATGTCGAAGGAAGAAGGGAATAACGCGCCGCACTACATTGCGGGCGCGATCGATGGCTCAAGAGCCGGCTACTTTGAGGCCAATACCAATAATCTTGCCTCTTGGCCGAAGTGGTCTATGGATGCATTGGTCTTGCACGAGGCCGTGCCTGGTCACCACCTGCAGATTGCGCGGGCACAGGAATTATTGGCGTTGCCCAAATGGCGTCGCGCGTACGGCAACTCTGGATTCAGTGAGGGTTGGGGCTTGTACTCCGAAGGTCTGGGCTATGAGTTGGGCCTCTATGCAGATCCCTATACGCGCTTTGGTCGCTTGGTGATGGAGGCACATCGTGCATGTCGCCTGGTGGTAGACACGGGCATGCACGCGTTTGGCTGGTCACGCGACCGGGCCATCAACTATCTGGTCGACTATGGTCAGTTGGAGCGGAGTTTCGCTGAGGCAGAAGTAGACCGGTACCTCGTTTGGCCTGGGCAAGCCACGGCTTATAAGGTAGGCGAGCAAAAGATCTTGGCGCTACGCCATAAGGCGGAGGCCACACTCGGCACGCATTTCGATGTTCGGCGTTTCCATAACGCGGTCATCGATCACGGCGGCCTACCGCTGACCGTGCTCGAGGCGGTGATCGATGAATGGATCGAGTCTGAAAAAGCGCACAGTCACTGAGTGTTAATCAGGTTAATTGCTTGGGCGGTGCCAACCGCCCAAGCGCCTTCTCCAAGGCGGGCGCAAGCGCCAACAGTCGGCGATCTGAGCCGGCTGGCCCATCGAACTCCATAGAGATGGGTAGACCCTTCGGGTCGAAGCCAACGGGTAGAACAAGCCCTGGCAGACCGGCTGTGCTACCGAATGAGATGTTGCCCGCCAGAGCGCGCGTGAAGTCGATGCAGCGGCCGCCGATATCAGCGGGCCCTTCCGCGCCAATCTGCGGTGCGGTGATACGGGTTGTAGGAAAGACAATCGCGTCGGTCTGTGTGCTGGCGTAGAACGCTGCAAACGCCTGTCGCAATTGGGGTAGGAGTGCGCGAACGATCTGCGCATAGCGGGCTTCTGTAATAAATCCCGGACTGCCGACGAACACACTGTGGCGGAAGGTGGCCTGGATGTCCGGGCTGGCGGCGCTAATGACTTCGGCAAAGCCAAGTCCTGCGCGGTAGTGCTGCAGGTAGCCTGCTAAGGCGATCCTGACGTCATGGCTCTGCACGGGCGCTGTGATGGCGTCGACCAGTGCAACCAGAGCAGGGAATTGTGCGTCGACGAGAATAGCGCCGGCCGCCTGCAGCCGTTGCAAACCCTCGCGGGTCGCCTGTTCGACCGCAGGGTGTAGGTCCGACCACAGCGCCTCTTTGAGTATTGCAAAGCGTACGCCCGCAAGTGACCGGGGCGCGATAGCCGTGGGGTCTGGCCCCGCAACCTGATCGAACAGCAGCAAATCTTCGGCATGGGTTGCCACCGGCCCTACTTGATCAAACACGGGCGAGATCGGTAGCGTGCCTTCGTTCGCATAGCGACCGGTCGAGGGTCGAAAACCGGCAAGGCCGCATAGCGCAGCGGGGACCCGAATGGAGCCTTCGGTATCTTCCGCAAGACCGATGGGCGCGAGGCGTGCCGCAACGGCCGCTGCCGTGCCGCCGCTGCTGCCCCCGGGAATACGGTCGAGGCCATAGGGATTGCGCACCGCCCCAAAGGCGCGGTTGTTGCTGGTCCAACCGTAGGACAACTCATGGAGATTGGTCTTGCCCAGCACCAGCGCTCCGGCCGAACGCAGCCGGGTGATGATGGCCGCACCCTCGGTCGGTTGAAACGTCCGCAACGCCGGCGTACCGCCGGTGGTGGGGTATTGCGCGGTGTTGATGCTATCTTTGATGGGTATCGGGATGCCGTAGAGTGCGCCGCCCACGTTTCCGCATCGTTCGAGTTGACGGGCTTCGTCGAGGAAGCGATCCGCGTCGAAGGTGATAAAGGCGTTCAGTACCCGCCAGCGTTCCACTTGCGCGATGACCACCTGCGCATGCTCAACAACACCGCGTTGCCCAGACCGAAATTGTTGCACCAGCGCGGTCGCGGACAGCGTCAGCGGATCGACCGACCCGGCGGGATCATGGACGTTCGACATCTAAAAACTCCGACCCGTACAGCGCGGTGGAATCCGTACGCGGCGCCTACGGTAGGCGCGGCGCTTTTCTACGCTGATGCGGGCAAGTTCAAGATTCCGGGCCTACGCGTGCTGGCGGCACACCCGCCGTACTTTAATAACGGCGCCGCCAAGACGGCGACCGATGTGGTCGCATTCTACAACACGCGCTTCAACTTAAATTCGTCGACTCCGGAAGCCCTCGATTTGGCGAACTTCCTGCATGCGCTCTACTGCTCAGGGGTGCTGCGGCGTGGCTTGCATGAGGAGTCGCAGCGCCTCATTCAGGTCTTTGTCACCGGGGGCGTTGCCGCGATAGTGGCCAAGGCGCACGACGACTAAGTCGTGCGAGGGGATGATGAAGGTATATTGGCCGCCGGCACCGGCCATGAAGTAAGCCTCTTTTGGGATGGGCCAGGCGCCGTCGCCGTTGATCCAGAAAAAGCCGCCGTAGACCGGATTGCCATCTGCCACCCAGGCTGGGGCGAGCGTACTGACGAAATCGACGTAGCCGGACGGCAAGAGTCGCTGGCCGTTCCAGATGCCGTCTTGCAGGTACAAGTTACCCAAGCGCGACCAGTCTCTGGCCGCCGCGAGATCCGCGCCTTGGGCCAGCAGATTGCCGTACGGGTCGGTCTCAATCACCATGCTGCGTACGCCGATAGCGTCGAATAGGGCGTGCTGCGGGAAGCTCAAATAATCAAGACCCCGACCTTCGACGGCCAAACGGATCAAGTAATTCACAAGCACGGGATCCGTATTGCGATAGCGGCCAACCGTGTTTGGCGGCCACTGTTGTGGACGCGTGGCGGCGTAATGGAAGGCATTGGCCGTGCCGGTGTAGTAATAAAAATGGTCCGGGTACGGGCCTGTGGGGTCGAAGTCCGGGTCGTAGGGCGCGCGGATCCGCAAGCCACTCGACATGCGCAGTAAATCGGCGATCCGTATTTCGGCGCGCGGGTCACCAGGCGTTTGCCACTCGGGGATGGGCGCGCGCTGCCACAACGAATAAGCCCCTTGTTGCATCAAGATGCCCATCATCGAGGCGGTCACACTCTTGCCCATGGACCAACTTTCCAGCCGCGTGTGCGCATCAATGCCCGGTCCGTAACGCTCAGCCACTATTTGGCCGTGCCAGGTCACGATGAAAGCGGCCGTCATGCCCGCATCGGTCGCGAATGCGGCGTCGGTGGCCGCACGCACTTTCGCAAGGTCTAGGCCCTCCGGCAGCGGGGTCGCGGGCGCACGATCGCCCATGGGCCAGTCCACGGTCGTCGGGTCTGGCAGTGCCGACACGATCGGTTTTGGATTGAAGTAAGGCGCGGACTCGCCAATCGGCAAGGCCACACAGCCTTGCCCGCCCGTATCCTGGGCCACGCGTACCGGCCCACCAGGCACCGGTACGCGGACCGTCCGATGCACCGTGTCGATAATGGGTGTGCCGAGTTTGGCGCGTTCCGCGTAGGGGGCAATGAAGAACCCGACGTTCTCCTTGGCGAACTCCGTATCGAGTCCAGTGATGAATGCCGCGCCGCACAGGATGCTGGCGTAACCGGCGGCCTCGTGTTCGAGCGCTTTGCCGGGCGGCGGTTCCGCGATGGTGGGCAGTTCCAGGCTGCGCGCGCGCGCTAACGAATGCGGTTCTTCGACACTCGCGCCATGAGCGAGATGGGCTAAGCAGCCCCAGACGATCGCGATGCCAATGGGGAAAGCTAATTTCTGCACACTCGTACCCTCGGGCGAAGACCGAGCCGACACTACAGGCAATACGGGTCTCCGTGCTAGTGGCGACTGATTCCGGTAACGTCTACTAAGCCGACAGCGTTCGGCGTCAAGGAGTGATCATGGTGCGTCGTATTGTCGATCTGTCCATATTTCTGGAAAATGATGTGATCTCGGATCCGCCGGGCTATCAGCCCCAGATCGAATACATCGACCACACGGCGTCCCGGCAGCAGTTGCTGTCCTTCTTTCCCGGATTACAGGCCGCTGATCTACCCGACGGGGAGGCGTGGTCGATCGAGAAAGTGAATTTAATCACCCACAACGGCACCCATCTCGATGCGCCTTACCATTTCGCGAGCACGATGAACGGTGGCGAGCGCGCGATCACCATCGACGAAGTGCCCCTCGATTGGTGTTTTCAGCCCGGTGTAAAACTCGATTTTCGGCACTTTCCCGATGGCTATGTGGTGACTGCCGCTGACGTCGACGCGGAGCTCGCGCGAATTGGCCACGTGTTGCAGCCGCTGGAGATTGTGGTGATCAATACCCGCGCCGGTGCCCGCTACGGGCACGCTGACTATGTGGCCTCTGGCTGTGGCATGGGTCGTGACGCGACGCTGCGATTACTCGAGGCGGGAGTGCGGCTGACCGGAACGGACGGTTGGAGTTGGGACGTGCCTTTCGTGCACACGGCCGAGCGCTTCGCGAAGAGCGGTGACGCCTCTCTCATCTGGGAGGGGCATAAAGCGGGTCGCGAGATTGGCTATTGCCACCTCGAGAAGTTGCACAATCTAGAAGCACTGCCGCCCACAGGTTTCATGATCGCCTGCTTCCCCTGCAAAATCCGTGGGGCCTCGGCCGGGTGGACTCGCGCCGTCGCGATCTTCGAGAACGGCTGACGCCCACCGCGTTGATCCGTGCTCGACCGCGTCTATTGCCGCGTTGAGGCAGTACACTGTGGCGCTGTTAGCGCGAATCCCATACGTGTACACGTAGGAATACGGAATTATATGACTCTCTGGTCGAGATTGTTCCTAACTACTGCCGCTTGTGCGATTGCCATCGATGGGATGGCGCAGCAAGCGCCGACCGCGGCACCGGTGAGTGAAGCCAGTCCGGTGGTGGTCACCGCTAACCGACTAGCGGTGCAAAACCTGATTGATCGCAAGGTCTATACGATTGCCGCCGATCTGCAGAGTGTCACTGGCAGCGTCTCTGACGTGCTCGGCGCGATCCCTTCTGTGCAACTGGATGCGGACGGTAACGTCAGCCTGCGCGGTGATAGCAATGTCACGATATTGATCGATGGGCGGCCCTCGGCGCAGTTGCAGGGCGCTAGTGTGGGCGACGTGCTCCAGCAGATGGCGGCCAACGAAATAGAGCGTATTGAAGTCATTACCAATCCACCGGCCCAATTTAAAGCGGAGGGCACGGCGGGCGTGATTAATATCGTGACGCGCAGAGCCCGAGCGGATGGCGGTTCGGGTGCCGTGCAAGCCAATATTGGCAATCATCACCGTGGCTCGACGACGGGCTCTGGGTCCTACAAGAAAGGCGCATTCGCGCTGACGGGGAGTGTTGGACTAAGGCTGGAGGACCGCATTCGCACGTTACACGATCACCGTGTAGTGGCTGATCCGACGGGCGCCGTCGTGACGACAATCGATAGGGCCCAGTCGGAGGAGGTCAAGCGCTTGTTGCCAAGCGTCAGGGGTACATTGGAATGGAAGCCTGATGCGCGGCGCACCGTCTCTCTGAGCGCTTCAGAATCGCAGCGCCGAGGCCGTGGACGCCACTTTGAGGAAACCGATCAGACCATAGTAGCCGGAGCCATCACCGGCATAGCAACCCGGGTGAGTGACGGCACCGAGTCGGGCTTGGACAGTGGGCAGACGCTGACCTATGAGCAAACTACGACACGAAAAGACGAAAAGTTTACGGTGTCTGTCGGACAGACCCGCTTTCATGAGACCGAGCATTATTACTATAGCAATGCGATCGTTCTGCCGCCTACGTTGTTGCTTGGCGATGGTTATGGCTTCAGCAATGACTACAGCAAGCGCCTCGCGAATGTCGACTACGCGAGACCGTTGGCCATGAATCGCTCCGTCAAAGTGGGCTACGCCTATGAGGCGAGTCAGAACGTGTATGACACGAATGGCCAGTTGCAGGTCGTAACGAACGACTGGCAGGACAACCCCGTACTCGCCAATCACTTCCAGTACCGCCAGACACTGCAGTCGCTCTACGGTAGTTATCAGCAGGAACAGGCGGGCTGGACTGCGCTGGCGGGCTTGCGCGTGGAAGATGCTCGGGTTCGGATCGCGTCCTACGATGGTCAGGTGCCGGCCCCTACTGCGGATACGAAGGTGTTTCCAAGCCTGCACTTAGAACACCCGATGGGTGCTTTGGCGACGATTTCTCTCAATGTGGGGCGACGTATTGCGCGTCCAGATCCCGAGTCGCTCGATCCGCACATTAACCGGGAGGACATACACAACCTCAGTGGTGGCAATCCGGCGCTCCGGCCGCAGACGACCAATGCGTACGAGTTAGGCTATGCGGTTGAAGGACCGGTCCACAGTTATGCGTTGAATGGTTATTGGCGTGATATCCGTGACGCCTATACGGAAATCGTGCAAGTCATCGATGCCAGCACGGTGTTAGCGACGCGGTCTAACCTTGATCATGCGCACTCCGGCGGTCTTGAACTAACCGCCAACGGCCGCCTGTGGTCGCGGCTGTCCTACAACCTGAGCGGCAACTGGAAGTACTCCGCCGTTGCTTTTCCGGGCTTGCCGACGCAATCGGCGGTATCGCTGTCAGCCAAGCTGAGTGTCGACTACAAAGCGAACCCAACCGATACGTGGCAGGTGGCGTATGCAAAGTATGGAAAATGGATCACACCGCAGGGTTCTTGGGAGCCGACTGGCGCGGTCAATCTAGGCTATAAACATGTGATTGATGAGCGGCTTTCCGCAGTCGTCACTGTGACGGATATTTTCAACAGCCAAGCGTGGCGGCGTTATACCAACACCACTGATCTGGCCGAGGTGTACGAGCGTCGACGCTTGGGTAGACTGATTTCGATCGGATTTTCGTATCAGATCGGCCGTGGTGCCAAGAAAACCAAGCACGACGGAGCTTTCGACTACGACGCAGGTGGTTAGCGGCGCATCAGCGTGCTCTTGCCGAACAACGAAGCAACCAGATCTACGGCAACCTGTGCGGTTCGGTTGCGTAAGTCCAGTGCGGGATTGAGTTCAACGATGTCCAGTGATGCCAGTTGGCCCGTATCGGCGATCATTTCCATGCACAACTGCGCTTCACGGTAGGAAGGTCCGCCGGGTACTGTTGTGCCAACGCCGGGTGCGATTTCTGGATCCAGAAAATCGACGTCAAAGCTCACATGTAGATGGGCGTCTGCTGGCAAGTTGGCAAGCGCGTCGGCCAGAGTCTGGCGCATGCCCGTCTCGTCGATGTAGCGCATGTCGTACACCTCGAGTCCGACCTCGTGCACCAGACGCTTCTCCCCCTGATCGACGCTACGTATGCCCACTTGTCGGATGTCTTTGGGGGCAATTGCGGGCACTTGCCCGGACAATCCCACCAATGCGGCAGGGCCGTGTCCACACAGGCACGCCACGGGCATGCCGTGTAAGTTGCCGGTGGGGGTCAATTCGCGGGTATTGAAATCTGCGTGTGCATCCAACCACAGCACGCGTAGCGGGCGGTTGGTGGCGCGGCAGTGGCGAGCCACGGCGCTGATCGACCCGATGGCAAGGCTATGATCGCCGCCGAGCAGGATTGGCAGTTCGCGGGCCGCGAGGGCGCGAGCGACTGCGGCATCGACGGCGTGGCACCACGCAGTGACTTCGCTGAGGTGTCGATAACCCGCCACCGGCGGCGCAACGGGGTTCGATGGGCCGCTAAGGTCGCCGGCGTCATGGACGGTCACGCCTTGTGCGGTCAGTGCGGCGGCGAGACCGGCGACGCGTAAGGCCTCGGGTCCCATGGAGGCACCGCGGTCGTTGGCGCCGATATCGGTTGGTGCGCCGATGAGGCGTACAGGGGTCATAAGCTTAACTCGCGCGTCGCAGCCGAGAGCGGCTAGCGCCGATCGTACCGCCATAGAGGTCTTTCGGGTCTAACAGTGTGGGTATGAGGTCAATGGTGTGGCGTCCGACCCGTTGTTCTTGGACCAAGGCGTAGAGAAAGCGCAAGGCGGAGTAGTCCTCGAGCGCAAAGCCGACGGAGTCAAACAGCGTGATCGTCTCCGGTCTGCGTTGTAGGGGCTCAGCGCTGCGGACGACGTCGGCGAATTGCGTGACGGGAAAGTCCGGTGGCATTTGCTGAATCTCCCCTTCAGCCCGTGTTTGTGGCGCGAACTCGACGAAGGTTTCGAGGTTGGGCATGCCCAGAACGTCCACGTGTAATTCCGTCTTGCCAGGGCAATCGCCGCCGACGGCGTTCAGATGCATGCCAGGGCGGATCATGGGCGGCGTCAGGATGACGCCATTTTTCTTGTCTGCCGTGATCGTGGTCACAATGTCCGCGCCCTGGCAGGCGTGTGCGGCACTCGCGCAGCGCACGATCTCGAGGTCGTTAAGATCCGGCATGGCCTGCAGGTTGTGCACTAGCTTGGCTGTGGCGAGCGGGTCGATGTCGTAGAGGCGCAGGGTGCGAATGCCGACGAGTCGATGAAACGCGACCGCCTGAAACTCGCTTTGCGAGCCATTGCCGATCAGCGCCATGCTGCGACTGTCGGGGCGGGCGAGCCAACGGGCCGCCAACGCCGACATGGCGGCGGTGCGTAGTGCGGTCGTGATCGTCAGTTCCGACAACAACAGCGGGTAGCCGGTAACCACGTCGGCTAACAGGCCAAAAGCGGTCACGGTGAGCAGACCACGCGCCGTGTTCTTCGGATGGCCATTGACGTACTTGAACGCATAAAACTGCGCGTCACTGGTCGGCATGAGTTCGATGACGCCGACCGCGGAATGGCTCGCGACCCGGGCGCTCTTCTCAAACTCGTCCCAGCGGCGGTAGTCGGCTTCCATCATGGCGGCCAAACGTTCTAGGAAGGGGCCCAGCCCGAGGCTGGTCACGAAGCGACTAACGTCGCTCACGCCGATGTATTCCACCATGCCCGTCTCCCGATGTTGGCCTAGGGGGCCATTGTCAGTCGGCCGTGGGGCTAACAGGAAGACAACAAAGCGCCATTTATGCAACTAAAAGTTACATTATGAAAGCAGAAAAGAGCAAAATGTCAAAATGGATACGCTCGACCACCAGTTGATAGGTTTGCTCCGAGATAACGCGCGCGCAACGGTGCTGCATTTGGCTGCGGCACTTGGGGTCTCTCGGGCGACTGTGCAGAACCGGATGCGACGCCTGGAGCGGGAGGGCGTGATTCTCGGCTACAGCGTGCGCTTGCAAGCGCCGGCGGAGGCAACCCGTATTCGTGCGCTCATGCTGATTCTTGTGGATGGTGACGGGGATGCGCTTATTCCGTTGATACAGGTCGAGCCCACGGTGCGCATGTTGCATACGACGAACGGTCGCTGGGATCTGATTGCAGAGATTGAGACGGAGACGCTGGCGGAGTTCGACCGGGTCTTGCGGCGCATTCGTATGATCCCGGGCGTAGCTAACAGCGAAACGAGCCTGTTGCTCTCGAGTCGCGCTTTTTGAGGCCAGCGTGGCGGCACGGGTCGTTCTAATTGCCGCTCTGGGGTCAATCGATATGCGAACCGAGTGCTATTAGTTAGCCACATCGGGCAGCGCACGTTCCAGCCGCTCGGGTGCTGGTACGCAATAAATGTGGATCGGCGCGGTGCGTCCTCGCAAGCTGAAATTGGGCAGCGCAATAACGGCTTGTCGCTCTGCCTCTGCGAGCTGCAGAGCGACTTCCGCTGAAAAGAGCACCTCGCCGGCACGGGCCCGATGGCAAAGGCGGGCGGCAACGTTGACGGTATCGCCCACTAAGGTGGCGCGTCGTAGCGTGGCGGAGCCGAGTTCCAATTCAGCAACAACACCGAGATGGACGCCCACGCCGATGCCAGTGGCCACCCCGTAAACGCGCTCCCAGTGTGCGCCGATGGGCTGGAACGTATCGATCATTCGACGCCCGCAGTCGACCGCTGTGCGACCGTCACTAGCCGGTGTTGGGGTATCGAGTCCAAAGACGGCCATGACCGCGTCCCCGGATAAATTATGCACGCGGCCACCGTCCGCCAGTACCACGTGGCCGACGGCGGCATAGAATTCGCCGAGTAGGCTCGCAACGGTGCTGGGCGACAGGTCCTCGCACAGTGCGGTATACCCGCGCAGGTCGACGAACAAGATGGCGCACCGGCTAAGACGTGATTGCGGTTGGACCGGGTCCATCGGCTTCCTGATTCCTCTAGATTCGCTTCCCGCAGAGTATCAAAACCGGGTCGTAGATGAACTTATCATTCAAATTTCGGTGTTCCTAGCATGGGCCCAATGGATCTTCTAGATGACCTCTTCCCACCCGTTGAGGACGACCCGCCCGCCGGGGTGGTGGTGCTGCGTGCCCGTACTGGACTCGCGGGCCAGCGCCCAGCGATCGACGCCATTACTGCGGTGGCGCCGTTTCGCCACCTGCAAGTGCCCGGTGGTCGTCGTATGTCGGTCGCTACCACCAACGCCGGCGCGCGCGGTTGGTGCAGTGATCGGGCCGGCTACCGCTACGCGACGCGTGACCCGTTGAGCGGCCAGCCATGGGCGCCGATACCGGAGGCCTGGTTGGCCCTCGCCGCGGGGTGGGCTGCTGAGGCGGGATTCCCCTGTTTTGTGCCCGACTGCTGTCTCATCAATCGCTATGCGCCGGGCGCTCGGATGGGCGCCCATCGAGATCAGGATGAACAGGATTTTTCGCAGCCCATCGTCTCTGTCTCACTCGGACGGCCGGCGACGTTTGTTTGGCTCGGGGCCAGTCGAAGCGGTCCGGGGCGTTCAATCTCGCTGCGCGACGGCGATGTGGTCGTCTTCGGCGGCGCGGCGCGGCTGGGGTATCACGCGGTGCGACCGATTCGTGCGGATCCCTCGGCGTTTGATTGCCGCATCAATCTGACTTTTCGTCGGGCCGGGTGAGCTCTTGCCGGCAACGCGTTAGGATCACAGGATGCAGAACACGAAGTTACAAACGCTACTTGCGCATCCGACTGCAGAGGGCGCGGTGACGCCCGTACAGGTGACGGCAATGGCGCAGGTCATGCCTGGTAGTGTCCTGCTGTTCTTTCGGCTAGGCCACGCCCGGCATCAACTGCGCTTACCAACGGCCGCGGGCGGGCAACGGGCCGATGGGCTCTGGAGACAGACGTGCTGTGAGGCCTTCTTGGGTGTACTCGATGGGCCGGAGTATCTCGAATGTAACCTGGCTACCAACGGTGACTGGGCGCTCTATCACTTCGCGGGCTACCGAGACGCATTGCCCTTGCCCAGTGCGACGCCGCCTGTCACTAGCGCGGATTGGGACGGCGATGACCTGCTCGTCCGGGCCCTCTTCGATCGCGCGCTGTGGCCGCAGCGCTTCACGCGTGGGTCGCTGACGATCGGCCTGTCGGCGGTGTTGGCGCTCCCAGCGGGCGGTTTGTCCTACCA
>CAIVRI010000052.1 GCA_903908265.1 uncultured Pseudomonadota bacterium
AGGCCTGATTCTCGATTCGTACGAGAGCCTCCTCGTCCAAAAACGCGTAATAGGGAATCCGCCGCGTCACATAAGCCGGACCACTGTCTAAAACCGCCGGGGTCGCGCGGCTGCGGCGCCCAGTGAGTTCTCTTTTGCTCATATAAATGACCATAGACGCATTATTGGACCCAGTATAGAAAACTACCGAACGCCCGAGTTGCGCTAATTCTTTGGATATGTCACTGGTGTCCGGACCTTATTGAAACAAATTCAGTTAGTTACCGAGATCGTCGTCGTTTTGCCTACTTTGGAGTTGAGAAATTAGCTCAGCTAAAGGGGTTTTCTCTAACATGGCGAGGCTCAGTATCTGGAGCATTTCGTAGTGGCTTGGATTTTCAAACGCTTTTCCACAATGGCAACGAGCACGTAGGTTTCGCTTGCTAGATGATGGTTTTTGATTGGAACCATAGGGTTAATAAAGGGCGACTTTGAAACCCTAGTTATGCCAGCGGAAAACGCCATCGGATCTCCGCACTGAGGTCTACCGGAAGGCGACCGGCGTTTTGGACTTTTAAAAGTACGCAGCGAAGGGACGGCTAGACTGCTGAACTCCGCCCGCGGGGCCATGACGAGAATTCCTAGATTATTTCGCCAGCAAGAATCCTCGCCCACGGCGCGGGTGATCGGCCCTGAGTTGCTGACGGCGGCGCTGAAATCGCTAGGGAAACGAGACCGCCCGCGGCTTACTATAGACTAACTGCGCTAACGACTTGCCCATGCCTTTGCTAAGTACGGGCCATTGGAAACCCGGTCCGACTGGCGAGGCGCGGGCGACCTAGGGCTATAGGCGCATCGATAAAGGGGGGCTCTTCAATCATTTTGAGGATAACCCGGCGGCAACTGCCACGAAGAAAAAGTCCGGAGTGAAATAGCGTGAAATCATATGCAAACCGCGACTGTCGTGCGCTCGAGCAGAGTTGGCTGCTATCCCTAGGGCTGTTGGCCGTCGCCGTCCTCACCGCGTCAACAAGCTGGGCTCAGAGCCAGGATTTCCTAAAAGCCGGTGCCCCCGTGTTAGTCGCCACGACCGACGGCCCTGTCGTAGGCCTGCAGGACGAACACGTGCAATCCTTCCGCGGGATTCCCTATGCGGCGGCGCCGCTCAACGAGCGGCGCTTTCGACCGGCTACGCCGCCAGTCCCGTGGGCGCGCCCGCGCGATGCCCGGGTGCGCGGGGCGGCATGTCCCCAAGTGCTCGATCTGGATGATCCTGCCGAAGACGGCGACGGCATCCAGTCCGAGGATTGCCTGACCGTCAACGTCTGGACCCCAGGAGCCGATGACAAGGCGCGACCGGTGATGGTATTTATCCACGGTGGCGCTTTCGAGGAAGGAAGTGCCGAGGATAGTTGCTACGACGGTGGTTTTCTCGCTGAGCGGGGCAACGTCGTCGTGATTTCCTTGCAATACCGCCTCGGAGCCTTCGGGTTCCTGGAACTGGGCGAAGTGGGCGGAATGCACTTCGCCGACAGCGGCAACCTTGGGCTGTTGGACCAGATCGAGGCCCTGCGATGGGTTCAGAAAAACGCGGGCCGGTTTGGAGGCGATTCTCGCAATGTCACCGTCTTTGGCGAATCGGCCGGCGGGGCGAGCATACACGGCTTACTCGCGATACCAGCAGCGCGAGAGTTGTTTCAGAAAGCGATCATCGAGAGTGGCGATCCCGGGCAGTTTTTATCGCTTAAGGAGGCGACTAACATCAGCTCGAAGTTCATGACGCTTGCGCATGTGACTACGATCAAGGAGCTCCAAGAACTCACTGTTGAAGACATGCTGCGCGCCCAATCGGCGCTATTTACGAAGGGACTTGGGCTGGCAACTTTTGGCATGGTTGAGGACGGACGGACGTTTGATCGGACACCGATTGAGGCCGTTGCCGCGGATCCTCGTTTAAGCAAACCACTACTCATCGGAACGAATTCCGAGGAAATTCGCTATTGGATGGCAATGGACGCTTCGCCAGTCGATCAGCAGACGGACTCAGTGCTGCAGGCGCGGCTTTTGCGCAGCTTTGGTCCTGGCGCTGAGAACATCCTCAGCATTTATATAAATGATGGCAACTCCCGTTCGGAGGCCGTCACGCAACTGTTAGGCGACATCGTCTTTCGAATGCCCTCCATTCGCCTGGCGGAGCTGAACGATGATCGCCAGCCAACCTTTGTTTACCTGTTTACCTATCGCTCGCTGACGAAGGGCCCTACGGGCCTTGAATACGGCGCAATGCACGGCCTGGAAATCCCTTTTGTATTCCACGAGGACTCCTCAAAGGGATATTCCTATGTTGGCCCAAAAGGCTCATGGACGCATCTGAGCGAGCAGATGGTCGATGCCTGGACACGCTTCGCGCGTACCGGGGATCCTAATGGCGTCGGACTGCCTGCATGGCCCCGCTATGGAGCCGCACATGCAACCATGGAATTTGGTATTCGCAGCGACGTCGTGTTGGATCCGTATGGCGCCGAACGGCGGGCCTGGCACAAAATACCCTCGGAAAAACTTGAACAAGCGGAGGCGGCCCGGTTTGCCGATCCGTCTGCGGAGTAAACGGAGCTGCCGGCCGATTTGCGGTCCATTACGAGTGTGCGAGACCGGCGCGTATTCGAACGCCGCCAGAGCTACCGGTTGGTGACGGCAGCCGACTGATCCAGCTTGTCGGCCAACCATAGCTTGATCAGCGATTGCCGCGTCATGCCGAGTCGTCGCGCCGCACGGTCGGGGGAATCCACCATCCAGGCCGGGCAATCCACGTTGACCCGCTTCGCCTCTGTGCCCGCGCGCCGAGCGTTGCTGAGATCAAGGTGTTCCATGATCTTCTCGCCAGCATAAAATTTGCGATCAAACGTCTTCGCTTTCATATATCGCTGCCTCTTTATCCCGTGATCGTCTCACGGAAATTAGCCGAATATTGTCGCCGCGCCGGGTCATGATTGCGGACCGATGCTGCTCGTCGATCTTTCCGACCAGCAACCAACGGGGTTCATCCGCAGTGCGC
>CAIVRI010000053.1 GCA_903908265.1 uncultured Pseudomonadota bacterium
GCAGTGCCATTCTGGCGGCGACCGGGCAGGCGGCTGCGCAGGGAGCGCCATAATGGGTATCAAGCGCCGAGCATTTTTAATCGGGGGTGCCGCGCTAGTGGGCGGCGGTTTGTTTGCACTGTCCTGGACTGAACGGGCGGCCGCACGCCGTGCGGCGAAGTTGGTCGGCAAAGAGCATGCCGGTGTGTTCCAGACGTGGATCCGGATCGATGCGGACGATACGGTCACCATCTACTCGCCACATGTGGATATGGGCCAAGGCTCCCCGACGGGCCTTGCGCAGATGGCGGCCGATGAGTTGGACGCCGACTGGTCCAAGGTGGTGGTCGAGGCGGCTCCGGCGGACGAGGCCTTTGCGAACGTGCCTTTGGCTGTTGCATTCGGCGGCGGCATGCTGCCATTTCCCGTGCCAGGATTTCTGAAAGGCCTTGAGCAATCCGCTTTCGCGATGGCAGCGCGTCATATGCCCTTGCAGGTGACGGGGGGTTCCTCTGCCGTGCGCATGACGGGACAGAACGGCATGCGGCTGGCCGGTGCAACGGCGCGCAGCGCGCTATTGTTCACCGCCGCACGGCGTCTCGGTGTGCCGGCGTCCGAATTGACCACAGCCCACAGTCAGGTGACCCATGCGGCGAGTGGTCGCGTGCTGCGTTACGGCGAGTTGGCGTCCGAGGCGGCAGAGTACGCCCACTCCGTGACGCCGACCCTCAAGCAGGCGACGCAATTTCGCTTGATCGGCCAACCTTTGCACCGGCTGGATCTGCCGGCCAAGGTCAATGGCCGTGCGCAATATGGCATGGACGTGCAGCTACCCGATCTGCGGGTGGCGACCATCATGGCCGCGCCCGTGCGCGGCGGTCGGCTGGAACACGTGGATGCAGCACCCGCGCTGGCCATTGCCGGGGTGGAGAAAGTAGTCACGCTCGACAATGCCGTTGCCGTCATCGCCACCGGCTATTGGCCGGCGCTAACCGGCCTGCGGGCGCTTTCGCCCTCCTTCTCGGATGGTGGCCAAGGCGCGCTGTCCTCGGCTTCGATCGCCGCGGCCCAAGCGGCGCAGATCAAAGCCGGTAAGCCCAGTGCCCAGAGCGGGCATGGCGATGTGCCGGCAGCACTGGCGGCGATTGGTGCGCGGCAACTGGAAGCGGACTATGGTGTGCCGTTTCTGCATCACGCGATGATGGAGCCGTTTGCGCTCACCGCGCATTTGAAAGACGGAAAATTAGAGTTGTGGGGTGGTCTGCAGGATCCCTTGCACAGCCGCAAAGCCGCTGCCGATGCGGCAGGCTTGCCGATCGACGCGGTGACCTTTCATCCGCTGATTCTCGGCGGCTCGTTTGGCCGTCGCTTGCCGGGCTTTTGCGACATCATCAGCCAGGTGGTGCAACTCGCCAAGCAAACACCGTATCCGGTGAAGTTGATTTGGTCGCGCGAGGAGGAGGTCCGACACGGCGCCTACCGGCCGCAGACGGCAGCGCATCTCCAAGCGGCGCTTGGTAGCGATGGAAAAATCCTCGGCTGGGCGATGGACTATGCGCTGGGAGCGGATGCAGCCGGTGAATCGGGTTTCGTCTATGACGTGCCCGCTTTTGCGATGCGTCAGCACGCGTTTACGACCAATCAACAGGACGGCGCGTGGCGCTCGGTGAATTCGAACCAAAATGGCTTTTTCAATGAAAGCTTCATGGACGAGTTGGCCCATGCGGTAGGGGTCGACCCCGTGGAGTTTCGTCGTCAACATCTCAAGCCCGGTTCGCGTCACTTGGCAGTGCTGAATGATGTCGCCGAGCGCAGCGGCTGGGGCTCGCCGTTACCGGCAGGGCGGGGGCGTGGGATTGCCATCGTGGAATCGTTCAACACCATCGTTGCGAACGTCATTGAGGCGAGTGTGGATGCCCAAGGCCGTCCGCGTGCCCACAAAGTGTGGTCTACGGTCGATTGTGGTCAGGTCGTGAATCCCGATGGGGGCGCGGCGCAAGTCATGGGCGGCATCATCATGGCCTTGTCGTCTGCGATTGATGAGGCGATCACGCTTGAACAGGGCGCGGTGGTGCAATCGAACTTCCATGATTACCCGCTGCTGAAACTGGCCGAGGCACCGACGGTGGAGGTGCATTTCCTCGCCAGCGATGCCGCGATGGGTGGGCTGGGGGAACCCGGTGTTCCGCCGACGGCTCCAGCGCTTGCGAATGCGATTTTTGCAGCCACCGGGCAGCGCATTCGGCAGTTGCCCTTGCGCAACCAGGCCAAGGTCTAGTCATCGCTAGGGCTCGAGCAATGTTCGATTCATTTGTACAAGTTCAGGAGCGACCCCGATGAGTACCGCAACGACCCTATCGATCGACGCACTGATTCCGTTGTCGGCACTGTATGCAGACGCGCTCCAAGGTGCCCTCGAGCCTTGGGGTGTGCGCGAGGGTGCGGATCAAGGTAATCCGCAGACCGCGGGGAGGATTTTGTATACCGGTCACGGCATGCAAACGGGAGTGTGGGAGTGCACTCCGGGTGGTTGGGATACGGTGGATCGTCCGGCAACGGAGGCGATGATTTTTCTAAGCGGTCGAGCGCGTCTCACCACGGCCGGTAGTGAGCCGATGATTTTTCAGGCGGGTGACGCGTTTGTCTTGCCGAAGGGCTGGAACGGACGATGGGAAGTGCTGGAGACTGTTCGCAAGTTCTTCGTGGAAGTGAAATAGAACGGATTTCTTACTTCTGCAGAATGCGAACGATTGCGACACGAATGCAGTTGTCCGGGTCACAGCACCCTACGCCACGCCCGTTAGGGACGGTCCCAGTGCCGTGTGCCTCGATGACGGGAAAGAGCGAACAAAGAGCGCGCACTCAAGCGCGCAGCGGGGCCAGATCGGCCGCCTCGTCGACTTTCGGGTATATCAGCTCTGTAGAATTTCAAAATCAAGGGCAATTAGCTTAAGTTGGTGTCCTTGGAGCCGGCAGCCGGCCAGTCCTTCATGTCCTACGGTAGACTGAGGCGATGCGCGGGTGTTAATGACTCACACCGGAATTGAATTACCACAGGGATTCTTGAACGCTATGAATACCGCTTCTGGCTTTGTTCCCAGGTTGGTTGTCAAAGCACTTATCACAGTGTTCGCTAGTGTTGCTATTGGCAGCACACCAGACGCAATTTCTCAGACCGTCGCGGTACGTCTCGGACAACTCGTCACCGGAAGAGGTGCGGTCATTCAGGATGCTGTGGTGATCATCGAGAAAGAACGGATCACGGCCGTTGGGTCAGGCGCAGCCGCTGTTCCCGCAGACGCTCGTCTGATCGATCTTCGCCCCCTCACCGGTGTGCCGGGAATGATAGACGCACACACGCACATGACCTTTTACTGGGACAAGGCCTCCGGCTCGAAGCCGTGGACCCAACTCGGCACGCTCAATTCCGCAGTCACCGTTTTTCTGGCCCAGGAAAATGCCCGAAAGACACTCGAAAGTGGTGTCACTACGGTTCGCGATCTCGGGTCATGGGACGGCAACGACATCGCGATGCGGGACCTCATCGAGCGCCGGGCTATGGTAGGCCCGCGAATGTTCGTCGCGGGATGCGGCTTGTCCATCACGTCCGAGCCGTTTCGACCCGGCGCCACCAAGCCCCAACCCTGCCGCGCTGACGGTGTCGCGGAAGTCGAGCGGGCCGCCCGGCAACAACTCGCGGATGGAGCGGACTGGATCAAGATGTACGGATCGACCGGTAGCGATCAGGACGTGACCGGCTTTGAAACCTTCAGTTATGAGGAAATGAAGGCGGCAACCGAAGTGGCTCACAGGGCCGGTAAACGTATTGCGATTCATTCTTACGGACCTGAGGGCGCACGTGATGCGGTTAAGGCCGGTGCCGACTCCGTTGAACATGCCATCGACATTGACGATGCGACCTTCACGGAAATGGTCAAACGCGGCACGGTCTATGTACCGACAGTGGATCACAACCGCTATTACATCGATCACAATGAGGAATTCGGGTATGACCAGGCCGTAGTGGGCCGGCTGAACAGCTACATCTTGAAAAATGTGGAGACGCTTCGCCGCGCCGTCAAGTTTCACGTCAGGATCGCGATGGGCTCAGATGCCGTATTCACCGGTTTTGGGGAAAATACGGGTGACCTTAGTTGGTTCGTGCAGGCCGGTATGACACCAGCACAGGCCTTGGATTCCGCAACCAATGTGGGTGCCGAGCTGCTCGGCAAGTCGAAGGAACTTGGATTCGTTGGTCCAGGCGCTTTCGCCGATCTGGTAGCGATCGACGGCGATCCTCTTAAGGATATTGCCGCGGTTCTTAAGGTCAAGTGGGTCATGAAGGGCGGTACAGTCGTGGTCGACAAACGATGAATTAGGAGCGGCGTCGATGGTCGCTGGACCGACGCGTGATAGACGGCTATAGGCCAACTGCACCTGAGACGACGGTGGTGCGTTTGACGACAGTAAAGAAATAAGCAGAGACTCAGATCGCTGCGTAACGGACATCAGAACTGGATCAGTTTATGCAGGCCGGTCAGAGCGATCCGAGGAAACGCAGCGCCTGAGTATGGAACTCCGTAGAAACGGAAATTATGCTCAGGCGCCACAGGGACACGGAATGGACAGATCGTCGGGCGCTTAGACTGATCGATAAAACGAATCGAGGGAATGATGTTGGGATTCATCTTGCTGTGCGTTGCCATAGGCGCGTTTTTCATCTCCGCACAATTTCGGTCCATTATTGGACGTGGCTGCCTGATGTTCATCATTGGATTTGCGGTGCTCGCAGGGGTTGTCTGGCTCCTGATCGCGGCGAACTCCACGCCGTCCAAGGCGTCACATCCCGTCAAGACGACGCACGCGAAAATCGTCTGAAGACCTTTGCACGTTCACGATAACGCGTGCACCGTTGTCACATGGCCCCAAGGTAACA
>CAIVRI010000054.1 GCA_903908265.1 uncultured Pseudomonadota bacterium
CTGCCGCGCCGCTTGCGTGAGCAACTCGCCGACCCGCGCGGTCAGTGCCGGCGCGGAGGGTGCGGCCACGGCGGCCAACGCCAGCGCTTGATCGGCGCTAAAGCCCAGCAGTACCGCGAGGTTCGCGCGACTGGCTTTTGCAGTGTTGGTGGACTGGATGCGGGTATAGATGGCCTGCTGGTAGGCGGTGTCGGCCTGCATGACATCGGCTAGCGTCGCCGCGCCGCCGCTTTGCAGCGCGCGCGCAATCTCCAGACTCTTGGCCGCATTGGCTTCGGTCTGCAAATTCGCAGTCACGGCCTGTTCGGTGGCCACGACGCTAAAGTAACCCTGAATGACGTCCGCCACCGTGCGCTGTGCCGTCGCGCTACCGATGTGCGCGGCCGCTAGCACCAAATTGCGGGCGTTCGCCTCTGCACTGCGCCGGGCATTAAAATCCAACAGCGTCCATGACAGCGTGGCGACGGCGTTGCGGCTGTCCTGCGTGCCACTGCGCGGCGCCCCGGGATAGAGATCCCCGGTGAGTTCATTACCGGCGGCGTTGATCCCGATCGACGGCAAGTACGCCCCTTCGGCAACGCCCAGGCTCGCCGCCTGTACCTGCGCGGCGGCCCACGCCGCGCGCGTGCTCGGATTGCGGCACAGCGCCAAATCGATTGCTTTATCCAGCGTGAGTGCTGCGGCGGGCAATTCGCAGCCGACGCCCGCATGCGGGCGATATTCAGGGGCTGCTTTGGCAATCACCCGGTCGGTATTGAAAAAATCAGCGCCGCTGAGCGCGTCTGCCGGTGCCACCACCGGAGCGGCGCTGGCGAGCAGGGCGGTGGCGAGCAGTACGCAGACAGAGTGGGACGACATGTGGGGTGTCCTTCAAGCGAGAATAGGAAAGTAAAAGGGGCGCTGGGTACGCAGGCTCGCGTCGGATTCAGCCGTGATCGGTTTCGGGCGTGCGCCCGTGCTGCAAGTCGTCCAGTAGACGTACCCACGCGGGCAATTGGCGTCGCTTGAGATCATAGCGGGTGATCGCCGTTTGCCGCGCCGCGCGGCGCAAACGCGCCGCGATCCGCGGTTTGGTCAGCGCGGTGGTCACGGCCGCTGCAATTTCATCGGCTGAGAAGAAGTCCACGGCCAGTCCATTGACGCCGTCTTGGAGCACTTCCATGACCGGCGCGGTGCGCGAACCGATGACGACGCAACCGATGGACATGGCTTCGATAAAACTCCAACTCAACACGAATGGGTAGGTCAGATACACGTGCGCCGCCGACAGTTGCAGTAACTGCAGATAGCGGTCATACGCGATCTGACCGACAAAGTGGATCCGCGTCAGATCCAGCTGGTCACCGACCTCGTCCAGCAACCACTGCCGGAACGACGAACCCGGTGCGTGCGGCGCGCCATAGCTGACGCCATCGCCACCGACCAGCACGACTTCGGCCTTGGGATGCGCCCGCTGAATTTGCGGCAAGGCGCGCATAAAGGTGTGAAAGCCACGATAGGGCTCGAGATTGCGCGCGACGTAAGTGATCACCTGATCATGGCGATTCAGGACCCGCCCGTTAGGCAACAGAAAATGGGCCGACGGGTTGGGGCAGGCGATGTCGGTGTCTGCGCCCTCATGCAATACACTCAGGCCCGCACGCAGCGCCGGCGGATGCAGGCTCTGCTGCCAGCGGGTCGCCGTATGGCCCCAGGTTACCGACTCGAAGCTGAGTAAGATGGTGGCATTGCGCGTATGCAAACGGGCCTTGCTATTAAAAATGGATTCGAACTCCGGATCAAAGCCCACATCGTTGCCATCGCCGTGATAATAAAATTCGAAGTTGCCCAGAATCGGGGCGTTCGCAAAGACGTCTTGCAGATACAGCAGTTCGCCCCAGCCGGCATGACCGACGATCAGATCCGGGCGATAGCCGGTCTCTGCTAGTTGGCTGGCGGCCTCGGCAGCGGCAGTACCGACCGTGACCTGGCGGTCAAATTCCATCGAGAACGGATGACACAGCGTCGGTACCCGGGACTCGACCTGATAGACGACTTTTTCAATGCCCGCGAGTTGGTTGCTGTTGGGCTGCGTTAAGAAATGCACGCGATTGGCCGGATCACGCGCCAAGTGCTGTGCCAGATGCAGGTACTGCCCGGGTAAATTTTGATGGACGAAAAGAACGTTCATAGGTCAGCGCCGGCCGCGGGTGGGTCCGCGGCCGCAGCGACGCGCCTTAGGGCGCGTCCTGGCGCACGGCCACCGGTGCGGTACGCGCTGCGGTTTTGGCCTTGCCCGCGCGCGGGGTGGGCGCTTTGGCGGCGCGCTGCGCGGGCGCCGGCGCGGCGTCCTTGGCCTGCGTCTTGCGCCCTGCCTTGGCCTGCGTCTTGCGCCCTGCCTTGGCCTTCGCAGGCGGGGTCGGCGGGGCTTGGGGCTTGGCTTTTGCCGGCGCTTTGGCTTTCACTGTCGCCGCGGCCGCAGGCTTGCTCTTGGTCTGGGTGGTCTTGGGTGTGACGGTCGCTTTGCTGGCGGCGCGGCTGGCTGCCGGTACGCGCAGCACCGGCGCAGGCTTCGCGGCCCGGTGTGCGCCGCGGCGCGGGATAATCTGCACTTGCAGACCTTCGAGCGGATCGTTACCGACCGTGGAGCGGCAGGGCACCCCGTTCTTCAACGGCCCGACGATCGCGCCGGAGGCAAACGCGCCGGAGTATTCCACGTCATAGGCCGAGGAGCGGGCGCTGGGCTTGAGACGCACGGCGAAGCCGATGAGGGGCACCCCCATGCCCTGCGTGCCGCAGAGTTTGTCTTCCGAGATCCACGGGGTTTCAAAGCCACTGGAGGTGAGGCTCTTGTATTCCAGTTCGTTGGCAGCCAAACCGTCCAGCGGGCGGATGGAGAACGATTCAATCCACAGACCCTTGTCGACGCGTCCCGCCCAGGCGGTACGCACAAATTGCAGGTCGCCGCGATTGCGCACATGCGCGGCAATCTGCAGCGGCAGACCCACGGCCGCTTCGGCGACGGGCGCGGTTACCGGGGCGGTCACGGTTTCTTCGAAGCGCGTGTCGAGGCGTTCGGCCCGTACGGTCAATGCATTGCCCGCGCTGTCCTGTACCGAGGTGACCAGCACCGGGGTTTGGGCGGCGTGCAGTCGCAGTACGATAAAGTCGCCGCTGCGCACCAGCCAACCGAGACGGTCCCCGCCGCGGCCCATGATTTCCACATCGCTCGCGGCAACGCCGGGGCCGGTGCTCACTTGTAGGGCTGGCAATTGCAGACCTGAGGCATGCGCCGCGCCACTGTGCGCGCCGGCCTGCACGGAGAATAAATACACACCCGCGGGCAAGGGCAGCACCTGCACCGTCGCGGTCAGGGCATTCGGATCCACATCAGCCATATTCACTCCTTGACTCGCAAGTCCTAAGGCATTGGTTACGCGTGGCTCACGTGCAGTCTGTAATAGCGCACATAAGGCATTGATCGGTGTACGCAAAGGTAGCAGATTTCCGCGTTTGGATTGCGACAGGCGTCGCGAAATCGCCCCTATGTCAAATGCCACGATGGGTAAATCTGTGACCAAGGCCGCATCCAGCGTATAGCTCCAGGTCTCCGGCCAGACCGAGGCGAGGAACAACACATCCGGCCGCTCGCGTTGCAACAGCGGCACCAACTCCTCGTCCGCATACGGGCCGGTGATAAACACGCGCCCCGTCTGCAGTAGGGCCGCGTCGTCGTGCGTATAGCCGACCACGACAAATTCCAGCGGCAAATCCTGCGCACGGGCGTAGCGGGCGCACGCGAGCAGCACCCGGTAGCCCTTGTGATCGCCGATCGCGCCGAGCAAGGCCACCCGGGTGCGCGCGCGCGCCATCGGCGCCACCACGACCGGCAGGCGCGCCACCACCGGCGCATGCGGCGCGACGTGTACCGCCAGGCCCGGAAAATAACGTTGATAGCGCTCGGCGGTATCGGCGCTGGGTGCCTGGACGCGGCGTGCTTGGCGCAGCCACGGCGTGCTGCGCCGGCGCAAGGCCGCCGCGCCGAGTCCCTCGCCAAAGGAGGACCCCTGCGCGCGCACGCAACGCACACACTCGCGCAGCGGCGCTTCGCCACAGTACTGCTGCGCCCGGCCCATCAAGGTCACTTGCGGACAGACATACACGTAGTCGTGCAGCTGCACATCGACGGCCACCCCGAGCGTATACAGGGCGTCGATCAATGCCAGCGGGATATTGAGTATGTGGTGCAGTTCAATCTGCACCAACGGCAAGTCACGCAATAGCGTCAGTAGCAGCGACTGCTCGCGGCGCGTGTCGTAGACCAGATCGTGCACGCCGAACTGCGCGCTCGTCAGTCGCATCCGCACCCGCTCCGCTACACCGTCCGGCGCTAGCACCAGCACCGTATGACCCGCTGCGAGCAACGCGGTTTGCCGGGCCGCCACCGCCCGGCCCACGCCACCGCCGAGGGCGAGCGAGACGATCAGGACCGCCGGCGCGGTGCTGGCGCGCAGGCGCGCGGCATCCAAGCGCCGCCGCAGGGCGTGTAGCGGATCGCGCTGGCCGTAACGCGCGACCGCTTTTGCGTAGCCGGGGTGGCGCAATTGCACCAAGCGTTGTGCGCGCAGCCACAGCGCTTGCCGGTCGGCGCCAAAGGAGCGCCCGCCCAGATGTTCGACGTAGACATCCGCGGCGAGCACGGAGTGAAAGCCCGCTGCCCGTGCGCGCAGACAGTAATCGGTTTCCTCGCCGTAGCCGCGCCCGAATACCGCGTCGGCAAAGACGCCCACCTGCGTCCAACAGTCGTGGCGCAGGTACAGACAAAAACCCACACCGACCGGTAACGGCGGCGTCTCGCCGGCACATTCGTGTGCCACGAGGGCATCGAGCGCCGCGCCACGCAGCGGCGGCGTCTCGGCGCTTTGCAGAGGATAGCTGACCACCGACCCATCACCGCTCCAGGGCGTGACCGTGCCGGTCTGTGCGCGGGCATAGGCGGCGCGACGCAGTCGCGCCAACCAGTCGCCGTGGACCACGGTATCGGCATTGAGCAAGACCACATCGTGCCCGGCACAGGCGGCCAAACCGGTATTGACCGCCGCGGCGAAGCCGCGATTGCGCGGATGGCGCAGCAGTTCGATCGCACCACTGGCGGCCAGTCGTTGCAAGGCGTCCACCAAGGCCGGATCCGGTGCGGCATCGTCGATCACCAGTACGCGCGTGCCGAGCGGCCGCGTCTGCTGCACGGCGCGCAGGCAAGACAGGGTCTCGTCATAGCCGGCGTAGACCGGTATGACCACGGCGCAGGGCGCGACCACCGGGATCCTGCGCGGGGCACGGCCGCGCGCCCGACCGCGCGCTTGCCGTGCGGCGCGCGGCCACAGCAACGGGCTGTCCGCAGGGCACCACGGCACGCCCGCCGGGCTGCGCAGCGACAGCGCCCACGGCGCGTCATCGGGAAGGTCGGTGCGCCGGAGGCGGTAGGTCAGGGGCCAGTCGCCAGGTGGCGTGGCCGCGCCCGCCGTGCCCGCGGTGGCGTGCAGGCGCAGCCTGCGTGGGCCGCAGCGCACGAGCAGCTGCGGCCGATAGTGCGGATCCCATTCGCAGCGGACGTGCAGCTGCGCCGTGTCCTTCCCGATCGTGAGCAGCGCGCTCAGACCGGCCGCCGCGGGGCGACGCGCGCCGGCGCCGGCCACCGTCCGGCCCGCCACCGTCGCCTCGATCACCCCGTGGTAGGCGCCCGCGCCGAGCGCATAGCGCCAATGCCCGTTGGCATCGGCGCGGATGCCGTGCAAGACCACGCCATCGACGCGCACGTCCCAGCGTTGCGCACGCGGCGCCCAGCCAAATAAGGTGTAGTCGCGCTGCAAGGCGATGTAGCCCGGTGTCTGCGCGCCCTCCTGGCGCACGAGCGCTTGGGCGGCGCCGACGAGGGGGCCACTGGGATCGACCGCCAAACGGGCCAACGCGCCGTCGAGGCGCGCGCGTGCACCGGCCAGATCGCCACCGCGCAGCAGCACCGTGAGGTACAGACTCTCGAGTGCCTCGTCGGTGCCCTGCGCGGCGGCGCGCGCTAGCATCGCTCGGGTTGCCGCGTCGTCCTGCCCGTCGGCCGCCAGCAGTTCGGCATAGGCGCGATACAGCGTAGGGCGCGCGTCGCGATACACGCGGTAGGCACGGTCGATCAGACGCAGCGCCGCGCTGGTGTCGCCGGACTGACGGGCCAAGGCCACGCCTTGCAGAAGCGCCTGGCATGCTGTGGAGGTTGCCGCGGATCGCCGACTCACGCGCGCTCCTGCGCACCGGGAATAGCGTACAGCGTACCGTCATTGACGGCCCGTAGGTGCAATTCGTGCACCGGCGGTAAGCGCACGTCCACCGGCCAGTCCAGCGCAAAGCCGTAGGCGCCCGCGGGCGCATCCGGATCGCTCTGCGCCAACGGGACATCGGCGCGCACGCGCGCCAGTACCTGCGCACCGTGGCGCAGTTCCAAGCAGACGGCCTGCTCGGGTGCGTGGGGATCAAAGGCCCAGCCGCGCAGTCCGCTCGCACTGTGCTGTATCCGCGCGCACACCGGGAAGCGCAGGTCCGCCGCTGCCGCGTCCAACGAGGGCCGATAGCCCAACACGCGCACGCCGCTGGCGGGTGCACACGCCGGCGTGGGCGTCCGTGCACTGAAAGCCAAGCCCACCGGCACGGGCGGACCGTAACACCAGTCCCGCATCAGTGCGCGCGCGGCGGCAAACTCCCCGCGCGCCTGGCATAAGCCCAGCAGGACATTGGCAGCTGCGCGGTGGTGCGGCTCCGCTGCCAGCAGACGCTCGGCGTAGTCGCGCGCGCCGGTGACCTCGCCGCACTGCAACGCGGCTTCCAGTAGACCTAAGCGCACGTGGCCATCGGCGGGTAAGTCGGCGCGCAGCAGCGCGTGGAGCACGGCCGGGTCCTGGCGTCCGTGCCATAACGCAAAGGCCAGTGCGCCGATGCTCTGCACGTCGCTGGCCACGGTTTCGGTGTAGGCCGGTAAGGCGCCGGTGGCGATGAACTGGTGCAGCCGCGCGTCGTGCGGCGCCAACAGCGCGGTCACCGCTACGTCCAGATGATCGAGCGTGGGCACGGGCAAGGTCGACAGTTGGACCGCCTCGCCCCGCCAGCGGTCGACCAGGCGTACGGGGTGCAGTTGCCGCTCGGCCGTATCCGCGCGGTGTACCAGCAGCATGGGCGTCGCTGGCGTCGTGTGCTGCGCGCGCAAGCGCGCCCCCAACGCCTGCCACGCTGGCGTTGCGGCTGCGTGCACTTGATCGAGTACCGGGCCATCCAGATTGAGTACCGGTGTGACCGGATAGCCCACCCGGCGCAGCGCCTGCTCCACCTGCCAGGCGAGGAATCCCCCCAGCGAAAATCCAAACAGCACCGACGCGCGCGGCGCCTCGGGTGCCTGCAGCGCCTGCACCAGCGCCGCCAGGGTTTCCGCAAACAGAGCCGGATCCGTCAGCGACAGCGACGCGGACGTGCCGGCCACCGCGTCGGCGCCGTCTAAGGAAAACGTGTACAGGTCAAAGTCGTGCAGCACGTGGTGCGCCAGATAGCCCAGTTCCGCCGCGTGCCCGCGCACACCGGGCATACCGATCAGCACACCACGCGCCGCTGCGTGCGCGCGGCGCACCAGGCGCAGGATGAGCGGCGCACCGCGTACGTGCAGACCGGCGGTGACTGGCGCTGCGCCCGCGGCGTCCGGCGCGTCCTCGACGCGCCGCGCCAGTGCCGCCATCGACGGATCATGCAGGAAGGCCGGCAGGCTGACGCTGCGGCCAAACTGTGCCTGCACACGCGCCAGCAACTGCACCGCCAGCAGGGAGTGGCCGCCGATCACAAAAAAATCATCCTCTGGCTGCACCGGCGTGTCGCCGAGCAGCGTGCTGCACAGCGCACACAACTGCGCGGTGGTACTCGACACCGGTGGGGTCGCGCCGGTCGCACGCGCTGCGGTGTGCAGGAGCGCGGCTAAGTCCAGCTTGCCATGCAGGGTGCGCGGCAACGTGCTCCGGCACAGGAGCTGATCCGGTACGAGATACGCGGGCAGTTCGGCGCGTAGGTATTGTCGCAGGGTCGACTCCGCGGCAGGATCGGCAGACGCGGCCTGCGCGAGCACGACACAGGCGCGTAGGATGGCCGCGCCGTTGTCCTCTAACGCCAACCCCACCACGGCTTGCCGGACCGTGGGATGGCGCAACAGCACGGCCTCGATTTCCGCCGGCTCAATCCGATGGCCGCGCACTTTGAGTTGCCGATCGAGTCGGCCCAAAAACTCCAGGCAGCCATCGGCGCGCCAGCGCACCCGGTCGCCGGTGCGGAATAAGCGCCCGCCCGGGCCCGCGGCGAGGGGACTGGCCACAAAGCGCGCCGCCGTCAAGGCCGGCGCACCGCGATAGCCCCGTGCCACCCCCGCACCGCCGAGATAGAGTTCGCCGGGCACGCCGATGGGTACGAGCTGTTGCTGTGCATCCAGCACGAGCGCATGGGTGTGGCCGATGGGTCGGCCGATTGGGATCGGGCCCAAGGAGCGGTCACCGTCGCGCGGGATGGCATAGGTGCACGCAAACGTCGTGACTTCCGTCGGCCCGTAGCCGTTGATCAGTTGCACGCCGGGTAATGCGTCTAGGGCGCGCTGGACGTGCGCGGGCGAGAGCGCCTCACCGCCAATCAGCAACTGGCGCACGCCCGCCAGCAGTTGCGGGCAGGCATCGATCACCACGTTAAAGAGCGCTGCCGTCAGCCACAACGTGGTGACGGCGTGCTCGCGTAGCAGCGCACCGAGTGCATCCAAGTCCAATCCCGCCGAGGGCGCAACGACCAGTTGGCCGCCGTGCACCAGCGGCGCCCACAACTCAAAGGTCGAGGCATCAAAGGACAAGGACGAAAGAAACGGAATCGTCTCGTCCGGTCCGAGTTGCACATAGTCCGGCGCGTGCAGTAGGCGCACCAGCGCCCGATGCGGGATCTCCACCAACTTCGGCGCACCGCTCGAGCCGGAGGTCTGTAGCAGATAGGCCGGCAGCTCGGGCCCCAGGGCAATGTCGGGGGCATGGTCCGGTGCCTGCGCCACGGACCCCGCGAGGGCGGCGCGCGTGCGCACCACGACAGCGGCCGGTGGCGGATCGCACACCGCCGCGTCGGTCAGCCACAGCGTGGCGCCCGCCGCCTGCAAGAGGGCGTGTAGCCGCGCCGACGGCCAGGTCAGATCGATCGGCAGGTACGCGGCACCGGCTTTCCAGAGGGCGAGCAAGGTGACGACTAGCTGCGCATCGCGCGGCACACTCACCGCAACCACTGTGCCTGGGCACACCCCGTGGGCGATCAAGGCGTGGGCGAGGCGATTGGCGCACGTCTCCAACGCGCCATAGCGCAGGTGCGCGTCCACCGCCCGCACGGCCATGGCCTGCGGCCGCAACGCGGCCTGCGCCGCAATGAGCGCGGGCACGCTCGCCGCAGGGAGAGCCCGCGCCGGGGGATTGAAGGCGATGAGCAGTTGCTGCATTTCCGCTGGCGCCAACCACGGGAGTGTCGCCCACGGCGCCTCGGGTGCCGCCAGCGCGGCGCGCAGTAAATTCTGAAAGTGCTGCGTCATCCGCGCGATCGTGCGCAGATCGAACAGATCGGTCGCATATTCCCAACGCAACTCCACCCGGCTGCCCAGATCCGTCGCCAATAGCAACAGATCAAACTTCGCAGCGCTGGAGGGGATCGCGACGGGCTGCGCCGCGAGTCCTGCAAAGTGCGTGACGGGCGCGGCAAAATCCTGCGCGGTGTACAGCACATCCACCAGGGGGTGTCGGTCGTACGCCCGGTCAGCGCGGGTGGCGGCGAGCACCGCATCAAAGGGTACCGTCGCGTGTTCGAGCGCCGCCAGGAGCGTCTCTTGTACCCCCTGCAGGTGGTGCCGGAAGGTCGGCGCCGCGGCGGCGCTGCGCAACACCACGGTATTGACGAAGAAACCGAGCACCGCCTCCCAGCGCGGATCCTCACGGCCGGCGTGCAAGAGGCCGATGCCGAAGTCCGTCTGGCCGCTGTAGCGCGCCAGTAGCGCTTGCAGCGTGGCGATGAGGACGGTGTGCAAGGTCGTGCGTTCGCGGCCCACAAAGCGCCGCAGGGTCTGCAGCATCGCGCCGTCGAGCTGCACCACGACGCTGTCGCCGTGGTGGCTGGGCCGTGCACGGCGCGGCCGATCCAGGGGCAAGTCGAGCCTAGGCAGCCCGTGCAGTTGACGTTGCCAATACCCGAGGGACCGACTCGCGTCGGGGGCCAGGCGTTGCTCGTGTTGCACGTAGGCAAGATAGGGGCGCGGCGGCGGCCAGTCCACCGGTTCTTGGCGCAGGGCAGCTGTATACAGCAGGTCTAACTCGCGCCAGAGGACCGCCATCGACCAGCCGTCGGTCGCGATGTGGTGCAGCGACAGGACCAAACGGCAGTGTGCAGCGGCAACGTGCACCAGGTGCGCGCGCAGCACGGGCCCGGTGCTTAAATCAAACGGGGTCTGCGCCGCAGCGCGGAGGATCGCCGCTAACGCGTCGGCGCGCACGGTGTCTGCGCGTGCGGACAGGTCGGTGCGCTGCCAGGCCGGCCGCAGCGTCGGATCGACGCGCTGCACGAGGCCGTCGTCGACCCAGGCGTAGCAGGTCTGCAAGATCGTATGCCGCTGCACCAGTGCGCGCAGCGCCTGCTGCAGGGCGCGCGCCTGCACAGCGCCGGCCAAGTCGAGCGCGGCCACCACGTTGTAGGCACTGGGTGACCCCAACGTCTGGCGCAGGAACCACAGGCGGGCTTGCCCGGCGGAGAGGGGGCCTGTGGCCGTGGCGTGCGCCCGCGGTGCGACCGGCGCTACCGGTGCCTGCAGGGGCGCCTCTGCCAGTGCCTGGGCGAGGCCGGCGATGGTCGGTGCGGCAAACAAGGCGTGGACGGGCAGTGCTTTACCGCTCTGCGCCGACAGCCGGGCGACGAGGCGTACGGCCGACAAGGAATGCCCGCCCAGTGCGAAGAAGTGCGCGGTGCGGGACAAGGGTCCGAGGCCGAGCGCGTCCGCAAAAGCCGCCGCCACGGCGCGCTCCGCCGCGCTCTGCGGCGCGTCTTCGGCCGCAAGCTGCGGCACCGTACGCAGCGGCTGCGGCAACGCGCGGGCATCCAGTTTGCCGTGCGCCGTCAGCGGCAAGGTGGGCAGTACGACAAACGCACTCGGCAGCCCCGCCGCGGTGACCCGCGCGCGTAGAAAGTCACCCAGCACGCGCGTCGGCTCGTCGAGCGTGCCCTCCAACACCACATAGGCCACTAAGCAGGGGTCGCTTGCCGCATCGCTGCACAGTACGGCGCACTGACGCACCTGCGGGTGCGCGGCCAGTTCGCTCTCCAGGTCCGACAGCGCGATGCGGTAGCCGCGCAGTTTGACCTCCCGATCGAGGCGGCCTTCCAATTCGTAAGCACCGTCCGCGCGTTGTCGCGCGCGATCGCCGGTGCGGTAGAGGCGGTGTCCGTCGTGGCGCGTGAAGCGTGCCGCGCTCAAGGCCGGCCGGTGCCAATAGCCCAAGCCCACGGCAGGACCCCACAACACCAGTTCGCCACTCTCACCCTGGCGCACCGGCTGGCCGTCCGGGTCCCACACCGCCACGCCCATCCGGCCGATGGGACGGCCGATCGGGGGGCGCGTGGGCCAATCGGTGGGATCCCCCGTCAGCGTATAGGCGAGGCCTACATGCGTTTCCGTCGGCCCGTAGTGGTTGTGCAGCACGCACTGGGGATGCCGACGGCAGAAGGCCCGCAAGGCCGGTGTCACGATCAGGGGCTCACCGGCCTGAAACAGCCGTTGTAAGGCGGGCAGTGGCGCGCCATCGGCTTGCGCCGCCTCCACCAGCAACTGCAGCGCGGTGTTGGGCATAAATACATCGGTGACCTGCTGCACCCGCCGGCCGTGCACTAAGCGCGCGGGGTCCAGACGGGTCACCGCATCCGGCATCCACAAGGCGGCGCCGTGCGCGAACGCGTAAAACAGTTCCTGCCAGGACACATCAAAGCCGGTGGCGGCCCATTGCAGCACGGTGCCCGGCTGTGGCGGGAACGGGTGGCCGGCGAGTAATTCCAGAATCGTGTGGTGGGTGCACTCCACCCCATTGGGCGCGCCCGTCGTGCCGGAGGTATACAGCAGATAGGCGACGCGATCCGCATCCGGCGCCAGCCCGAGTGGTACCGACGGGTGGGCGGCCAGGCCGTCCCGCTCGTGGGCGAGATCGAACACCGCCGCGGCGGACGCGCCCGCACAATCGCCCGCATCGCCGTCGCGCACCCACAGCGCGACGTCGGCATCGTGTAACAGCGCACGGCGCCGCTCGCGCGGTTGGGTCGGATCGATCGGCACGCAGGTCGCCTGGCATTGCAGCGTCGCCAGCACAGCGATCACATAGTCGGCCGAGCGGGGCAGTGCCAAGGCCACACGACTACCCGGGATGACACCGCGCGCGCGCAAGGCGTGCGCCATGCGGTTGGCCGCGCACGCCAGTGCGGCGTAGCGGTAGTCCCCGTCGGGCGCGCGCAGGGCCGTGGCCTCTGGGGTCCGCTCGGCTTGGCGCGCCAATAATTGATCGAGCGAGTCGGCCATGGCGACGCGGGGGCGCACGGGCGTGACGGCGCGCGTGCGCGGGTGGCGGCGCAGTCGCGCGCACAGGCGCAGCACATCGGGCGCTGCGAGCAGATCGCGCATGCCGAGCAGCACGCCGAGGCGCTGCTCCAACGCGAGCAGCAGCCGGGTGGCGAGCAGCGAGTGGCCGCCTAGCTCGAAGAAGCTGGCGCGCAGATCGAGGGTGTCGACCCGAAGCAGGGTGCGAAAGAGACCCGCTACCCACGCTTCGAGGTCGTCCTCGGCGGCTACGCCGCGCGGTGCCGGAGGGATGGTTGCGCGCAAGGCGGCCTGATCCAACTTGCCATGGACGGTGCGCGGCAGGACCGTGACGTCGAGGTACTGCGCCGGTCGCATCACCGCAGGCAGCCGGGCGGCGACGTGCGCCGCCAGCGCCGTTGCCGGCACGGTGGGACCTCCGGCACGCGGCACGACGAAGGCCACCAGGCGCGCCTGTTCGGTGCCGGCTTGCTCGAGCAACACCACCGCATCCGCCACGGCCGGGTGGGCGCGCAGACAGACCTCGATCTCACCCAACTCGATGCGGTGGCCACGCAGTTTGATTTGGGTATCGGTGCGGCCCATAAACTCCAGGCAGCCCGCGGCGTCCTGTCGCACCTGATCGCCGGTGAGATACCAAATACGCGCGGTGTCGCCCGCGCAAGGCAGCGTGCGAAACCGTGCGCCCGTCAGCGCCGGCTGGTGCAGATAGCCACGGGTCACGCCCCAGCCGGTGAGGGCAAGTTCGCCCGTCATGCCCCGCGGTACCGGCTGCTGTTGCGCGTCGAGCACCGCAACCTGCACCCCGGCCAAGGGCCAGCCGATCAGGCTGCGCGGTTGCGCGACATCCGCCGCCTGCAGCACATAGGCCGTGGCGTGCACGGTGGTTTCGGTGGGGCCGAGCAAGTTCACCAAGCGCGGCTGGGACACACCGTAGCGCGCAATCCACGGGGCCAGTAACCGAAACTCCAGTCGTTCGCCGGCGAACAGCACACAGCGCAGGCGCTCGAGCCGGGGCGGTGCTGGCACCCGCTCTTCGGCCAGCAGCAGCATGCGAAAGGCCGTGGGCGTTTGCGTCAGCACCGTCACGCCGGCCGCGTACACCGCGCCGTGCCAGTCACAGGGCGAGCGCAAGACCTCTGCCGTCGGAATCCACAGGGTCGCGCCGGTACTCAAGGCGGACCAGATCTCATAGACCGAGACATCAAACGCAAAGGAATGGGCGAGGGCGAGCACATCGCCCGGCCCCACGACCACCACCGCGTGCATCGCCGCGAGTAGCCCAAGGACGTTGGCGTGCGTGACCACCACCCCCTTGGGCGTCCCGGTGGAGCCGGACGTATAGAGGATGTAGGCCGGATCGTCCGCGCGCGCGCTAGCGGCCAGCGGGGCAGGGGCGGCGCTGTCCTGCGCGGTCGGAATGGGTAGGATTACGCTGCCCGGCGCGGCGTCCTCGTCGCTGAGGCCGGCTTCCAGCACCACAATCTGGACGTCGGCATCGGTCTGCAGTTGCCGGCGCCGCGCCCGTGGGTAGTCCGGATCCAAGGGCACGTACGCGCCACCGGCTTTGAGAATGCCGAGTAGTCCGACCAGCAAGGCACACGAGCGCGTACTGCACAGGCCGACCGGTGTGCCGGGGCCGACGCCCAGCGCCTGCAACGCCTGGGCCAGTCGGGTGGACCTGCGGTCCAATTGGGTATAGGTGAGCGACCCGCCAGCGCTGGAGAGCGCGCAGGCGTCGGGGGTCTGCGCGACCTGCCGCGCGTACATTTCCGGCAGCGTGGCAGGACCGGCAGAAGGGGGAATCCATGCAGACATGCGGGCAGAACGCTCAAGGGCTTGGTCACCCGCCAGTGTGCGCGACTTGCGGCCGACCGACTGTGAATCCGTTCACCCAAAAACGAAGGCCCGGGCACTGTCGTGCCCGGGCCTTCTGGACGCACCCACCCGCCAGCGCGTTAGATCGGCGTGGTGGTGATACTGCTGCTCGACAGGTTGGTGACGCCAACCAAGGTGATGGAGGTCTTGTCGGCCAGGGTGATGATGGTATTGCCGC
>CAIVRI010000055.1 GCA_903908265.1 uncultured Pseudomonadota bacterium
AAAGGCCTGCACGGCATAACGATCATAGGCGGTGACGAACACGACGACCGGTAACTGGTCCTGCGGGAGGCGAGACACCACCTCAAGTCCGGTCATACCGGGCATCTGAATGTCGAGAAAGACCACGTCCGGTACAAGGGCGCCGATGCGCTCGATCGCATCGCGTCCATTTGCACACTCGCCGACCACCTCAAAGTCTGGCGCTACCGTCAACCGCAGCGCGAGGCCGCGCCGGGCCAACGGTTCGTCATCTACGAGCAGCGCGCGGATCTTCAAGCGCTGGTCTCTGCAGGCAAATGAATTTCGATGCAACACCCGGGCGTCAGGTTGCGCCCCAATAGGCGGGCGCGACCCGCATAAAGAACGGCCAATCGGTCTCGCGTATTGGCAAGCCCAACGCCGCGCCCACCGACGGGAATCACGCCCTCGGGCAGGCCCGGGCCATCGTCGGTGACGGCCAACTGCAATTGCCCATCCATTACGGTCGCTCGAATCGTAATACGCCCGCCGGCCTCTCGATTGGCGACGGCGTACTTCAAAGCGTTCTCGACCAGCGGCTGCAGCAGCAGTGAGGGCACTAGGACGGATTCTGCAGATACTGCAATATCCTGACTAAATTCTAGGCGGGCTCCGAAGCGCAATTGCTCAATGCCGAGGTATAGGCCCAAGGCATTGAGTTCCTCACGCAGCGTCACCCTCTTCATTGGATCCTGATCGAGGCTATGCCGGAGAAAGCCCGACAGCCGCGTCACCGCCAAATTGGCGCGCTGATTATCGTGGTCCAGAACGAGGGTCGAAATGGCGTTCAGCGTATTAAAAAGAAAGTGGGGATTGAGCTGATAGCGCAGCATTTTCAGCTGCGCCTCACGCGCCAACCCTTCGGCATGCGCCGTGGCCAGGCGCTCGCGCTGGACCGAGGCGTAGAAATAAATGCCAAAGTACAAGGCGCTCCACGAGAGCAGAACATAAGTGGAAATCAGCGCGCCGGCGAAGAATTGGCCAATCCCGTGCGCCGCGACACGCTCGTCCAAGAACGCTGACAGCGCCGCGTTGATAAATAACCGCCATATCAGCGCAGCGGCATAAATAGCAGCGAAGCAGACCGGTATGACAACAGCAATTCCGCGCTCACGAACCTCGCGGAACAGGTAACGCAATCCTGAGGACAGCGCAAATCCACTCGTTGCAGCGATCACCAAGACGACCAGATAGCCCTGCAACTGGTTTGGGCCGAGCATTTCCGGATAGAACAGCGCAGCGACAAACTGCGCAGCAAAATAGGCGCTCCAAGCTAACAATTGGAGACTCCAGAACGCGGCCTCCCGGTGCCCGGAAATTTGTTTTAAAAGGCGCATGGCCATGTAATCGGGGTGCATGCTGGCAACTTAGACCAGATTGCGGCGAAATGACCATCGGTTTACCGCGGATATTAGGCGCTTGGCCGCGATGCGTGAAAATGCCGGACCGCTGGATGGTTTCTTTCCGCGCCTTCAAGATCTAGTTTTGTCGAAATCAGAAAGCAGATAAACCACTAAGTTAAGAAAAAAGCCTTTATTGTTGCCTCTATTTACCAATATATAGGCGAAAGAGAACATTGTTGGTTTATTTAAAGTAATTTATGCCCTTAAATAAGAAATATCTTTTCAAAGCCATTTTTATGTATTTATACATAGTAGGAAATTAGATGATAGGTCTTATACAGCGAGTTTTAAATGCAAAAGTGGAAATAAGTGGCGAAGTTGTCGGAAAAATAGGTCCAGGTATGCTCCTTTTACTGGGCATACAGCCCGGGGACGGGGAACGTGAGGCTGACCGATTGCTCCAACGCGTGAGCACCTATCGCATCTTTGAAGACGGCGAACAGCGCATGAACCGCAGTCTATTGGACGTCGGCGGAGCGCTCTTGGTCGTATCCCAATTCACCTTGGCGGCCGATACCCAAAAGGGCACTCGGCCCGGCTTTAGTACCGCCGCCACACCGGCTGCAGGAGAGCGCTGGTACGATTATTTCGTCGCCGCGGCGCGGCGCCGAGTCGCCCAAGTCGAAACAGGCCGCTTCGGCGCTGACATGAAGGTGCATCTGGTCAACGATGGGCCGGTGACCTTTTGGCTCGAGGTCAAGCCAGAGCGCAACGCGTGAACGGGGTTGGTGGCCTTTGGGTTATGATCGCTCGCACAAACCAATAAGCGACCGTTTTCTGGGAGAACGTCGATGGGCTCGATCGGTTTTCGTGAACTGCTAGTAATACTTGTTATTGCGCTTCTCATCTTCGGCGGCAAGAAGCTCCGAACGATCGGCTCAGACCTCGGTGCCGCCGTTCATGACTTCAAGAAGGCGATGGATAAGAGCGAAAAAGACGCGGCGGCACCACCGCCGGCGCCCCTGCGGCAATTGAGCGGCCAAGACGCTGAATTCAAAGAAGCCGAGGCCCAGAAGTCCGAGCAAAAGACGCCGTCCTGACCGGCCCCGCCGGTCTGGGGAGGTAGCCTATGTTTGACATTGGGCTCAGCGAAATACTGCTCATTCTGGTGATTGCCCTCGTCGTATTGGGCCCAGACAAGCTACCAAAACTCGCGGCCGATATCGGTCGATGGGTAGGCCGTGCCCGCTCGATGGCGCGCCAACTGAGCGCCCAACTCGAACAAGAAGTACGGCTGGACGAAGCCGTGCGCGCGCAGCGGCGCGACGCAGAAGCGCAAGCGGGGCCCGCCCAGGCGCCCCCCGCAGCAACCCCAGTTAGCCCTGTGCCTTCGACTCCCCTACCGACAACGACGGCGCCAGATGACACCAGCGCGCCCCCACTTGGTGCCGTGGCACAGATACCGCCACCGGTAAACCCTGCGCCGACGGTCGATGGCCATTCCTGAAGCACCCGAGTCGTTGGCCGAAGGCACTCTGATCTCGCATTTGCTTGAGCTCAGAACGCGTCTGCTGCGCTCGGTCATTGCTGTGCTCATCGTGACCATCCCAGCGATGGTGTACGCAAATGACTTGTTTGGCTTCGTCGCACGCCCACTCTTGAAGGTGATGCCGAAGGGCTCATCGATGATCTCGATCAGCGTCATGGCGCCGCTGACGACCCCGTTCAAGTTGGCGTTCTATGTCGCGCTCATCAGTGCGATGCCATACGTGCTGTATCAGGTGTGGTCTTTTATTGCGCCCGGCCTGTACCGCCACGAAAAACGCTTTGCAGTACCGCTACTAGTCTCGAGTATTGCGCTGTTCTACGCCGGGATCGCCTTCTGTTATTACATCGTTTTCCCGATCATGTTCGTCTTCTTTACTGCAACGACGCCAACAGGCGTGCAGATGATGACGGACATGACGCAGTATTTAGATTTTGTGCTCGTGCTTTTTCTGGCCTTTGGCGTGGCATTTGAAATACCGGTTGCGATCGTGCTGCTCGTTATCACCGGGCTGGTCAAGGTTGAGACCTTGACGCGCAATCGCGGTTACGTGCTCATCGGCGTATTCGTCCAGGCTGCCGTGATTACGCCGCCAGACATCCTTTCACAGACCGTCATGGCATTACCGATGTACGCACTGTACGAGTTCGGTATCGTCATGGCCCGAATTCTCTCAAAACGTCGTGCAGCGGATCGTGCGAAGCAGGATGCTGAGGAAAAAGGCGAAAACTAATCGGTAAATGACGTTGCCACGCTTGCACGTCATCGGCCACACTGACCGGACGGGGTCAGTCCCCGGGGGGACTTTGCGATGACTGCAACAACGGCACCTGCCACCTTCTACGGCCATCCTCGAGGCCTAGCGACGCTCTTCTTCACCGAATTTTTTGAGCGCTTCAGCTACTACGGCATGCGCGCCCTGCTGGTGCTCTTTCTGACGGCAGCCGTCGCCAAAGGGGGCCTTGGCGTTGATGACGCGACGGCAGGATCGATTTATGGCATCTACACCGGCGCGGTCTATCTGTTCGCACTGCCCGGCGGCTGGATAGCAGACCGCCTAATCGGTACACGGCGGAGCATCTGGTACGGCGGTATCATTATTGCGTCCGGGCATTTCTTGCTCGCGATCACCTCCTCCATGTTCTCGTTCATGTGCGGCTTACTCATCATTGCGCTAGGCACGGGGTTGCTGAAGCCGAATATTAGTACGCTCGTCGGCGAACTGTACGAAGGCAAGCCGGGCGCCTTCCGTGATTCCGGTTTTTCGATCTTCTACATGGGCATCAATCTCGGCGGCATGATTGCGCCGCTGGTCTCGGGCACCGTTGGAGAAATGTTTAATTTCCGCTGGGGCTTTCTGACTGCCGGCGTCGCCATGCTGCTCGGGCTCATTCAGTTCCGCGCCACCAGTCATCATCTAGGCGCGGCGGGTTTTGCACCAAAGAACACGAACCCTGCTGAACGTACTCGGGGACTACGGCTGCTTGGGCTCGCGGTCCTCATCGGTATCGCCCTAGTCACCGCTGCAGGTATGGGTCTGTATACGGTCAGCGCACCCGTGGTCGCAGCTGTATTCAAACACCTGCTCTTGGCGATCGCTGTGCTGTACTTCGGTTACATCCTGTTGTTCGGCGGTCTCAATGGCACCGAGAAGCGCCGCGTTGGCGTGATGATTGTGCTGTTCTTGTGCTCTGCCATGTTCTGGGCCGGATTCGAACAGGCCGGCTCAACCTTTAATTTGTTTGCGCGCGATCTCACCGATCGCTCCTTCTTGGGCAGTTACTTCGCCACGGGCGAGCACCCGACGACCTGGTATCAGTCCTTCAATTCGATATGCATCATTCTACTAGCGCCTTTTTTCGCCTGGCTGTGGCTGGCACTGGGTAAGCGCAATCTGGATCCTTCGGCGCCAGTGAAGTTCGGTTTGGGGCTGGTCATGCTCGGCGCCGGTTTTGCCGTCTTGCTGTTCGCAGCCAAGCTCATTCTGGCTACGGGCGGCAAGGTGGGACCCATCTGGTTGTTGCTAACCTATCTACTGCACACCACCGGCGAGCTGTGCTTGAGTCCCGTGGGCCTCTCTAGCTTCACGAAGCTGGCACCGACACGGTATGCATCGCAGTTGATGGGTATGTGGTTTCTCGCCACAGCGATGGGTAATCTGGCAGCTGGGCAGATTGGAGGTCAGATTGGCAGCGACGTGCACACCATGCCCGCCGAATTTCTGCACATGACGATGTATGGGGTCGGCTGTGGTCTCTTGCTATTGCTGTTCACGCCGGTCTTGCGGCGCTGGATGGGTGGCATCCACTGAGACTGCGGCCCCTCTAATGACCGATAGGGGGATGCAATGAACGAAACTCCGCAGTTAACCGTGCGCGCCGTCCTGTTGTCGATGGCGCTCACCGTCGTCCTCGCCGCAGCAAACGCCTACCTTGGACTCTTTGCGGGTCTCACGGTAGCGACCGCCATTCCCGCTGCCGTCGTCTCGATGGTGGTATTGCGAATGCTCGGACGCACGAGCGTTTTAGAGAACAACATTGTGGCTACCGGCGCCTCCGCTGGCTCTTCGATCGCTGCGGGTACCGTCTTTACGATGCCGGCTCTAGTGATCTTAGGACACTGGGCGCGCTTCGATTATTGGTGGGTGCTGGCCATCGTGGGCTTAGGGGGATTGCTCGGCGTGCTGTTCTCCGTGCCGCTGCGCCGCACGCTGATCATTACCGAAGACCTGCAGTTCCCGGAAGGTGTCGCCACCGCAGAGTTGCTCCGCGCCGGTAGCGACGGCGCGGGCAGCGCCAAGGCCCTCGGCTATGCGGCCGGTGCGGGTGCTCTCTTTAAACTCGCGATGTCTGGCTTACGGATTCTGCCGGAGACGTTTTCGCTGTCCGGCTACCTCGGCAGCAGCCGACTCATCGGCTATATCGGACTCAACCTGTCACCGGCACTACTCGGGGTGGGTTACATCGTCGGGGCGAATGTCGGTACGGTCACCGTCGCTGGTGGCGTGCTCGCCTGGTGGATTTTTATACCGACCTATCACGCTCTCTTTGCGATGCAAGATGCGGTACTGGCGGCGAAGCTGACAGGCGTCGATGCCGAGACGGCGGCGGGCATCATCTGGACGACGAAAGTGCGCTACATCGGCGTCGGCGCAATGTTGGTGGGCGGTCTATGGGCGCTATGGACCTTGCGGCATTCGCTGCTCTCGGGCATCCGCAGTGGACTCCAGGTCGGCTCGGACGGTCGCGCGGTGGACGAACGCGATCGAGATTTGCCGATGTCGTTCATTCTCGTCGGGATCGTGCTGTTTGTACTACCGTTGTTTGTCCTCTACAGCATGGTGGTCGGCAGCTACGGCATCGCCGCGGCGATGGCGGTGATCATGGTCGTCGCCGGTTTCGTATTCTCATCGGTCAGTGGCTACATGGCGGGACTGGTCGGGTCGTCCAACAATCCGGTTTCTGGCATCACCATCTCGACCATCCTATTCGCTTCACTGGTATTGCTGGCCATGCTCGGTCCCGGCAGTACGGTGGGCCCTGTGGCAGCGATCCTGATTGGCGCCGTCACCTGCAGCGCGGCAGCCGTGGCCGGCGACAATCTGCAGGATCTCAAGGCCGGCCGCTTGCTTGGCGCCTCGCCTTGGCGTCAGCAGGTCATGCTGGCATTGGGCGCAGTGGCGGGCGCGGCCGTCATGGCACCCGTGTTGAATCTGTTGCTGGAGGCCTACGGCATCGGCACACCGGCCCACGCTGGGGTCAAGGCCCTCAGCGCACCGCAAGCGACATTGATGGCAGCCGTGGCCAAAGGGATTTTTGGCGGGGGCTTGCCGTGGGAAATGTTGGAGCTGGGCGGCGCGCTAGGTGTCTGTGTCATTTTGTTTGATCAGTGGCTTACGAAAACAGGGCGCGCATTCCGGACTCCCGTGTTGGCCGTTGCCGTCGGCGTCTACCTGCCGCTGGAGTTGACGACGCCGATCTTCCTCGGCGGCCTACTGGCTGCCTTTGCTGCACGTTGGCATCGCACCCGCGGCGGCAGCGGCGCCGAATCTGAGCGGCGGGATGGATTGCTCTATGCGTCTGGCCTAATCGCCGGTGAAGCGATCGTAGGTGTGCTGGTCGCGATTCCCATTGTCGCCACAGGTCGAGTCGACGTGCTGTCGCTGCCGCTGACGCTGCCCTTTGCGCAGTGGATTGGACTTGCCGTACTCGCCCTAATTGGGCGTTGGCTCTATCGCGCGGCGATTCGTAGGCCCGCCTAACGCTCGCTGTGACCCGGGTTGCACGCCCGGGTCGCAGCGAACGTGGCATCCTTAAGGGGTGTCCACGTCCCCGCTCTCCGCTGCACCCCGCTTCTCTGAGGCGAGACTCATTCACCTTGCATTTGCTGCGGTGTACCTGATCTGGGGCACCAGTTTTGCGGTAACCAAGCTCATGGTGCTGACGACCCCGCCGTTTCTGGCGGGTGCTTTACGATTTTTGCTCGCCGGAACAGTGCTCATTGCGTTTACACGGTGGCGCGGGCTCGCGTTACCGAGTGAGCCACGCGAGTGGCGCCCTGTGGCTGTAATGGCCATCATGCAAGTGACCGGCTCGGCAGGCCTCAACATCCTCGCCGCGCAACACATTGCTTCCAATCAAGCGGCACTGCTGAACGCCTCCGGCTCCTTATGGATCCCCTTGCTCGGCGCACTCGGTGCACGCGGCGATGCCATTTCCAGACGGATTGGTGTAGGCCTAGTCGTGGGTTTCGTTGGGGTATTTGCGCTGCTTTGGCCCCGCGATGGCTATGCGCTGAACACGCTACCCTGGCAGTTTCTAGTGATTCTGGCGTGCTTGAACTGGTCGATCGGGACCATTTATTACCGTCGTACACGGGTAGCGACACCCATAACGGTCATTCTCGCGCTGTCGATGCTGTGTGGCGGCTTGGTGCTCGGCAGTATTGGCCTCGTGCGCGGCGAATGGGCGCACCTCACAATCGGCCCCCAGAATGCGCTGGCGATCACTTATCTGGCGTTGCTCAATTCCTGCCTCGCGTATACCGCCTACGCATTTCTCATGCAACGAACGACCCCGGCCAAGTTGGCCACTTATGGCTACGTGAATCCGGCCATTGCAGCAGTGACCGGCTGGCTTCTATTGGGAGAGCAACTGTCGTCGCTGCAGTTAACGGGCATGGTGGTCATCTTGATCGGTGTGGTCTTCGTGACATTGCCAGAGCGATCGAGGTGATAGAACTCATCGCCGTGTTAACGCGCCACCAATCCAAGAAACAATACTGACGATCAGCGCCGCACCAAACGCCGATCCAAACCCCGCAACCCGCATGCCAGGCATAAACCAAGCGACCAACGCAACCATACCGGCATTGATGATCAGCAAGAACACGCCCAGCGAAAGTACTGTCAGCGGCAACGTCAACAGGATCAGCAGGGGGCGTAAGAAGGCGTTCATTACGCCAAGCAGAAGCCCCGCCACGATGAGCGTAGCCGCCGTGTCGAAATGCAAGCCGCTCACAAAGTAAGTTCCTAACCAGAACCCAACTGCGGCAAGGGCGCCGCGCAACAGCAGTCCGTTCATAGTTCTTCACTATCCGCCGTGACAGCAGGTGCATAACGGACGCCCCGCCGATAAACCATGCGTACATCTGCAAGGTGCTCAATACTGCGCAATACGTCACCTTGGACCGCAATAATATCCGCGTATTTTCCCGGCGCGATACTACCAATGTCACTGTCTCGGCCTAGCGCAAAGGCGCCATCTAGGGTCGCAGCGCGCAGCGCTTCAGTCGGCGTGTAGCCAGCATGGGTGACCAACACTTCCGCTTCCTGCCAGGTAGCCCGCGAGGGCACCTGACCGGGTTCTCCGGCGAGCGAGCCGACCAGAAAGCGCGCCCCGGCTGTGCGTGCCGAACGAATCCTAGAGCCCAGCACCGACAAGCGCAGCGTCGGCGTCTCCAGATCAATCGGTTGCGTGTCGAGATGCGACAAGGCGTGTTGTAGTTCTTCAGCAATGATAGGCGGAAGTGCGGTCTGCCAACGCGGCTCAAAGATGGGTGCCGCATTGCTACGCAGCCATTCATAGTTGGTCAAGACGGAGGCCCCCAGTTCCCAATACACGGGGCGCCCGGCGGCAGCACGTGCGCTAAGCGCTGCAAGTGCCTCCGCCGGCAGCGTGTCATGAAAATCACTACCCAAACTAATCAGCCCGTAAGCTCCCGCGCGCACCGCAGGAGCGATATCGGCGTCGGTGCGAATCCAGGCATACCAGCGAAGCCCCGCATCTTCGGCTGCGTAGTGGAGAGTCGATAACTCGCCGGCACTGTAGTCGCTCACGTCTTCGAGCACGATTGCATCACTACCCAGAGTGGCGAGGCGCTCAACGGCTTGACGCAGTTCCGTGGCGGAATGCGCCAGCCACTCGGAAGCGCGTCCAGTGGCCCCTCGGCCGATGATCGGACCGGTCAAGAGCAGGGTCGGTCCCGGGATTTTTCCGTCCTCGATGCGGCGGCGCAGGCGTTTAGTCGACTCCAGCGGCGCGCCGATATCCCGGACGGTCGTCACACCAGCCGCGAGTAAGGCACGTGCCGCGACTGGCAGAACCACTTTTTCCGTCAGCGGCGCATAGGCCTCACGCCAACGCGCAAGGTTGGTGTGCCCCAAGCGATCTACATGCACCGCAAGATCAATTAACCCGGGCAGCACGGTCAATCCGACGGTGGATACCACCGCGGCCCCCGTGGGTACAGACACCTCACTACGGCGGCCGGCAGCGACAATGCGATCGCCCTCGATCAGTACGACGCTGTTGTTGATCGGTGCGGCCCCCGTGCCATCGATCAAGGTGCCGCCAACTAGCGCCGTCACGGCCGCCTGCGCGGCGCTGGCGAGTACAGCGGCGAGCGCGCATGCGAGGGGAAGTCGACGGAGTAAGCGGGACGGCATAACGGAGACTTCGTGAGGTTTGCGCGGTATTCTGCCCGTGCGTCGCGATGGAACATAGGTCTAGACGGATTACTAACCCGGAGAGTTCACATGCACCTTGTTTATCTGGTGATCGGTTTGGCACTCGCGCAGTTCATCTTTTTTGGGGTCTTGGTTGGCCGTGCCCGCGGGCAGTATGGCGTTGCGGCGCCGGCAACATCCGGTCACGAGATATTTGACCGCCATTTCCGCGTACAGATGAACACGCTGGAACTACTCGTGGTATTGGTGCCTGCCTTGCTGCTGTTTGCAAATTACTTTGGCGCGAACTATGCGGCATTCCTCGGTGCCATTTACTTGGTCGGCCGTTTCGTGTTTGCGTCATCCTACGTGAAGGACCCCAAGGGTCGCAGTCTAGGGTTCGGATTGTCGATGATGCCGATCCTTGTATTGGTCATCGGCACCTTGGTTGGCGCGGTTCGCGCGCTGTTCTGAGGCCGCTCAGGGCGCGGGAGCGCCCTTCAGGAACGTGCGTGGGTTAATGGCCCGCGCCGTTTCCCGAATTTCAAAATATAACTGCGGCTTGCCGGCCTCCGCGTCGCTCACACTCTCCGCAATTGCCTCGCCAGGCTTCACGCGTTCACCCACTTTTTTCAGTAGGCGCCCGTTGTAACCGTACAGGCTCATCCAGCCACCGCCGTGGTCCAAAATCAGCAGCAGCCCCAGTCCGGGGAGCCAGTCCGCGTAGGCCACGCGACCATAATACGGAGCCCGCACCTCGCCACCACGGTGCGTGTCGAGCAACAGACCGTTCCAAGTCAGTCCACCGACGCGGGGCTCGCCATAGTGCGCTGCCAGCACGCCGCGCGCGGGCCACGGTAATTTGCCATGGAGCTCGGGGAACGGCCGCCGCCCCTGCCCGAGCGCACCGAAATCATCGCCGCCGGGTTCCGCGAGCGCTACGCGCAGTCGCTTCAAGAGGTCTTCCAGTGCCGCGGCGTTACTCTTGAGCTCCTGCAACTCTACTGACCGGCTCGCAATCCGGGACTGCAGTTTCGCCATCACTCGTGCCCGATCGCGGCGCGCGGCCACCAACTCGGTAGCCTCCCGCTTGCGATCGGTCTCGAGCCCGGCCAACTTCTGGGTCTCAGCGCTCACGGCCGATTCTGCAGTTTGCAGCTCGACCGCCCGCTGTTCGAAGCCGACAATCTCCGCAGTGCGGGCACGGCCTAGATAACCGTAATAGGCTAATAGTCGCGCAATTCGCGCTGGCTCGCCGCTGTCGAGCAGCACTTTTAACGCTTCATCACGCCCGGCAACGTAGGTAGCCCGCAGTTGAATGGCGAGCGCCTGCCGGGCTGCTGAGACCCCAGCACGCGCGCGCAGTTGCTCCGCGCGCAGAGCCGCCAGGTGGGCCGCGCTGTCCACGTGGCGCCCGTGCACCGCATCAAACCGCGCCCGTGCGGCGGCGAGCGCCTGATCAGCACGGCGTAGTTCCCCTACGATGGCATCACGCGCCGCGACGTCCGATTGCACGGCCTCGGTCACGGCACGAATGCGGGACTCGACCCGACCCAACTGCGCCTCCGCGTCACTCGCAGACTTGGTCGGCGCGGCATGGACCGCGATGGCGAGCAACAAGGCAGCGGTGATCGGTAACAGGCGCACCCCTATAATGTAGCGGAGACCGAGCGCGCACTCGACTGCTATAATGTTAGGTTACCGCCACTAACGTAAACGTAAGACTCTGAAAATGCAGCAAATTGTGCTCTATGCGAGTCACCACTGGGTGCTTCTGCCATTGACCCTCGCCGCCGCGATCGTGGTCCTCGTGCTGGAAACCCGCGCCCGGACCGCCAATTTCGCCTCCATCGGCCCGATGGAAACGGTGCGTCTCCTGAACAGCGGGGGCCTACTGATCGATATTCGTGCCCAGGAAGCGTTCGCCGCTGGCCATATCCCGAACGCCCGGAACCTGCCGGGTTCTGCGATCGTAGAAGGCGCGAAAGCCATTGAGCGCTTCAAGGACAAGCCGGTCATAGCCTACTGCGACACCGGCATGACCGCCGGTGCAGCGGCCCGTCACCTCGGCCGCCTCGGCTTTAACAAGGCATACAACCTGCGCGGCGGCCTCGCGGCTTGGCGTCAGGAGAACCTGCCGGTCGAGAAGGCCTGAGGGATCCTATGTCCACTGCCATTACGATCTACGTGACGGGTTGGTGCCCTTACTGCATGCGCGCCTTGGCGCTGCTGGAGCAGAAAGGCGTCGCCTACCAGCTACTGGACATCGAATCGGATCCGGCCCAGCGCGCCATCATGATGGAGCGCTCGGGCCGACGAACCGTACCGCAAATTTTTATTGGTGACCGCCACATCGGTGGTTGCGATGACCTTCACGCGCTGGACGCGGCAGGCGGACTGGATCCCCTGCTGACTACCGTCGCACGGCGCGAGGGCCCGCCCACTCCTTCCGATCCATCCCTAGCGAAACACAGGACCTCCCATGTCTGACGAAACCTCGACCCCCGTCGCGCAGCAAGCCGCCCCCGAGGCGTCGCAGAACGATCTGGTCCTCCAGAACATCTACATTAAAGATGCTTCGTTCGAAGCGCCGAACGGCCCCAACCTGCAGGTCACCGAGTGGAACCCGCAGTTCGGCATGAACATGAATACTTCCGCGAGTCTGGTCGCTGAAAATGCGCACGAGGTGGTCCTATCGATCACGCTCGAAGCCAAAGTGGGCGACAAGGTGGCCTACTTGGCCGAGGTCAAGCAGGCCGGTCTGTTTGTGATTCGCGGCTTCGAGGTCGATGATCTGCGCCGCATTCTCGGCTCGTTCTGCCCGAACACTCTGTTCCCTTATGTCCGCGCAGCGATCTCGGATCTCGTCGCAAAAGGTGGCTTCCCGCCGTTCCTGCTACCGCCGGTGAACTTCGATCAGCTGTTCGCGCAGTCGATGGACGCAGCGGCACGTCAGCAAGCCGAGCAAGGCACGGTGAACTGAGTACCGCCGTGAGCGGCGTCCAGGGCGATACGGCGAACCCTGCGCCGATCGCCGTTTTGGGCGCCGGCTCTTGGGGAACGGCGCTCGCGATCCAACTCGCGCGCGCTGGCCGCCCGACCCGACTCTGGGGTCGCGATGCCGCGCAGTTAGCCCTCCTCAGCCGTGACCGGACCAATCAACGGTACCTGCCGGGGGCGCTGTTTCCCGGGGCCCTCGTGGTCGAACCCAACCTTGAGCGCGCACTCGCGCCGGCCCTCGACGTACTCGTCGCCGTCCCGAGTCACGCCTTCCGGGCCACGCTGCGCGCCATCGCGCCGCACTTGACCCCCGGTCAGCGCGTCGCTTGGGCGACCAAGGGATTCGAACGCGGCTCGCTGCAACTCCCACATCAGGTCGCTCGCGAGGTACTCGGACCGGCCGTGCCGATCGCCGTGCTCTCCGGGCCCACCTTCGCACGCGAAGTAGGCCAAGGCCTGCCCACCGCGATGACGGTCGCCTCACCGGATCCGGCGTTCGCCGAAGGCTTGGTGCGCTCGATTTCTGGACTCAACTTCCGCGGCTATACCTCGGACGACATTGTCGGCGTCGAGGTGGGTGGGGCCGTGAAGAATGTCATCGCCATCGGCACCGGCATTGCGGACGGGATGGGCTTTGGGGCTAATACCCGCACAGCACTGATTACCCGCGGACTGGCAGAAATGACCCGCCTCGGCCTGGCGTTAGGGGCGCGCCCCACGACCTTCATGGGCCTCGCGGCGCTCGGTGATCTCGTGTTGACCTGTACCGATGATCAGTCCCGTAACCGCCGCTTCGGCCTCGCCTTGGCAGAAGGTCTGACCGCCGAGGCCGCACTGCAACGCATCGGCCAAGTGGTCGAAGGCGTCGAAGCGGCCAGTACCGTATACGCCGTTGCGACGCAGTTGGGCGTCGAAATGCCCATCGCCACGGCTGTCCATCGCATCCTGCACGAAGGCCTCTCTACTGCAGAGGCCGCGCGTACGCTGATGGATCGCCAGTTACGGGCTGAGCACTGAGCTTAAGCGTCCGGCGCGACATACACCCGACGGCGGGCAGCTCGGGCGGTCCATTCCCCGAACACTAATACGGCAATCAAACCCACGGCGAGTAGCGGCATACCGCCGCCGGGCAGCCCCGCTGCCCGCCACAGCCATTCATAACTCCCGACGGCGCCGGCGAGCGCCAGTCCGCCGATCCAACAACGGCGCGGCCAGAGAAACAGCGGCAACCCGACCAATAGCAGCAGCCCAAAGAGACTGCGCAACCCGATCGGCAGGTGCAAAAACGCCGGGGGATCCCACACAAAGACCACAGGCCCGCGGAAAATTGCCCAGACGACGGCGAGGCGAAGACCGCCCATCAGCCATGGCATCACCCATCGACGCCAAGCGGGGAGCCCAGAACCATTACGAGGCAACATCAGCACCCTCCAGAGCAAAACCGTTTTGACGCCACGCTTCAAATACGACCAGTGCCACTGAGTTGGACAAATTAAGGCTCCTATTCTGCGGACGCATCGGGATATGCACGACGGTCTCTGGTGGCGCAGCGGCGATCACCGCTGCAGGCAATCCTGCCGTCTCCCGCCCGAACAGGAACGCATCTCCCGGCCGGTAGGCGACCTCGCTATACCGGGTCTGACCAACCGTCTCCACCAACCAAAGCCGGGAGGGCTGCACCACGGCGAGGCAGCACGCGAGATCCGCGTGCTCTTGCACGCGGGCCATCTGGTGGTAGTCGAGTCCGGCGCGCCGGACTTGGGCCGCATCGAGGGAAAACCCGAGCGGGTGGACCAGATGCAACTGACAACCGGTATTCGCTGCCAGTCGAATCACGTTGCCGGTATTGGGTGGGATTTCAGGTTCGAGCAGGATGATATGGAACATGGGTCCGAGTCGGTGGTGAGCAAGGCTATAATCCCCCCATGAGCACGGTCCGTGAAGCCCCTGCCGCGTCCCTCGCCAACACATTCTGCGGACTGTCGTTCGCCTCCCCCATTGTGCTCCTATCCGGTTGCGTGGGTTTCGGCGAGGAGTACACCCGGGTAGAGGGCTTCTCCAACACGGATTGTGGCGCTGTAGTCCTCAAAGGGACCACCGGCAAAGCCCGCCTCGGCAACCCCGCACACCGTGTCTACGAAACGGCCAGCGGCATGCTCAATGCCATTGGCTTGCAAAACCCCGGTGTCGACCATGTCGTCGATCACATTCTGCCGACCTTGGACTTTAGTGAAACGCGTTTTATCGCGAATGTCTCGGGCAGCACGATTGAGGAATATGTCGAGGTCGTCGCTCGTTTCGATGATTCGCCTATTGATGCAATGGAGATCAACATCTCCTGCCCCAATGTGAAAGAAGGAGGCGTCCAATTCGGCAATAGCCCGGCAATGAGTGCGCGCGTCGTCGCCGCATGCCGCGCGGTCACGCGCAAGCCATTGATCACCAAATTGTCTCCCAATCAGACCGACATCAAAGAAAGCGCCCGGGTCTGCATCGAATCCGGCACCGACGCACTCGCAGTCATCAACACAGTCATGGGCATGGCCATCGATATACGGACCCGACGACCGTTGATTGGCAACATTCAAGGGGGATTGTCGGGCCCCGCCATCAAGCCGATCGCCCTGCTCAAAGTGCATCAGGTCTATGACGTGGCGAAGCACCACCGCATACCGATCATCGGTCAAGGTGGCATCGCCGATGCAACGGATGCGCTGGAGTTCTTAATAGCCGGTGCCAGCGTGATCGGCCTCGGCACGGGTTTATTCTACGACCCGCATCTGTGCCGCAAGATCAATGCCGGCATCGCTGAGTATCTCGCAACCCAGGGTTTCAAAACCGTTGCAGACCTCACCGGCTCTCTGGATACGACACGCCGCACAGGCCACTGAGGCTTCCCGCCAATCCCTAGCGAGGCACCACGGACGCAAACAGGATGCCGGCGTCGGTAAACGCCGTCGCAATAGCAATCAGCACGGCTTGCTGCGCCGCCAGATACTTTGGATAGTCCGATCCGGCGACGACGAAGGTCAGTTCGAGCTCAAAACCATTGGCGCCAGCCGCCACAATATGCGCACGCTCAAAGTCGGCCCCCTCGGTTTGCTCCACCGCCATTTGCACCCATACCGGGGCTTGCGCTAAACGGTCCGGTGGCGTGCTGTAGTGCAAACTGAAGCGATGCACTGCGCGGCGGTGTTCGATGCGACCGTGATTGCGAATGCGGACTTTGACCAGTTCCGCATTGGCAATAATGATTTGCTCACCAGAGATGCTGCGCAAGCGCGTGCTCTTGACCCCAATCGCCTCAACAGTGCCGGTATAACCCGTGTCGAGCGTTAGTGAGTCGCCAAGATCAAAAGGCTTATCGAGTGCGATCGAGACAGAGGCTAATAAATCTCCCAGCAAATTTTGCACCGCAAGCGCGACCGCGATGCCACCGATACCCAAGCCTGCGAGCAGCGCCTTGACCTGTATGCCAAGATTGTCCAGCGCAAGCAGCAACACCAGCGACCAAATCAATATATTTGCGACAAATTGCAGGATCGTCACCGTCGTGCGCGTACTGCGGGTACCAAACGACGTGGTGGAATCCTCCAGAGAGAGTCGCACGGCAACAGTGGCCCAAATGCCCACCTGAATCGCAACAAGAATGACAATAATGGCGCTGGTCAGATGCTCTGCCGGCCTCGGCAGGTCCAGATACTTAGACCCCACCGCCAACGAGGCGGCGAGCGCAGGCAGCAGCCGGGTACTCCGTGCTAGCGTCAGCGCGAAACGAATCCGATGCGGCAGATGGACGCCGGCAAAGTGTCGGGTGCGATGGACGATCAAGCGGCGTATCAGGAGCAAGATGGCAAAGGTGCCGAACCCAAAACACAGTGCGGCCGCCCAATCGATGAGCGGAATGCCAAGATAGGTCATCTCGGGAATTAGACCCATGATGCGCAGTAGATGTTGCATAGCCGGCAGGAGGTCAGAGCGTTAGCAGGAGCCTAAGCCCTTGCGGGGCGCCGCGCCAGTCGCACCATCGCTCTTAGGCCGCCGCCTCCGCGGCCGGCCCCGGATCCATGCCGAGTTCCCGCATTTTCCGGGTCAGCGTGTTGCGACCCCAGCCGAGCACCTTCGCTGCGTCCTGGCGACAGCCCCCGCAACGGCCCAGCGCGACACGAATCAAGGTCCGTTCAAATTCCGGTAATGCCGCATCGAGCAAGGGCTCGTTGCCCCCATCCGCTTGCGCCCGTGCCCATTGCTCCAAGGCGCGTGTCCAATCCGTGACCCCCTCCGTGGGACTGCCTCCGGCTTCGCTCGGCACGTCCTCCGCTCGAATTTCCCGGCCGGGTGCCGCGACGGTGAGGCGACGACAGACGTTGACCAACTGGCGCACGTTACCGTTCCACTCCGCGGCAACGAGACGGGCCTGCGCGTCGGGCGTGAGTACTTTGGGCTCCGCGCCCAGTTCCACCGCGGCCACCGCCAGATAGTGCCGCAGCAGTTCCGGTATATCCTCGCGCCGTGCGCGTAACGGTGGCAACAAAATACGGATCACATTGAGGCGATGTAAAAGGTCCTCACGAAATTGCCCGCTCGCAACGCGCGCTTCCAGGTCCTGATGGGTCGCCGCAATGACCCGGGCATCGACCCGAATCGGCGTACTGCCACCGACGCGATAAAATTCGCCCTCCGCGAGTACGCGCAAGAGTCGAGTTTGTAATTCTTTGGACATATCGCCAATTTCATCTAGGAACAGAGTGCCGCCGTCGGCCTGCTCAAAACGTCCCCGACGCAAGCTGTCTGCGCCCGTGAAGGCCCCGCGTTCATGACCGAATAGCTCCGATTCCAGTAGATCCGGTGTAAAAGCAGAAGTGTTGAGCGCAATGAAGGGTTTGGCAGCCCGCGGACTATGGCGGTGCAATGCGCGCGCGACCAGTTCTTTGCCGGTGCCCGACTCGCCATTGATCAGCACCGTCATCGCCGATCTGGACAGGCGGCCGATAGCCCTAAAAACCTCCTGCATTGCCGGCGCATGACCTAGCATTTCGGGAATGGTGGTCGTGGGCGGATCCATGGCAGTGCGCGGCTGGGCTTGTTGGGCCGCACGTCGGACCAGGCTCACGGCCTCATCAATATCAAACGGCTTTGGCAAGTACTCAAACGCCCCACCTTGATAAACGGCAACGGCGGCGTCCAGATCGGAATGTGCGGTCATCACAATGACAGGCAAATTCGCCAGCGAAGCTTGCACGGCTTCAAGCAGCTTCAGACCGCTCTTCCCGGGCATGCGGATATCGGTAATCAATACATCCGGTTGCTCGAGGCGTAAAGCATCCATCGCCGATTGCGCATCCTCGAATACGCGTGGCTGCATGCCACTCGCTTTAAGCGCGCGCTCGAGTACCCAACGAATGGAGGAGTCGTCATCGACGATCCACACGGTCAACACATCAGCCATGGATATCTCCATCGAATGGCAGCAGCAGCGTGAAGACGGTGCGGCCGGGTCGGCTATCAAACTCAATCAGGCCCCCATGACGGTTCGCAAGATCCTGCGCGACGGCCAAACCCAGGCCGGTGCCTTCGGGACGACTCGTCACAAGGGGGTAGAAAATTTTGTCGGCGTATTCCGGTGGCACGCCCGGGCCATCATCCTCAAACGCAATGCTTGCCACCACGCGATGCCGACGTTCACCAATCGTCGCACCGAGAATGGCGCGCGTGCGTAACGTCACCCGACCTCGGGTGCTGACGGCTTGTACGGCATTACGGCCGAGGTTGAGCATTGCCTGAATGATTTGGTCACGATCGACGTGCAGGGAAGGCAGGCTCGGGTCATAGTCGCGTATTAACTGCACATCACGGGGTGCATCGTGCGCTAACAAGTGATAGACATGGTCAACCAGCTCATGCGGATTCACCTCAATCTTGCGCGGGGGGACGCCCGGCCCGAGCAGGTTGTCGACCAGCGTGCGTAGCCGATCGGCTTCTTTGATAATGAGGCGCGTGTAGTCACGCAAATGCGCAGCTGGCAATTCGCGCTCTAGCAGCTGGGCCGCGCCGCGTAGACCACCGAGCGGATTCTTGATCTCGTGGGCAAGCTGTCGAACCATTAAGCGGTTACCGTCGAGTTGTGCGAGCAAGGCTGTCTCGCGATTAATCCGCTGCTGGCGCGTCGTATCGACGATTTCAAGCAAGACTTGCTCAGAATCCAGCGGCGTGGCGATACAGTCGACGATGTGATGCGTGTCGTCACGCAGTACGGGTTGTAATTTGAGTAGGCGATGCGCGATCGGCTCGCCGGCCTTACGCGCCCGGGACAGTAGTAGCGCCAAGGCCTCGGATTCGCGTACGAAGGCGAGCAGCGACTGGCCGGTCGCCTGGTTCAGTCCGACTGCCAGCAGGTTCTGGGCAGCGGCATTCAGAAATCCGACGAGGTCGTTGCGATCGACGACGATGAGCGCGGTGGACAGGCTATCTAGGTGGGGAGCGCGCACGGGCGTCAGAGGGGCCATTAAAGGCGCCTCCCCAGCGTACCAATCGTCAGTGGGGACGTTGCAGCGTGGGGCCGACCGGCGGGGAAGCGATCGTGGCTTGCCGGACATAAAACGTGACGGCCGCCGAGCGGATCTGCTCGTGTCCATCGGCGTCGGTCACCAGGGCGCGCAACACGTGCTCGCCTCGTGCCGCAGGCAGGGACAGGGTCGTAGCGCCTTGCGCATCGTAGCGGCGGCCGTCCAATTCGAACCACAACGCATGGCCTGGCGCGAGAGGGGGATTCAGTTGGGCCGCGCATAAAACCACCCCTCCGGTGTCATAAAGCACCCCGCCGGGTGCTGGCGCGGTAATCGCCACGTCGGAATAAAGGACAAAGTGGACTGCGCCCGCACGGGGAGACGTTGCGTTAGAGGCGGGCACCGCTGGCGCGGGGTAGCCCTGTGCTGCGCCCATTTCAACCGCAGTGCTGCCGGGGGTTGGGCGATCGGACCAGTGGGTGATTCCGGTGCTGTCGACCCAGCGGTAGAGAGTCGTCGCCTGCGCGGCGCAAGCACAGCAACCGGCAAACAGGATGGCCAAGAGAGGGTGAGGCGGCGAAGATTTTCGGTACGGCATGTCATCAGCATAGCCCTCGGCTTTTCTGGTGACAAAAATCTCGTGACGAGCGCCCCTTGGGGAGGGGGGCGGAGCCCGGCCATCCGGGCCCCGCGTCGACCATCAGAGGCTGTAGTACATGTCGAACTCAACCGGATGCGTCGTCATGCGCAAGCGCGTCACGTCCTGCATCTTGAGTGCGATGTACGCATCGATCACGTCGTCCGTGAACACCCCGCCGCGGGTCAGGAACTCACGGTCCTTGTCCAAGGCCTCGAGAGCCATATCCAAGGAATGGCAGACGGTCGGAATGTGCTTCGCCTCTTCGGGCTCCAGATCATAGAGATCCTTGTCCGCCGGATCACCCGGGTGGATCTTGTTCTGAATGCCATCAAGACCCGCCATCATCATCGCGGCGAAGGCGAAGTAAGGGTTGGCGGTGGAATCGGGGAAACGCACCTCAATGCGCCGCGCTTTCGGATTCGGGACGAACGGAATGCGGATGGAAGCAGAACGGTTGCGGGCCGAGTAGGCCAACATCACCGGCGCTTCGAAACCGGGCACCAAACGCTTATAGCTGTTGGTCGACGCATTGGTGAATGCGTTCAAAGCACGAGCGTGCTTGATAATGCCACCAATGTAGTAGAGGCAAGTTTCCGAGAGGCCCGCGTAGCCGTCACCGGCGAAAATGTTTTTGCCGTCTTTCACCAAGGACTGGTGCACGTGCATGCCGCTGCCATTATCACCGACCAGTGGCTTGGGCATGAAGGTAGCAGTCTTGCCGTAGTTGTGCGCGACGTTGAGGATTGCGTACTTCAAGATCTGCACTTCATCGGCCTTCGTCACCAGGGTATTGAACCCGACGCCGATCTCGCATTGGCCGCCCGTAGCAACTTCGTGGTGATGCACTTCGACAGTCAGACCCATGTCTTCCATGGCAGCACACATGGCGCCACGGATCTCGTGGAAACCGTCGACTGGCGGTACGGGGAAGTAGCCCCCCTTGACGCCCGGCCGGTGGCCCCGATTGCCATCGGCATAATCGGTGCCGCTATTCCAGCCACCCTGCACGGAGTTGATGGAATGCGATGCAGCATTCATTTCACTGGACCACTTCACATCATCGAAAATGAAAAATTCGTTCTCCGGGCCGAAGAAAGCTTTGTCAGCGATTCCCGTGCTCTTGAGATAAGCCTCCGCGCGCTTTGCGAGCGAGCGCGGATCGCGCTCGTAACCCTGCATGGTGGCCGGTTCGATGACGTCACAACGGATATTCACCGTCGCTTCCTCAAAGAAGGGATCCACGATGGCAGTTGCCGGATCCGGCATGAGAATCATGTCCGATTCGTTGATGCCCTTCCATCCACCGATTGAGGAGCCGTCGAACATCTTGCCTTCAACGAAAAAGTCTTCGGTCACATAACGGGCCGGGACAGTGACGTGCTGCTCCTTACCCTTCGTATCCGTGAAACGAAGATCCGCGTATCGGATCTCTTTATCGTTAATCATCTTGACCACATCAGCGGCAGTCGTCATTGCAGGCCTCCAGTTAAGCAGCGATGTCAGAAACGAACAGTACGGTTTTGAATGCAGGTTCCGTGCCATGCACTGAAAAAGAGCAAAATCAGGAGCTTAAGCGATCATCGCATCCTTTCGAGCTCTCTGAATGCACCATTATAGTGCAAAAAAAGACGATTTTGCCCTGTTTTGGGGCGCTTAGGCCGCTGTGGTGGCGTAACGCGCGCGCAACACCTTCTTATCCAGTTTGCCGGTGGCGCCAAGGGGCATCGCCTCAATAAATTGGACACCATCGGGTATCCACCAGGTCGCGATCTTGCCCTTGAGGAACGCCAACATTTCCTCCGCCGTCGCGGTTTCTCCCGGGCGTAGCTGAATGACCAATAAAGGGCGTTCGCGCCACTTGGGGTGCGGTATCGCAATTACCGCCGCCAGCAAGGCCTTGGGATGACCAGAGGCAATATTTTCGATTTCAACCGAACTGATCCACTCCCCACCGGACTTGATCAAGTCCTTCGAACGATCCGTGATCTGCAAATAACCGTGCGGATCAATCGTGCCGATATCCCCCGTATCGAAGTAACCTTCCGCATCGACCGCAGGTTTGTCATCGCGGAAATACCGCTGCAGGATGGACGGTCCTGCAACCTTGATGTGTCCAGGCGCTGCGCCATCATGTGGCTGGTCCACGCCGTCGTCGGAGGTGATCTTCATGTCGACCCCGAACGGCACGCGGCCCTGCTTGAGGTTGTAGGCCATTCGAGTCGCCTCATCCGGCGTCCCTAACGAGGGCGGTAGCGGGCCCGAAATCGTGCCGATTGGCGACATCTCGGTCATACCCCAAGCGTGTAGCACCTCCACGCCGTGGCCGTCGCGGAAACCCCGAATCAAGGCTTCTGTGCAAGCACTGCCGCCGATCGCAACCCGCTTGAGCGTCGTCAATTGCAATTGATTGACAGTCAAAAAATCCAACAACAACTGCCAAACCGTCGGTACTGCCGCCGTAAAAGTCACTGCCTCCGTCTCGAGCAACTCATACACCGCCGCCCCATCCAGGCGAGCGCCAGGCAGCACCAATTTGGAGCCAGCAGCAGCCGCAATAAACGGCAATCCCCAGGCATTGACATGAAACATCGGCACCACCGACAACAACGTATCGCGTGACGACAATCCCAGGAAATCTTTCTGTCCACTGATAAGGGTATGTAACAGCTGCGAACGGTGCGAGTACTGGACACCCTTGGGATTGCCCGTCGTACCCGAGGTGTAGCACAGCGCAGCAGGATCACGCTCCGAGAACTGCCCCCAGCGCGCTGACGCCGGGTCGGCGCCGGCGATCAGCGCCTCATAATCAACCGCTGCGCCCGACAGTGCGCCAGCCTCGCCGGGATCACCGAGGTAAATCACCTTGGCGACACCGGGGCAGTGCGGCAGCAGGCGCTCCATCAGCGGGCGAAACACCGGGTCTACGAAAATCCACCGGTCATCAGCGTGGTTGATCATATAGATCAACTGGTCATCGAAAAGCCGCGGGTTGAGGGTATGGCAGACCGCCCCATGACCCATGACGCCATACCAGACCTCCACATGACGGGCAGAATTCATCGCCAACGTGCCAATCCGGGTCCCCGGCGCAATGCCCTGTGCGATCAGCGCTGCGGTCACCTGCCGGGCACGGTGGGCGGTTGCCGCCCATGTCGTGCGACTGATGCGCCCATCCGCGAGGCGCGTCACCACTTCACGGGTGCCGTGCCAGCGCTCCGCGTGAGTGATCAGCCGATCCACGGTCATTTCCCAACCCTGCATCAGGTCCGCATCGAATACCGCAGGATCAGACATAAACTCCTCCCTCTATCAGACGCTCGTTCGGTTGACGACGATACCCGAAGGCCTAAGCCCTGTGCTCCGCTATAATTGCACTCTTTCCGCCGGCAAGCCGGCACGTAGAGAGGCAAATATGCCCCGTTCACGGACTGCACAGAAGCCCCGCACCTTTCAGGACCTGATCTTCGCACTGCAGAAGTATTGGGCCGAACAGGGCTGTGTACTCGTACAACCGTACGACATGGAGGTCGGTGCTGGCACCTTCCATACGGCGACGTTTTTACGCGCCGTCGGCCCCGAACCGTGGAGCGCCGCGTACGTCCAGCCTTCGCGTCGCCCCACCGACGGTCGCTACGGGGACAACCCTTTTCGCCTGCAACGGTACTACCAATTTCAGGTAGCCATTAAGCCGTCCCCACCGAACTTCATCGACCTGTATCTGGGCTCACTGGCGGCTTTGGGCTTCGACCCGCTGACGCACGACATTCGCTTTGTGGAAGACAACTGGGAATCGCCCACGCTCGGGGCCTGGGGTCTTGGTTGGGAGGTCTGGCTGAACGGCATGGAAATCACGCAGTTCACGTACTTCCAACAGGCCGGTGGCCTCGATTGTCGTCCCGTGATGGGTGAGATTACCTACGGGCTCGAGCGGCTCGCGATGTACTTACAAGGTGTCGAGAGCGTCTATGACCTCGTTTGGGCAGACGGCCCTCTCGGCCGGGTAACCTACGGCGACGTCTATCACCAGAATGAAGTGGAGCAATCCACGTACAACTTTGAGTATGCCGATACCGAAGAACTCTTCCGCCAATTCGATGCACATGAGCGCGAGTGCCAGCGTCTGCTCGAGGTGCCACTGCCATTGCCTGCATACGAAAAGATGTTGAAAAGCTCGCATACTTTCAATCTACTGGATGCGCGGCGCGCCATTTCGGTGACTGAGCGCCAGCGCTACATCTTGCGAGTGCGCACCCTCGCTCGTGGTGTTGCGGAGGCTTACTACAAAAGCCGTGAGCGACTCGGATTTCCAATGCAGAAGACCGTCATTACGCATGTAGATCCCCCCTTGGGTGCGCAAGCCCTTGGGAGCCACGCATGAAGACCCGTGATTTACTGGTCGAAATTGGCACCGAAGAGTTGCCGCCAAAGTCACTGCTCGCGCTTGCGGACGCATTTGCGCAGAGCGTGGTCGCAGGCCTCGATGCCGCTGGCATTGTCTATGGCGCGATGACGCGATTCGCTTCCCCGCGTCGGTTGGCGGTACTCGTTCGCCGCGTTGCAGAGCAACAACCGGACCAAGAGATCAAACGCAAAGGTCCACCCGTATCCGCCTCCTTCGGCCCGGATGGCGCACCCACTCGCGCAGCCTCTGCATTTGCCGATAGTTGTGGAACCACCGTGCCTGCGCTCGGGCGCATCACGGAAAGCAAAGGTGAATTCCTGTTTCATACCGGCGTGAAGGCCGGAGCAGCAACGACTGCTCTATTGGCCGACATCGTGCGCGCGTCCCTCGATAAGTTACCAATTGCCAAGCGCATGCGCTGGGGTAGTGGGTCTGCGGAGTTCGTCCGACCGGTGCACTGGATTGTGTTTCTGTTTGGCAAAGAGGTGGTGTCTGCCGAAATTCTGGGCATTAAGACCGGACAGCGGTCACGTGGTCATCGCTTTATGGCGCCCAAAGACATCACGATCTCCAGCCCTTCGAGTTATGCGGCCCGGCTGGAAAAAGCCGGCCGCGTCCTCGTAGACTTTGAACGGCGGCGCGCCCAGATCAAAGCCGGGGTCATCGCGTTAGCAGAAGCGCAAGGGGGGCGCGCCATCATTGGGTCTGCGCTGCTCGACGAAGTCACCTCACTGGTGGAGTGGCCTGAGCCGATTTCCGGGCGATTTGAGGAGCGTTTTCTCACGCTGCCCAGAGAAGTCTTAATCGCCACACTGCAGGACCATCAGCGCTATTTTCCGGTAGAGGATGCGAGCGGTCGTCTGACCCCGTTGTTTATTACCGTTGCAAATATTGTGAGCCGATCGCCGGAGGAGGTACGCCGCGGCAATGAACGCGTCGTACGCCCGCGCCTTGCGGACGCCGCATTCTTTTGGGATCAGGATCGGCGCTCCTCGCTTGCGGCACGCATAGAGCAGTTAAAGAGCGTCACCTTCCAGGCGCAGTTAGGCTCCTATCACGCCAAGAGTGTTCGTGTTCATCGCCTAGCCGACTTGCTGGCAGAGCGCTTGGGCGCGGATCCGGCATTGGCGTCGCGTGCAGCAGATTTGGCGAAATGCGATCTTCTGACGGGGTTGGTGGGTGAGTTTCCGGAGCTACAAGGCACGATGGGCGCCTATTACGCGGCGGCGGATGGTGAGTCACCGGCGGTGTCCACGGCACTCGCAGAGCAGTACCTGCCACGATTTGCCGGCGATGCTTTACCGGCCAGTCCCATCGGCACCGTGCTAGCCCTCGCCGACAAACTCGATACCATCGTGGGCGCCTTTGCGATTGGGCAGAAGCCGACCGGTGCAAAAGACCCCTTTGCTGTACGACGAGCGACCCTCGGGGTGCTGCGGATCCTGCTCGAGGGCCGCTTGACGCTCGATCTACCCGCCTTGGTGGGCGCTGCTTATGCGGCGGTCGAAGCGGACTTGCTGGCCCAACTGAAGCCGCGCGCGGAGGGACAGAAAGCACCGCCCCCACTTCCGTTAGCAGATACGGTGATACGCGAAGTCTGCGATTACGCATTCGAACGGTTGCGTTCGGTGTATCTGGAGTCGGGCGCCGGTATCACCAGTGAACTTTTTGACGCGGTTTTGGATCGGCGGCCGGCGTCACCATCCGACTTTGATGCCCGACTGCATGCGCTCGCAGAATTCATGACTCTCGACGGTGCTGCGGCGCTCACAGGGGCCAACAAGCGTATTGCCAACATTTTACGTAAAGCCAGTCTCGCGCAAGCTGTACCACTGGATGCTGCCTTGTTTGAGGTGACGGCGGAAAGGGACCTAGCGACCGCATTGGCTTCGGTCGGGCCATTAGCAACCCGCTGTATTGAGACCCAGGATTACCGCGGCGCGTTAAGCCATCTGGCGACTTTACGTCCAGCGGTCGACGCCTTTTTCGACGGCGTGATGGTGAATGCAGAGAATGCCGCGGTGCGGAATAATCGGCTCGCACTATTGGCCGCGGTGCAGCAGTTATTTCTCGCCATTGC
>CAIVRI010000056.1 GCA_903908265.1 uncultured Pseudomonadota bacterium
CGATCCGACCGCGCCGGGGACGGCCTATGTGGCGGCGGACCGGCACCGTCTGGACGATCGCAAGCCCTATGCTTTCAAGACCACGGATTTCGGCCAGACCTGGACCGCGATCACGACGGGCCTGCCGGACGAGGCGTACGTGCATGTGGTACGGCGCGACCCCGCGCGGGCGGGATTGCTCTATGCGGGCACCGAACGCGGCGTCTTCGTCTCCTATGACGACGGTGCGCATTGGCAGTGCAGGTCCACGACAATAGCGCCGCGCAAGACCCGGCGCGCGACGACGTGCCGCAGCCCCGGCTGCTGCTGCACTGGCAGGGCGGCGAGATCGTTGCGCCGGATGACCTCAGCACAACACCGGACTGGGCGAAACCGATCGTCGCCGCTGCGCTCAAAGCCCAGCGTCCACGCCGTTGATTGCGGCTAGTTGCGGGATGGGCGGACGCTCTACCGAATGAAACGGTGATGGCGTCAATCGCTAGGGAATCCCTGCTTTCAGACCATACAAAACTCCCAACGGAGAGCCGTTGAGGATTGAATCGGTGGTGGAACACGGAACCGAACCCGCGTCCGCGTTCTTCGCCAGAGTCCGTCCGCAAGCTTGCAGTCCCAATTTTAGATCATTCGGCCGATTTGGCGGGCATTCGTCAAATTGGGATGACCGCCAATCTCGCATAGTTCGATGCTGCGACTGGTAGCCAGCCGACAACCCAGCTTGCCGAAACAAGGCGTGGTGCGTATTGACGACAGCTACACGCTCGGCTATTCTTCGTGTATCTATTGTGTATGCACTCAAAGGAGAAAACCATGCGCGACGCCGCCATTAATCTACGAGCACTGCCCGCGCAGCGAGACTTGATTGATCACGCTGCAACTTTGCTGGGCAAGAATCGTTCGGACTTCATGCTCGAGGCAGCCTGCGACAAAGCGCAGGCGGTAGTACTTGACCAAGTATTCTTCAGTCTGAATGCCGACAAGTTCCAGCAGTTCACGGCAATGCTCGACGCCCCGCCCAGCCACAATCCAGGGCTTGAGCGCCTCATGGCCGTGGCGGCTCCTTGGGCCACAGTCAAGGCATGAGCTTGCAACTCAACGCACCTCAGCCGCTCGCGGCCACCCACATTTTGGATGAATTTGAGTGCGGCGAGGCCGTTCTCGACGAGTGGCTCAAGCGCCGCGCAATCACCAACCAAATGAGCGGTGCCAGCCGCACGTTTGTAGTGACGGATCAGGACAGCCGTGTTTACGGCTACTACGCCATGGCTGCAGGCGCTGTCTCGCACCAGATGGCAACCAGCTCGGTGCGCAGGAATATGACTGATCCAGTTCCGGTGATGGTGCTGGCTCGGCTGGCGGTTGATCATCGAGCGCAGGGTATCAAGCTTGGCGCATCCCTCCTGCAAGACGCCGTCAACCGGGCGGTGGTGGTGTCTCAGAACGCCGGTGTCCGAGCGTTGCTGGTACATGCGCTTCACGACCGAGCCAAGGAGTTCTACGAACACTATGGTTTTCAGTCGTCGCCGTTGCATCCGATGACGCTGATGCTGAGATTGAATACCAGCAAGCCATGAGCGCCCGCGCTTGGCTTCTGCGGCGAACAGCGTTGTCATGGTGACATTTGCCGTGGAGACGAAAATGCACTACCCCGTGATGACTGAGCAGCAAGTGGCAGCCCGATGGAAAGTCAGCCTGTATAGAAAGCTCGAGTTTCTATACATGTCCGAAATACATGTATGGAAAACATCTCTTTCCTATGCATGTCGCTGATTTGTCGGTTAGGCATGGAACAAATCTGCGTCTACGGCAAGCAAGGCCGATTC
>CAIVRI010000057.1 GCA_903908265.1 uncultured Pseudomonadota bacterium
ACATTCAACATCACCGGCACCGCGGCGCCGGGATTTAAATCGATATGACGCGCGTAACGGCCCGCATACAGCGGACTATCGAAGAAGGTTTCCAAATCCGTGCGCGCAAATTCAACGTGCGCTCCCTCACGGTGCGCGGTCGTCAGTGCCGTGCCATAGTCCCAACCGGCAGCGAGGGTAAGACTCGCTTGCACCGGAATTTGCTTGGCGTAGTAACCGGCCGGATACAAACTGACTTCAATCCACTCCAGGAACATCACGTCTGGGCCGATCTCGGCCTGCGCGACCTTGGCACTGGTCGGCGACAGATAGTCGTAACGGATATCCAAAGACGCAGTACCAGCCGGCACGTGTACGTGGAAGGCGTTCGCATCCGCCGGATCGCGCTTCCAAGCGAGCGTCTGTCCCGCGGCGCGCACCACAAGGCCTGCCACCCGTGCAATCGGGCCCTCAGGACCATGTTGACCTGGGATCCACTTGGGGTAATACAAGACCAACTCTTCGGGTGGCACCGTCAACGTCTCGGCCACATGGATAATACGCCGACCCACATCGCTCGCATCCACCGCGATCTGCAGCGCACCCGGATACGGGCGATCCACGGGTGCCGGCACGCTGGCCTTGGCAACACCGAGGCCCAGACAGACAAGCCACGCCAAGCATACGCCAGCGCCCGCGCGCCCAAATGAAGGGACTAACATCAATGTGCACTCGAGGTGCGACGAATAAAGTCGGCCACCGAATCATGCAATTGCTGCAGCGAGCTTTCCTTGGCGTACACCATGTGACCGGAGTCGTAGAAACGGTATTCGATGTTCGCCTGCAATGCAGACGGCATTGGCAGATGTTTCATCTCATACACGCCCTGAAAGAACGGTGTCGCCAAGTCATAGTAACCGGCGTGCAACTGCACCTTCAGGTTCGGGTTTACTTTCATCGCATTGGCCAAATCCGGCATGGTGTTCGTGCCTTGGCGCGCACTACCCGCACCACTCGAACCCGGTTGTTGATGCTGCCAGTTCCAGGTGCGGTAGGTGGCAATGCTCGGCTTGAAAAGTTTGTCCTCGCCCCAGTGCAGCTCGCGCCGCGCGTAATCGTTATAACCGGAGACATAGGCGCTTGAGATCGAGGCCGACTGGGGGTCGTAGCCGGCGCGCTGCGCCAGCGGATCCAGCGCAGGGCCTGCAAAGCGCGTATCCAAGCGACCGGTCGACTCCCCCTCATCGAGTTTCAACTGCTGCCGAAATTCACCGCCATCAATGCGCAAATCCGCCTTGAGAATGTACTCCACCGACAACCCCGTATACGCGTGTAACTGCTCGGCGATAGCCGCCCGCTGTACCGCCGGCAAATCAGTGCCCTGCGCCAGCGCCGTGGCATAGTCGCCGAGCGCAAAGTGCTCCACCTCTGCCAGGAACGCCTCTAGCGCGCGCGGCGTACCCGGCACTTTCTTGTGGTACCACGCCGTCGCCGCATAAGTCGGTAGCGCCGTCTGGTAAGGCAAGTCGATGCCCGGATTGCCCGTGGGCCCATCCGGTGACAGATCAAAGTTCAGGATCTGCGACAGCAAGATCACCCCGTTCACGTCCACGGAGCGTTCGTTCTCGAGCATGTTCACCAGGACCGCCGCGCGCGGGGTACCGTAGGACTCGCCAAACACATATTTCGGCGAATTCCAACGCCCGTACTTGGTCAGAAATTGCGTAATGAAATCTGCGAACGCATTGGCATCCCCATCCACCCCATAAAAGGCCTTTTCCGCCTCTTTGCCATAGATGCGACTGAAGCCCGTGCCGGGCGCATCGATGAAGACGAGATCGCTCGCATCGAGCAAGCTGCCGACATTGTTGACGATCTCATAAGGGGCCGCCGGCAAGTGCCGGTCAGACACCGCGAGGATGCGCTTGGGGCCAAAGGCACCCATGTGCAACCAAAAAGTGGAGGACCCGGGGCCGCCATTGAACAAGAAGGTAATCGGTCGATTAGCGCCACCGGTCTTAAAGTAGGCGGCATAGAACATGGACGCTTCGGCATCGGCCGGATCCTTGTCCGCCTTCGGATCCTTCGCCACATCATCCCAACCCTTCTGATGCACCACCAGCGTACCGGCGATCGACTGGTAGGCGATCGCCTGACCATTGACGGTCACGCTGCCCGTGCCATTCTTGGATTCCACCTTGAAGGGACTAAAGCGCCCTACTTCCGTCTTGCTAGCCTCCGCCTTGGCGTCGGTAGCGACCGGGGGTTCGGCCGGTCCGGGGGCGGACAAAGCCGCTGTCGTCAGCCAATACAGCGCAAGTACAGCAGTGCGGCGCATACGGATTCCTTCGCCCACGGGCGTCTGGCATGGAAGCAGTGGAGGATCGCCGATAAGACTGGGGCGAGCAAGCATTACTCCGGCCGCTTCCGGCATAATTGCGTCGTGCATAACTGCCGGTGCCCCGATGCGACTACCTGACGCTTCTGCGCTACTCGATGCCTTGTTGGCCCCGTCCGGTACCCAGGATCTACTCAGCGGCCTGACGGACCGCGGCTGGCGACGCTTACCGGCCGCTGCCACGCCGGCACGACTGGGCCTCCTCGGTACCGATCCTGCCGCGACCCTCACAAGCGCCTTTGCCATTGCCACGGATCTGACGTTCCACTCGGCCAACGCCACGGCGGCTGCACCGCCACTGACCACCCGCACGAATGCGGAGGATTTTCGTGCCCTGATCAACACTTTGCACGAGCGCCACTATTCGGTGCGTTTTCCGGGTCTGCGGCCCTACGCACCCGCACTAGAGCAGGTCTGTCGCGCGCTCGAAGCGCTCTTGCACAAGCCCGTGACCGCCTCGGCCTTTTGGAGTCGCGGCGGCATGCAAGCGCCCGTGCATAATGACGACCACGACTTGTTGGTCATCCAACTCATCGGATGCAAGCGGTGGTTCGTCGCGCGCGCACCGTCCGCCTTGGAGAATGCCTGGGAGCGCATCCCGGGACCCAGCCCCTCGCTAGGCGAGCACGACACCTTCGAGGTCGCACCCGGGGATGCGGTGTATCTGCCGCGCGGCACCGTGCATGCGGTCGAAGGCGCCGAAGAGTCCATCCATGTCTCGATCGGCTTCACGCCGCTGACCGTCCGTGAAGTGGTCTTAGCCGCCGTCGATCACTTGTCGGATTTAGATCGCGGCTGGCGCACAACCGCAACCCCCTTCCTCGCGCAACAAGTGACTAGTGGACAGTTTGGGCCCTTACCCGACTTAGTTACGCGTGCAGTACAGGCGCTCAGTGAGGCCGTGCAAGCACCCGACTTCATCGCCGCAGCCTTACAACGCCGGTCGGCGCGCGCCGTGGGCTACTTGGCGGCAACGCCACCCACGATGCGTGCCGCACTCACACTCGACACCGAAATACAGCAGCGTGCACAGAGTTTTTGTCACCTCTCGGCCAACCTCGAGAAGATTGACGTCGCGTATCCCGGTGGGCATCTGTATATCCATCGCGGCGCCGAGACGAGCGTGCTGTATCTCGTGAATACGGCGCGCTTTCGGGTACGGGATATACCTGGGGATGTGGACGATGCGGTGCGCTTAGCGCTCGCGACCCGCTTCTGTGACGCTGGGATCCTCGAGCCGGTCTGAACAGGCGGCACCCTCAGGCCTGTAGTGCCGCGGTCGCGTCACGGGCACGCGCCTTAATTTCTTACCCACCCTGTACACATAGACATTTTCTTTGCCATATAACTGAATAATATCAATGAGTTGGTGTAGGCTATATAGAACTTCTAGTCGGAGCCTGCCGTGCTATCACTCTTCCGTATCGCTGCCTTGTGCGCTTTGGTGTGCAGCGCCGCCGCTCGCGCAGACGATCTGCGCACCCTGGATGCCGACTACTGGTCGTGGCGCGCGCTGGAGCAGCCGTATTCGGACGATGACATTCCACGCCTCGAGCGACCGTTCGACGCACAGGTCGACTGGTCGGCGGCGGCTACAGCGCGCTACCGGGCGGCCGTGCAGGGCTTCGAAAAGCGCTGGCAAGCACTGACCCCGCCAGCGGATGCGGCCCGCGTGGATCTCGTGGATCATCGCCTGATCGGTTCGGCGATCGCACGGGCCCGTTTCGAGCTGGACATCGCCCGCAGCTGGCAACGGCATCCGGGCTTCTACATCGATCAGACCCTCGGCAGCGTCTACGTGGCCTTGCTCGCGCCGCCGCCGTTTGATGCGGCGCGGGAAGCGCTCATACTGCACCGCCTCGAACGCATCCCGACGACCCTCGCTGCAGCGCGTGCCAATTTGACCGACATCCGTCGGCCCTTTCTGCTGCTCGCGACCGACGCACTCACGGACATCGAGCCGCGCTTGGCGCGCTTCGAGCAGACCCTCGCCCCGCACTTCTCCCCCAACGGCCAGAACCGGCTCAGCCGGGGCGTACAAGCGGCGGCAACGGCGCTGGGTGGTTATCGCGACTGGCTCCACACCCAGGCCGCATCGGCGCGACCCGATACCGCCCTCGGTCGCGACGGCTACGACTACTTTTTGCATAACGTGGCCCTGCTGCCTTATACGCCAGACGCGATGCTCGCCTTAGCGCACGCCGAGTGGTCGCGCGCCGTCGCCTTCGAAAGCATCGAAGAGAATCGTCTGGCCGGGCAAGCACCCGCCGCGCTGTTTGCGTCCAGTGACGCGCAGGTGCTGGCCGAACACGAGCAGGAACTGCGGGTGCGGCAGTTCCTCGTCGCGCACCATCTGCTCAGCGTGCCCAATGACCTCGCGCACTACCGCAACCAACTACTACCGGACTACCTAGAGCCGCTGGCTTTCTTGGGCGTCAGTGACGACCTGACCGGACCGACGCGTTTGCACGCGGACAGCGTCAGCTACATCCGTACGCCGCGCCCAGACTTGCCGTACTTCTACCGCTCGACGGCCCAGGACCCGCGCCCCATCCTCGTCCACGAGGGGATTCCGGGGCATTACTTTCAATTGGCGTTGGGCTGGCGCCACCCGGACCCGGTGCGACGCCATTACTATGATTCGGCGGCGAATGAGGGCATCGGCTTCTATGCCGAAGAACTAATGCTGCAAGCCGGACTGTTTGATGACAATGCGCACACACGCGCCACGATCTACAACTTCATGCGCTTGCGGGCCTTGCGGGTCGAGGTCGACGTGCGGCTGGCGCTGGGTGAGTACACGCTCGAGCAAGCCGCCGACTATCTGCAGCGCACCGTCCCCATGGACCACGCGACCGCCCTTGAGGAAGCCGCTAATTTTGCGGCCACTCCCGGCACAGCCATCTCCTATCAAATCGGCAAGACCCAGATTCTCGCGCTGCTCGCCGATGCGCGCCGCCACGACGGTGCGGCGTTCTCCTTACTGAATTTTCACGATCGCCTCTGGCGCGAGGGCAACGTGCCGTTCGCACTCACCCGCTTCGAACTATGGGGTGATCGCAGCGAGTTACCCACGCCGTTAGCGCTACCGCAGACACACCCATGAACGCTGCAATCCACCGCGTGTGGGCACTGAGCCTGACGCTCAGTCTGGCAAACGTGGCGAACGGGGCACCGGCCACCCCAACCGTGCCACCGTTGACGCTGGAGCGACTGTACAGCCTGCCTTGGGTCATCGGCACCACACCGGAACTACCCACCTGGTCGCCCGACAGCCAGCACCTGGCCTTTTTGTGGAGTGATGCGGGGAGCAACACCCGTGATTTGTGGTGGGCCGATATCGCAGGGCACCCTGCCGAACGCCTGACACGGGTCGCCGATGCGGTCGTAACCCCCAATCCAGACCCGCAACTGGCCTTGCGCGACACCGAGGCACGCGAACACGATCCGGGGATCACCGCCTTGGCGTTCACAGCGGATGGCCATGCGCTGGTATTCAGTCACAAAGGACAGTTGTGGCGTGCGCCGGCAACGGCGCTTGCACCCCCGGTGCTGCTGGTACCGCAAGCGCCCGGCGCACACAATCTCGTCGCAGTGCCCGGATCCGAGCAAATCACCTACGCCGACGCGCAGGGCCTACACCTGCTCAATCTAGGCCTGCCCGCGCCGCGCTCTCGCTTGCTCTACCCACTGACCGACGCGGTCGCCATCGAGTCCTTGCGCGTCTCACCCGACGGCCATGCGATCGCCTTTCTCGAGACCGACTCCCGCGCGATCACCGAGCGGTTAATTCCAGACTACTTAGGGCCCGAGACGCAGGCGCCCGCGATCCGTCGCGCGTTTCCCGGCGAGCCGTCCGAGCACTACCGCGTCGGCGTGATCGCGCTGACCGGGGGCGAGCCGGTCTGGATGGATCTGCAGGGCGCGCCGGAAGACTTGGTCTTTGGTCTGGCCTGGTCACCCGATAGCCAGCGCCTCCTCGTGGATCGTGGTGATCTCTACATCAAGCACCGCTGGCTGCGCCTGCTCAATCCGGCCACGGGGGCGGGCACCACGCCGTATGAAGAACGTGACGAGGCCAACGTCACCGCCGAGTGGTGGGCCGATTGGGCGCCGGATGGTCACAGCGTGTTCGTGATTTCCGACCGTGGTGAGGACTACCAACTGTGGCGCATACCGTTGGATGGATCCGCGCCCCACGCGCTCAGCGACGGACGGGGCGCGGTGTTCTCCGCCGCGGTCGTGCCCACAGCAGGCGGCATTGTGTATGTCAGCAATGCCGCTCGTAGCGAAGAGCGCACGCCCTACTTCCTGCCCTTCGGCGGCAGCGCCATTGCGCTGTGCGCAACACCGGGCCATCACGAACCGCTCGCGTCGCCGGACGGCCATTGGCTTGCCGACATCCACTCCGACGACGGCACACCACCGGAGTTGTATCTACAGCCGTTGATCGTGCACGGACCGCCAGCACCCCTGCGGCGCGTGACCTATTCGCCCTTGCTGGCATTTGCACAGTATCCGTGGGCCGTCGCGCGCTACGTCGATTTTCCAAATATCCACGACGGCACACTGGTGCATGCTCGGTTGACGCTGCCGCCGGACTTTGATCCGCACCACCAATACCCGGCCATTCTCGGCTCGGTCTACAGCAACACCGCGCACAACCGCTTTGGCGGGCGCGTCTATCACCCCACCTGGGCGCTGGATCAATACCTAGTCCGGCATGGGTACGTCATCATGAACGTCGACATCCGTGGCAGTTCCGGTCATGGCAAGCGTTTTCGCCAGCGCCTACGCGAGGACTATGGCGGTGTAGACGTAGAAGATCTCTACAGTGCAACGCGCTACCTCGCCTCCACCGGTTACGTCGATGCACAGCGTATCGGCATCTGGGGTAGTTCCTACGGCGGCCTACTGACCAGCATGTCGCTGATGAAGCACCCGGGCACCTACGCGGCCGGTGTCGCCGGCGCGCCTGCCACCAACATGTTGCATGCCGAAACCGGCGAGATGCGCACCATGATGGACCCGCGCAGTCGCGCCGCCCAGTACCGTGCGGCCTCGCCCTTGCTGTATGCAGATCAGTTGCGCGATCCCTTACTCTTCATACACGGCATGCGCGATGACACGGTGCTGTTCCAGGACACGTTAACGCTCGCGCAGCGCCTGATCCTCGCCGACAAAGACTTCGAAATAGCGGTGCTCCCGGACGCGCCACACGGCTGGGATACGCAGGGTCTGGCACAGACCCGCTATGCCTTTAGGCGCTTGGTGTCCTTCTTCGACCGCTATCTGCACCCGCATGCGCCGCTCTAAGAGTCGGCCTCATCGAGATGTCGCGACACCGCCACCTGCTCACCGAGCAGGCCACGCGGCCGCAACAGAATCGCCAGCGCCAACAACACCCCGATCGCCACCAACCGTAGCGCTGCGCCGCGCGCCTGCAAGTCCGGCGGCAACACGCTTCCCGCCAGCAGTCCGGTGACGCTCCATAGCGACACCACCAGCAGGCTGCCGAGGAGTGCGCCGCGATTGTTGCCCGCACCGCCAATAATCAGCATGGCCCAGATCTGGAAGGTGAAGGCCGCGGTAAAATTCTCCGGCGCAATAAATCCTAAGGTATGCGCTTCCAGCGCGCCGGCAAGGCCCATCAGCGCCCCGCCCAGGGCAAATGCCTGCAATCGATAACGTGTCGGCGACTTGCCCAACGCGGCCGCTGCGCGCTCGTCCTCGCGCAAGGCGCGCAGCACACGGCCCCAGGGACTCCCGACCAGGCGCTCGAGTCCCAGATACACCAGCAGCACCACCACCGCGACCCACGCCAACGTGATCAGTGCGTGCCCAAGCAAAGGCACCGCGAGCGACGCGAATGGCCGAGCAATCGCGCTCATACCCAGCGGCCCACCGGTCAGCGTCGTCGCGTTACGTGCCACCAGATCCACCACCACCGCCACCCCGAAGGTCGTGATCGCCAGATAGTCGGCACGCAGACGCAAGGTCAGCACACCGATCAGCGCCGATGCAGCGCCAGCGATGCCCATAGCGAACAGACACCCGACCGGCACCGGAAGACCCAGTCCCACCGCGCCGACCTGCGCAACCGCCGTGGCGATCGCCGAGGCATAAGCGCCAATGGCCACAATGCCCGCAACGCCCACATTGAACAGACCCGTCTGGCCCCACTGTAGGTTCAGCCCCAAACAGGCAACCGCCTGCACGAGCACCAGCACGCCGAACGAGCAGACATACGTCAGCCAACCGACCCAGTCGAGATTCACGTCGCTCTCCCGAATAATCCATAGGGCCGCACAATCAGCACCAACACCAACAGCGCAAAGGAGACCGCCGCGCGCCACTCCGCGCCGACCCACGCAACCGCAAGCGCTTCACCGCCGCCCACCAGCAAGCCGCCCCAGAGGGCGCCACGCAGACTCCCCAAGCCCCCCACAATGGCGGCCGCAAACATCGGCAATAGCAACGCTGCACCCATCGAGGGTCGGATCTGTACCAATAACCCCAGACCCACACCGGCCACGCCGGCCACCGCCCCCCCAAGCCACCACGTCGCCCGCACCACCCGCGCCACGTCAATGCCCACCACCTGCGCGAGCAGCGGGTTCTCGCCCACCGCGCGCATTTCGCGGCCCATGCGGGTGCGTGTCGTATACAGACCGAGCGCGGCGAACACGAGCGCAACCAGCACCAACACCACAAGCCGATCCGGCGCCAGGCGCGCGAAACCGAAGTCGATCGCAATCGACAACTCCTCACTGTAATAGCGGGGCCGCGCGCTAAAGCAGGCCTCGAGTAGCGCACGCAGCGCCATCGATACCCCAAAGCTCGCCATTGCCACCGTCATGGTCGCGCCCCGCTCGCGCAGTCGTCGGTACACCAACGCATCCAGCACGAGCGCCAGCGCGCCGGCGCCGAGCGCACCGGCGAGCAGACCGAACGCGAGCGCCGGTGTCGCCGTCGCCCCGCCCCACGTCACGCGCAGCGCCGGCATCGCCGCAGCGACCACGCCACCCACGAGCAACGCGATATAGGCGCCGACCGACACCAACTCGCCATGCGCAAAATGCCCGAAGCGCAAGGTTCCATAGGTGAGCGTGACGCCGGCGGCGCCGAGCGCCACCAAGGATCCTTCGATCAGTCCATCCATGGGTACCTGCAAATTCATGCCGTCACCCCACCGCCGAGATACAACGCAGTCAACTGCGGGTCGGCCGCCAGCGCCGCTGGAGTGCCGGTGAGCACCGGCGCGCCCTGCACGAGCACCAGCACTTGATCAGAGACGGTGAAAGCGGCGCGCACGTTCTGCTCCACCAGCAACACCGCGAGCCCCTCGTCGGCCAGTTGCCGCAACGCGCGCAGGAGCAAGGTGACCACGCGCGGCGACAAACCCGCCGTCGGTTCGTCCAACACCAGCACCCGGGGGGCCGCCACCAACGCCCGTGCCACCGCCAGCAATTGCCGCTGACCACCCGACAAGGTGCCGGCGGGGCGACTCCAGAGACCCGCCATCTCGGGCAAGGTGGCCAGCAGCGCTTCGGCGCGCGCACGACCGGGCGCACGCGACCCGCGCGGCGCACCCAGCGCTAAATTCTCCGCCACGCTGAGCGATGCAAACACGTTCTCGCTCTGCGGCACGAAGGCGAGGCCCGCCTCGACGCGCCGATACGCGGGCAGCGCGGTGAGATCCACGTCACCCAGCGAGACCTGCCCCGCCGCAATCGGCACCAGCCCCGCAATTGCCCGCACACAGGTCGACTTCCCCGCCCCGTTCGGACCGATGAGCGTTACCAAAGCGCCCGGCGGCACGCGCACACTCGCGCCCCGCACGATCGGATTGCCAGGCTCATAGCCAGCTACCAGTCCGGTGACCTCGAGTACAGCGCTCATGCGGCCACCTCGCCCAAGTAAGCGGCCGCCACCCGCGGGTCCTGCAACACCTGGGCCGGCGTGCCCTCCATCAGAATGCGGCCGCCCGCCATCACCAGCACCCGCCCGCACAGCGCAGAAATCAGCGCCAACTGGTGTTCGACCAGCAAGAAGGTCGTACCGGCGCCCGCCAACGCGGCAATGCGCTCACGCAACGTGTCGACCAGTACCGGATGCACGCCGGCCATGGGCTCGTCGAGCAAGACCACGCGCGGTGCCGCCATCAGGACACGGGCCAACTCCAGCAATTTGCGCTGCCCGACGGACAGTACCCGCGCCGGTTCCTTCGCCAACGGCGCCAGCGTCATAAAGTCCAACAACTCCATGGCTTGCGCACGCAGGCGCCGCTCCGCAGCGCGCACG
>CAIVRI010000058.1 GCA_903908265.1 uncultured Pseudomonadota bacterium
CCGCGATGCACAGATCATCGATGCACTCGAAGGCGAGCGCAAAGAGCCGTTCATGATGCATTACAACTTCCCTCCGTTCTCGGTCGGTGAGACCGGCATGATGGGCTCGCCCAAGCGCCGCGAAATCGGCCACGGCAACCTTGCGCGTCGCGGCATCGCGGCGGTGATGCCGCAGATGGAGAAGTTCCCGTACGTGATCCGCATTGTGTCGGAGATCTTGGAGTCGAACGGCTCGAGCTCGATGGCGTCGGTCTGCGGCTCGTCGCTGGCACTCATGGACGCTGGCGTGCCGATCAAGGCGCCGGTGGCCGGTGTGGCCATGGGTCTGGTCAAGGAAGGCGACCGCTACGCGGTGCTGACCGACATCCTGGGTGATGAAGATCACTTAGGGGATATGGATTTCAAGGTAGCCGGTACCGCGCAGGGCATTACCGCCTTGCAGATGGACATCAAGATCACCTCGATCACGAGTGAGATCATGAAGGTGGCCTTGGCCCAGGCCCGTGAAGGCCGCCTGCACATCCTCGAGAAGATGAACGACGTGATCAACCACCCGCGCGCCAAGATGAGCGAGTGGGCCCCGACGATCACCACGATCAAGATCGATCCGGAGAAGATCCGCGACGTGATCGGCAAGGGCGGCTCGGTCATCCGTGCCATCACCGAGGAGACCGGTGCGACCATCGATATCGAGAACGACGGCACCGTCAAGATCGCCTCGGTCAACGGCGCCCAGGCGCGCGAAGCCCAGCGTCGCATCGAGCTGATCACGGCCGATGTCGAAGTCGGGAGTGTCTACGAAGGTAAGGTGGTCCGACTGATGGACTTCGGCGCCTTTGTGTCGATCCTGCCGGGTCGGGATGGCTTGGTGCACATCTCGCAGATCTCCAATGACCGTGTGGAACGGGTGGCGGACGTCCTCAAAGAGGGCGACGTAGTCCGGGTCAAGGTCATCGAGGTGGATCGTCAGGGCCGCGTAAGGCTGTCGATGAAGGATGCCGAGTGATTGAAGGCCGCAGCCTTCAGATCGAAACGAAGGGGGCATTAGGGCCCCCGTCGTCGTTTGGAGGGATTGCTCGGGTAGGCCGAACACGCAAAGTAGATGCGTGGCCAGACATAATCTCGGTAAAATCGGGCTATGGGGTCACCCGGATCGTGGCGTTGCCACCGGTGCCCTCGATTCCGTGTGAACGGGCCGTTTTTGCGCCTGTATTTTCTCGTCAGGGGAAGCCGTCATCGTGATGATCAATAGGGCTTGGATCACCGTGGCGGCAGCGCTGGCGACGGTTGTAGTGGGTTCGGGTACGTCACCGGCCTGGGGCCAGTCGGTCAGCCCCGAAAATATCGCAGCGTTCAAAGCATTACCGGCCGGGCAGCGCAAAGCGCTGATGCAGCAATATGCGCCGGAGATGGCGGGCGGCGATGCTGCGGCTGGGGCGGAGGGGACGGAGGACGCCGCGAGCGCTTTGGGGGATGTGGGCACGCCGTCTGGGGTGCCTGAGGGGAACGGGCCCGTCCTGCAGGCCGGCGCCCAGGCGCCGGCTGGGATCACGCCGGTGCAGACGGCGGCGACTTTGCAGCCGGGTGATACCATTTTTATTGAGTTGTCCAAGAAAGGCCGCGCGGAGCCGGGCAACGCGGCGGACCAGCAATTTCAGGACGCGGTGAACAATCGCAACCCCTACGACGTGAAGGGGGATGGGGCGCTGCATCTGCCAGGGGTGCCCGCGGTACGGGTGGCTGGGCTTGCGGTCGGTTCGGCGGAGCGGATTCTGGCTTCCCGGCCGCAGTTGGCGGGGTGGGATCTGCATTTGACCTTGTTACCGAATGTGGGGGGGACGCCCAAACGGGTCGCGCCGTTTGGACATGAGTTTTTCCAGCATGGCAGTGGCCGTCAGGGTCTGATGCCGAGCTTGCCGGTGCCGAAAGATTATGTGCTCGGACCCGATGACCAGATCCAGATTGAGCTCTTTGGTGCCAAGGCGGCGCGGTACCTACGCGCGGTGGATCGGGATGGGGTGCTCAATGTGCCCGAGTTCGGTCCGATTGCGGTCATGGGCCGGCGCTTCGATGACGTGCGGCATGAGTTGGAACTGTCCGCCAAGACCAAGCTGATCGGTACGGAGATGCACGTCACCATGGGGCGCTTGCGCTCGATGCAGGTGTTTGTGCTGGGCGATGTCGAACATCCGGGCGCCTACACCGTGAGCAGCTTGAGCACGGTGTTGAACGTGTTGATGGATTCGGGTGGCCCGAATGCCGTGGGCTCGATGCGCTCCATCCAGTTAAAGCGCGCGGGCGCCAAGTCGCGCAACGTCGATCTGTACGATGTTTTGCTCGAGGGCGAGCGCGATAACGATTATTCGCTCCAGGCCGGGGATGTCATTTTTGTACCGCCCGTCGGCAAGACGGTCGAGATCGAGGGTGAAATCCGCCGTCCTGCGGTCTATGAGTTGGTCGGCAACGCGACCCTGGCGGATCTAATCCGCTTGGCGGGCGGGTTGAACGCCACGGCTTATTCGGGGGAAATCACGGTCGATCGGGTGACCCGCGAGGGGATCCGCGAGGCGCTGCACGTGGATTTTTCCAAGGGCCAGGCCAACAACCTCAAGATCAATGATGGGGATCGCCTGCAGATCGCGCGGGCCTTGGATCACTTTGAAAACACCATTGAGCTGTCAGGTTGGGTCAAACGTCCGCGGACGGTGCCTTGGCATGGGGCCGTGCGGGTCAGCGAGTTGGCCTCGAGCCTGGATGCGCTCGAGCATAACGCGGACCTGGAGTACGGCCTGATTGCGCGGGAAGTGGGACCAGAAAAGCGACTGACCTTCCTGCGCTTCGTGCCGCGGGATGTGTTTGCCCACCAGGGCACGGAGTCGGATCCCGCCTTGGCGCTGCATGACGTGGTGTTGTTCTTTGCCAAGGACGAGTCGCGTGCCGGCTTGATCGAGCCGTTGATGCGGCGTCTGCGGGAGGAGTTCCGCGACGGGCAGGTGCCGCCGATCGTGTCGATTGGCGGCCCCGTCAAGTTGGGTGGTTCCTATCCACTGACCGCGGGGATGACGCTGCGTGACTTGCTGGTCGCCGCCGGTGGAGAGCGCGAGCCGGACCTGACTTATGGCGTGATTGCGCGCGAGGAAGGGGCGGAGCGCAAGCTCAAAATGCTGTCTTTTTCGCCGCAGGCCTTGCTCGCCGGCGAGCCGGCAGTGGCCGGTATGCCTTTGCAACCGCGTGATTCCGTGCTGCTGTTCTCCCGTACCGGTGCCCGCGAGGGGGCCTTGAAGGGTTATCTCGATCGCTTAGAGAAAGAGTCGCGGGAGGGGGCGCCGGCGGCCATCGTCAGCGTGAACGGGCCGGTGGCGTTCCCCGGGGCCTATCCACTCACCGAGGGGATGACGGTTGCAGACCTGATCGGCGTTGCCGGCGGCAAGCGCGATGCGATCAATTACACCGCGGAGCTCGCCCATTTTGAGATCCGCAACCATGACGCGCGCGTGGTGCGGGTGGATACGTTGCGGTTGGATGATGCGGGGCAGCTACAAGGCGCGCTTGCTGCCCATGACGTGCTGACTGTGCGGCCGGTCGAGCATGCGAACACCAAAGAATGGATGATCAATATTGGGGGGGCGGTGCGGTTTCCAGGCACGTACGTGCTCAAGGAGCGCGAAACCCTCGTGCAGGTGTTGCAGCGGGCCGGTGGGTTTGCGGCGGATGCCAACCCGGAAGGCTTGGCTTTGCTGCGTGAAGAAGCGCGGCGCAATGAGCAGGCACAGTTGGACCTGATGGTGGATCGCCTGTCGCATGAGTTGGCGCTCAAGTCGATTGAATCGACCAGTGCGTCGGCCACCGCTGGCGGCAAGGATGAGGCCAAGGACCAACTGGTAGCCGCCAATGCGCTGGTCGCACAATTAAAGTCGCAGCACGCGGTGGGTCGGGTCGCGTTGCCGGCGGAAGGGATTGGACATTTGCGGGCGGGGGATCGCTATGACATCTCCTTGTTAGGTGGTGACCAAATTATGGTGCCGCGTCGGGCGGGTACGGTCACCGTCATTGGCGAAGTGCTCAGTCCGGGCGCGTTCTCGGTCAATGCGGGGTCCAGTCTGCACGCGTTCCTCGATCTTGCCGGCGGTACGACCAAGGATGCGGATAAGGGTCGGGCCTATGTGATCGGGCCCGATGGCCTGGCACAGCCCTTGTCGCGGTTGTCGAGTCGTGGTCTGCGCGATGGCGATACCATTGTGGTGCCGACGGATCTGAAGAAGTTGCCGCCGTTGCCGATGTGGGCGTCTGTCACCCAGATATTGGCCAATATGGCGGTGAGTGTGGCGGGCTTGAAGACCATCAAGACGCTCTGATCCGTTTTTTACGAGAGACGACATGGCAATTCGGCGTGCATTGATCACCGGCATCACCGGCCAGGATGGCTCCTATCTGGCCGAGTTGCTGTTGGCAAAAGGGTATGCGGTGCATGGCGTCAAACGCCGGGCCTCGTCCTTCAATACCGCGCGGGTGGATCATCTGTACCAGGATCCGCATGAGACCCATGTCAATTTCCATTTGCATTATGGGGATCTGACCGATGCCACCAACCTCATTCGAATCTTGCAAGAAGTGCAGCCCGATGAGGTCTACAACTTAGGCGCGCAAAGCCATGTGGCGGTGTCCTTTGAGACCCCGGAGTACACGGCGAACGTCGATGCCTTAGGCACGCTGCGGTTGCTCGAGGCGATCCGGATCCTGCGGATGGAGTCTAAGGTCAGGTTTTATCAAGCCGGCACCTCCGAGATGTTCGGCAAGGTGCAGGAGATCCCGCAGCGGGAGACGACGCCGTTCTATCCGCGCTCTCCGTATGGGGCGGCCAAAGTCTATGCCTACTGGATCACGGTCAATTACCGCGAGTCCTATGGGCTGTATGCGACCAACGGCATTCTCTTCAATCACGAGTCACCGCGTCGCGGCGAGACCTTCGTCTCGCGCAAGATCACCCGGGCGCTGTCCCGGATCCGGGTGGGTTTGGAGGACTGCCTGTACTTGGGCAACCTCGACGCCCGACGCGACTGGGGTCATGCCAAGGATTACGTCGAAGCCCAATGGCTGATGCTGCAGCAAGAGACCCCAGAGGATTTTGTCATCGCGACGGGGGTGCAGTATTCGGTGCGGGACTGCGTGCAGGTGGCGGGCGCCAAACTCGGGATGCACATACAGTTTCGCGGTGATGGTTTGGCTGAGGAAGGGTTTGATACGCAGACCGGCAAGGTCGTCGTGCGCGTTGACCCGCGCTATTTTAGGCCTGCGGAAGTGGAGACCCTGCTCGGCGATCCATCCAAGGCGAAGGCGAAACTCGGTTGGGTTCCGCAGATCACCTTCGATGCCTTGATCGGCGAAATGGTCGAGACCGACCTGCTCGACGCCCATCGAGAAGCGACGTTGCGCAATGCAGGCTATGCCGTGGTCGCGCCGCATGAGTGAGGCCCAGCGGATTTTTGTGGCCGGTCACCGGGGCCTCGTGGGCTCCGCGATCGTGCGCCGGCTGGCGGCGATGGGCCGTGAGACGGTGCTCGTGCGCGCCCGATCCGCACTGGA
>CAIVRI010000059.1 GCA_903908265.1 uncultured Pseudomonadota bacterium
CACCACCGGCAACACCGCCGCCGATTCCGCCGCAGCAACCGACTGCAAGCGCTGCACATACAGTTCCGCGTAGGCGGCATCTTGGTATTCGATGCAACGGGCAGCGCCATGGACGACTACGGCGTGCACTGCCGCCGGAAACCCCGTTAACTGCGCACGCACGCCATCCGGCAGGGACGGCAGCGCGATAGGGGCCACCGCCGGCACCGGCGGCACGCCCGCCGCCGCCAATTGCAAGGCAGCCTCAAACGCCAGCAAGTTGCCCTCCACCGCCAAACCGTAACGACGGATCGCTTCGCGACAGTGTTCGACATCGAAAGGTAGCGTCCCACTACCGCACAGCGCACCGAACAGCACTGGACTGACCACCCCGCGATATTGCTGCGCCAAGGCCTCCATATCGAAGGCGATCAAACGCTTGGCAGCAAGGCGCAACCCGTCGAGCACCACAGCCGGATCGATCCGTCCATCGCCCGGTTGCGACTTCTCCGCCACCGTATAGGCGCGATGCGTCGAGGCGATCAAGGTCGTACGATCGGCGGTCACCAAGCCGCGCTCGACCATACGGCCGGCCTCGACCAATTCTGCGGCCAGCACAATATCGACATCGCCCGCAGCGGGCATGAGCGCAAAGATCGGCGCACGCCCGTCGGGTGACACCACGGTCTCCGCCAGGAATTCCAAATAATAGATGGTCGCGCCGGTGCGTTGCGCAACACCGGGCACCGAGGTCGCCTGGGCGCGGTAACCACTGCGTCGGGCCGCATCCACCAGCCACTCGGTCAACACGCCACCGCCCTGGCCTCCCAGTGCTGCAATCGTCAAGCACAGCGGCCGCGGCGCGCTCATGCCAACTCCAAATGCCGCGCACCTAGCGCTTTGAGCACGGCGCGCTGGCCACGATCGAGCAGGCGCTCGAACCACGACGGATGCGTCACCACATCGGTGCGATAAAAAGACGGACACAGCACGGCCGCATGCGCAACCTCTCCGCACACCCCACAACCGACGCAGCTCTGGTCCACATGGGTGACGGGCAAACGACGCAGCGGATCCGTGGAGGGCTTGACCGTCAGGGAGGGGCAACCGGAGAGCCGAATGCAGGAGCGATCGCCCGTGCAGACCGCCGCATCCACACCAAAGCGCTGACGCTGCACGCGCCGACCGGCCTCCAGATCCGCACGTAACCCCGGGGCAAGACGCCGTTGCCGATTCAGCTGACACTCGCCTTCGGCTAGGATCACCTTGGGACCGCGCTCCGGTGTCTTGAGCGCTGCGCGCAAGGTCTGCATCATGCCGCGCAAATCATACGTGCTGACGCGGCGTAGCCAACGTACACCCACACCGCGCACTGCCGCCTCGATCGGATGACCGGCCTCGCGTTGCCCTGCATCAGCCCGCGAGGACGGAATGTATTGCCCACCGGTCGCCGCGGAATAGCCGTTGTCGACAATGATGGTGACGCCATCGTGCTGATTGAACACGGCGTTGGCGATGCCGCTAGTCAGGCCGTTGTGCCAAAAGCCCCCGTCCCCCATGAGCGCCACCGGACGGCGCAAGCCGCGGCCATTGAGCGCCGCAGCGCCGGCCGCACCCAGCCCATAGCCCATGATGCTAGCGCCCAAATCAAAGGGCGGCAGGGTGGCGAACGAATGGCAGCCGATATCCGCCGACACGTGTAATTTACCCACTTCCCGTTCGATGAGTCGCATGGCCGTAAAGAGCGGGCGCTCCGGGCAGCCCGTGCATAGACCCGACGGTCGCGGCGGCATCGGCTGCGCCAATTGCGCTTTGGGCAACAGCGGTCGCGTGGGTGCCGGCGGTTGTGGCAATCGCGCCGGGACATAACGGCCCAAGAATGCAGTCAGGCCCTGCAATAACACCGCGCCCGTATATTCACCGGCGCGTGGCAATGGGCCTTTGCCTTCGACCCGCAGCGTCAGGCCTTCGCCGGCCAGTTGCGCCGCGATGGCCGGCTCCAAATAGGCCGGCTGCCCTTCCTCAACAACCAGCAGTGCGCGCTTGCCTTGGGCAAACCGTGAGATCTCGCTCGGCACAATTGGGTAGGTCACGTTCATCACATACAATGGGATGGTGGAGTGACCGAACACGTCAGCGAGGCCTAGTCTCTCCAGCGCACGCAGCACGGCGTTGTATAGGCCGCCCTGCAAAACAATGCCTACGTCCGCAGCATCCACGCTATGGGTCTCATTGAGTCCGTGGCGTTCGAGGTATTCGATCGCGGCCGGCCAACGGTCTTCTATTTTTTCGCGTTCCTGCGCATAGGTGGAGGGCGGCAGGATGATGCGATCGTAGGTGCGCACTGGATGCGCCAGCGCATCGGCGGCCGTGAATACGGGCGCCACATTAGCGCGCGCGACAAAACGGCCGCGCAAATGGCAGGCGCGAATGCGCAGCATGAACAGCACCGGCGTATGACTGGCCTCGGACAGACGAAACGCCTGCTCCACCAGATCCACAATCAACGTCTGCTCTGGCCGCGGGTCGAACAACCACATCTGCGACTTCATCGCGAAGGCGTGGGTCCGCTCTTGCATGATGCTCGAGCCTTCGCCGTAGTCCTCGCCCAACAAAATCAGCGCACCACCCGTGACCCCCGCCGAAGCCAAGTTCGACAGCGCATCAGAAGCGACGTTGGTGCCCACTGTGGACTTCCACGTCACCGCACCGCGGATCGGATAGTTAATGGAGGTCGCCAGCATGGCCGCAGCGGTCGCTTCACTCGCGCCGGGCTCAAAGGTCACGCCCAGTTCGCTGAGAATCCCCTCGGCGTCGGCGAGCACATCCATCAAGTGTGAAACCGGAGCGCCCTGATAGCCGCCCACATAGCCAACCCCGGACTGCAAGAGCGCTTTGGTGACCGCCAGGATGGTCTCGCCCTCAAAGACTTGGCCGTCCCCCAAGCGGAGCAGTTCCACTTCTTTTTTAAACGAACGTTCAGCCATACCCCACCTATCCGGCACTTGCACCCAAACCCATATTAGTTGAATATTCAAGTGAAATGTCAATCAAAATACGGTCCGGCCAGCCCCCACCGACCGCCGACGTCAAGCGCCGGGCGGATGCCGCGGATCCAGCCTTTGTGTTGGAGGACTCGCCGTTCTTCTTGATGAATCAGGCGGCCGGCGCCTACGCGCAGGCCATGGAACGCGCTTTAAAAAGCATCGGCGCGGATATTCCCCGCTGGCGCATTTTGATGCTCGCCTACGAACGCGGACCGATCCGCGTCAGTGAGATCGCTACCCTCGGCGTCTTGAAGTTGCCGACCGCCACCAAGGTCGTCCAGCGACTCACGGCAGAAGGGTTCTTACAGGTCGGACGCACCGCAGCCGATGCCCGCGTCACCGCCGTCACCTGTACCGCTGCGGGCGCGGCGATGGTGGCCAAGGTACGTGGGATCGCCAGTGCGCGCTTTCATGAGGCCTTCGGCGACTTTAGCAGCGTGGAACTGGAAACCTTGAACAACACCCTACGGCGGGTGCTCGCAAACTTCGCCCGCTGAAGGCGCGCGACCCGGCAACGTCGCCGGCTCAGTGACTGATCTGCGCCACCAACGCGGCGCGACGGGTTTGCACGGACGCCATCGGCTGCTGGCGCACGGCCGCCACCTCGGCCGCGGTATAGAGCACAAAGTCCGCCGTCATCGGCACATCGCTCAACTTTTCCGCCATCCAGTTGAGTAGCGCCGCAAGCTCGGCGTCGGACAATTTCGCTTGCGCGACACCCGGGACGCGCAAGACGAAGTCGCGCCCCGCCGCCAAGGCGGAGAAGGGCACCAGCGTCGTGCGCACATTCGGCACGCGGCCACTCTCCCCACTGCCATCCCCGCGATGACAGCCCATGCACTGCAGCTGGTAATTGACCTGCGGGCTATACGCCGACGCCACGGGCGCTAGCACCAATGCCCAGAGCATCAGCGCCGCCGCGCGCATCCACTCACTCGGCAACGCCCACGATCCGCGCCGTGGAGCAGTGATACGGAATGTTGGCCGAGCTGTTGCCAGAGCACCAGTTGTAATCGTTCGCCTGACCGGGCTGGTACAGCGGCGCATCGCCTTCGTTGCGATTACAAAAGCAGCGCCCACATTGCGACTTGCCACAGCAGTCGTTGTAGGAGATCACGTAATCCTTGCCATCGGACGGGTTGTGGCACGTACCAATCCAAGTGACGGCGGACATCTCGGTGCCCGGCGGACAGCTCGCTTGCGTCCCGCCACAGCAACTGCACAAGAACCCATCGATGGCACAATGCCGCCAATACGCACAACTGGCCGGATCACCCGGATCGCTAGCGGCGACGGACGGCTTGGCCGCCGACCGTTCACCACCGCGTGCAACCGGCAACAACGGCAACGCGGCGGCTCCGACGAGCAGGGTGCCGAGACTGCCTAAAAAGCCACGCCGCGCCGAGCGACGGGCCACTGACCGGGTCGAGCCTTCGATCAAGCGATCAAACCAATGCATAGCATGTCCTCGCAAAGCGTAGCCGTCAGGCCGAGGTAGAGGCGTGGCGACCCTCCAGAAAGTCCTGCATAGAGGCGACGCCCAGTCGCTTCGCCTCAAACAGACTCTCCAGATGCTCGCGGGAATTGATCAGACCCCGCGCACGCAGAATGCCCTCGCTATCGAGGATCACCGCGTACGGCAAGCGACTGACTTGATAACTCAGACCGAGCGGTGTGGAGACCACGTACGGAAACACGTCCAACCCGTGTTCTGCGACAAAGGCACGCTGGTCCGCCAGATCGCCATCACTGGCCAACATCATATCTAGCCAATCGGACTCTGATTTACGGCTCGACTTGAGCACCGGCAGCAACACTTTACAGACCGGGCAGGTGGGCGACACAAAGAGGATCAGCAAGCTGCGACCATCCGCACGGGCACCACCTACCGTCACGGCCGCGCCGGACAGTGCTTCAAGCGGTAGGGTCGGGGCCAACTCGCCCACTTTCAACCCTTTGGCCAGCATCAGCGCACCCACCGGCGTGATGCGCTCATGCAGCACACCCACCTGACGCACCAGCGCCAGCACCACCACGGCAAGCACCACCACCAACAGCCACAGCAACAGATTCGAAACAACCAATGGATTCATCGGGACGCCTTCAACAGAGCACCGCGCGGTGCAACATCGCCCAGCAAGCGATCAATCGCAAGCCAGAGAATCACAATGGTCGCCAGAGCCGCCACCACGGTGAAAAAATCATTGCCATCGAGCGCTCTCCCATTCCAAGGACGCGAGAGCGGCAACACCAATCCCGCCAATAGCGCATTGCGATAGACCATCCAAGCAGCGACCGGACGCCGCTCCAAGGGACCGGTGCAACCACAATCCAGGTCCACACGGCCACGCACCAGATTGATGGCCATTGCCAAGGCGTACAGCAGCAGCAACGCCGCCGCTGTATCCGCGGCCAACGCGCGGTAGGCGGGTACAAACAAGCCCACGACCACCGCCGCTTCGATCACCGGCACCAACGGCGCAAGCGCTGGCACCAGCGCGCGCGGCAGCACCCGATACGCATCGAGCGTGGCGACAAACACCGGCAGGTCCCGCACCTTGTGCCACGCCGCCGGCAGCAACAGCGCCGCGTAGGCCAGAATCAAGACCAGACCGACCGTGGGATCCACAACCATGTCAGCGTGCATTCAGATACAGGATCGAGGTGCCCGCATCCTTCACGGTGTGCCGCAACGCACCGCTGCGCGCGTCATAGATATACAGATTCGTTTCCTCGGGCGAGGCCGCAAACAGCAAAGGCTTCTCATCCGAAGACACGGCAATCGAACCGACCGGATGCTTCATCAGCAACGTTTGCACACGTGCATGCGAGGCGAGATCGTAGACGTGGATCGTGCGGCCGCTATCCTTGTGGGTATCCCGATTGCCCTGATGGACGATGGCGTACAACCGCTGCTGACCGGCATGCCCAGCCAACTGCTGCACACCACCCGGACGCCAGCCCGCTTTCTTTTCCGCATCGGTCAGGAGGGACCAGGCCGGCAAGGCCGTCATCCCCTTCGCGTCTGCCTTGAACGGTCGAACCTCGCCATCAAAAGTCACGAAGTACCAGGTGTCGCCAATGCGCACGGGTTTTTCGGTGACCGGATCCGCGAGATCAAATAGCGGCGCCGAGTGCACCTGCGTCAGCGCATGACCGGTCGCATCGAGCACGACCGTCATTAACCCGCCGTCCGCACAGACACTGAAAAACGTCCGCGGCCCCGTCGGGTGCACCAAGGCACAGCCTGGGGTTTCGATCTCGCCGACAAACGCATTGGCCTGCGTATCGACAACGCTGACCGACTGCGACGGATTGAAGTTGTAAATGAGCAGAAAGCGACCGTCGTCGGTGACCCCGGCCATACCCACCACGGGGATCGCCGACGCGCGCTTGGCAGGAATCGAAATCTCGGCCGTGGGCTTCAGGCTACTGACATCGTAGACGGTCACTACATCCGTGCGGGTGCCGCGCGTATGCCGCGAAAAGTAGGTTTCCGGTGACCACAGCGTCTTGCCATCCGCAGACAGCACCACATGTGCGCTGTAGCCGCTGCTGAACATACCCAACAGGCGTCCCGAGTCCCCATCGATCAGGTGCACCTGACCGTCATCCATATGGGAGAACACCATGTCATTCACCCAGACCCAATGCTTGGACACCGGCGCCAGTGTCAGGTTCTCGGGCTTCAAGCCAAGATCCGACGGCAATGCCGCATACGCCCCAATGCACTGGGTAGACAACGCCAGCAGTGCCAACACGGACGAGGAAAATCTTGCGGATCCGGACCTGCGTTTCATTAATCCTCCCGAATGACCGGTCCCACTGGGGCCCAGTACCACCTCATCATCACGGAACCGGCACCCCCGGTCTTGCACCTTGGCGCAGCAGCGCCGGTATACCGGCGCATCCTCGTGCGCATTCTGGAGTGTAACAACCCCTCGGAAGGGTCGGATAGCGACTTCCGTGCTAACGTCCGCGTCTGGATTGGGGGAAGAAGTTGATGGATGACCGCAGCATGCCAACCCACGCACCCGATCCCGTGACCGTGGGCTTCGATTTGGGCCGATTGCCCACGGCGTTCTTCGAGAACCCCTACCCGACCTATGCGCGCCTACGCCGCGAGACCCCGATCCTGCAACTCCCGGATGGCAGTTGGTTGCTGACCCGGCACGCCGACCTGGACGCGGTCTATCGCGACCGCCAATCGTTCAGTTCCGATAAGAAAGCGGCCTTCGGCCCCAAGTTCGGCACCGACACTCCGCTGTTTGCGCACCACACCACCAGCCTCGTGTTCTCAGACCCGCCGTACCACACCCGGGTCCGACGCCGCATCGTCAGCGCCTTATCGCCCGCAGCGATTCGCAGCCTGGTGCCGGGGCTGGACGCATTGGTGCGTCGCTTGTGTGCGACCGCCCAAGCACGCGGGCATTTTGATCTGGTCGAGGACTTCGCCGCCGCCATTCCGATCGAAGTGATCGGCAATCTCCTCGGTGTGCCCCACGACGAACGCGAGCCGCTGCGCGCGTGGTCCATGGCGATCCTCGGCGCACTCGACCCGGCGCCTGCACCCGCCATGATCGCCAACGGGCAACGCAGCGTCACTGCATTCCTCGCGTATCTGGCCCGACTCGTCGACGACCGCCGTCGTCATCCGCTGGGTGATAGCGACATCATCTCGCGCTTACTACGTGAAGATGCAGCGTCGGCGCCACTGACCGAACAGGAGTTGCTGCACAACTGCATCTTCCTACTCAATGCCGGCCACGAAACCACCACCAATTTGATTGCGACGGGGCTGGTGAACTTGCTGCCACGGCGTGACGATTGCGCCCGTCTGGTCGCCCAGCCCGCGTTGGTGCCCCTGGCGGTCGAGGAGTGCCTGCGCTACGAGAGCCCCAACCAACTCGGCAACCGTCTGGTGATCGCCCCGGTGACGATCGGTGGTCACACTTTCGTACCCGGGGACTACCTCACCCTGGCAATCGGCGCGGCCAATCGGGATCCCGAGGTCTTCGCAGAACCGGACGCATTTCGGATCGATCGAGCGCCCAATCCCCACCTCGCCTTCGCCGCCGGCGGCCACGCCTGCGCGGGCATGTCGGTCGCGCGCACCGAGGCGGATTTAGCGATCCGTCTGTTTCTCAGCCGCTTACCCTCGGCACGCCTCGAGGGAACCCCGCTGTATCAACAACGGGCCCGATTCCGGGGGCTGGTGCGAGCCGACATCGTCCTCGCATGAAACTATCGCGCACTGCGATCGGTTTGTTGAGTCTGATCAGTGGCTTCTTGCCGCTGGTCACTGACGGCTTTCTGGGCGCGATCCGTCCACTGATGGTGGAATTTCAAGTACCTCTCGCCGCCGCCCAGGGGGCGATCACCGCGGCCTTTTTAGGGTGTGCGTGTACGCAATTACTGGTTGGTGCGGTCGCCGACCGTTATGGCCGGCGACCGGTACTGACCGCGGCGATTGGACTTTTTATCGCCGCGTCGATCGGTGTGGGTCTGTCGCCTTCGCTGCACGGTGTACTGCTCTTTCGCTTCTTGCAAGGGGCCTGTGCCGGCGCGGGGCCGTTACTGGCGCGCGCCATTATTCGCGACATCTATGACCGCCAGCGCGGCGCGCATCTGCTCAGCATCGTCTCGACGGGTATTGCGCTGGTCGCGATCCTCGTGCCCGCGCTCAACAGCTTCATCGTGCTCTACTGCGGTTGGCGCGCAATCGCCGCCGTGTACGTGGCTGTGCTACTGCTTGCGCTACTGCTGACGCGGGCTGTACTGCCAGAGACTTTGCGCGCCGAGCACAGAACACCGTTGCAGTTTCGCTCACTGCTCCTCACCACGCGCGCCGTGTGCGCCAACCGGCGCGTGCTCGGCTCGATCCTCTGTTGCGTTACCGGCTTTGCGGGACTGGCGGTCTGGGTGTCGGCCTCACCGCACCTGCTGCTGCAGTGGTTCGGTCGCCCGGTGCCGTCCTTTGGGGTGTACTGGGGCATCACGATCATCGCCTACCTCGTGGGGGGTTGGGCCAGCGTCGCCCTGCTGCGCTACCGCGCCTGCGATCGCATTCTGGCGTTGGGCAGTACGCTGCTGGTGATCGCCGCGCTGCTCCTGATCACCGGTTACGTGTTAGCGCCGCATTCGCTCACGTTATTTTTAATTGGCATTTGTCTGTACACCTTCAGTTGGTCGATGCTGCAACCGAATGCACAAATGATCGCTTTGACGCCCTTTCGGGCATCGGCCGGCCGGGTCTCCGCGATACTGGGATTTGTACAGTTGACGGGTGGAGCCTTGATGGCCCAACTCTTTGGCTGGCTGCACGACGGCACGCCATTGATTGCGATCGCACTGATCACTGCAGCGGCACTGGGCAACGCCATCGTGCGTCGCTTACTCTGTCCTTCCCATCCCGATCTCGCGGCGGAGAACTCCGTATGACCCGTACTGTATTTGGCTACTGCGCGGCGCTATTACTTCTGACGGTGGTGGGCTGCCATCGCGCGAGCACGCCGCCTGCCGGCCAGGTCGACGCGGCGCGTCTCGCTGCCATTGCGAGCGAACCCGGCGAATGGCTGGCGGCCGGTCGTGATGGCGAGGGCACCTATCATTCCCCGCTACGCGAAATCAATGCAACGAACGTCAGCACGCTCGGCTATGCGTGGCAATACAATCTAAACACCCGGCGTGGCCTCGAATCGACACCGCTCGTCGTCGACGGCACCATGTATGTCAGCGCCCCCTTCGGCCATGTCTATGCGCTCGATGCAAAGAACGGGGCCTTGCGCTGGCACTACGATCCCGAGATCGATGGCCAGTACGGTCGTTATGCCTGTTGTGACGCGGTCAATCGTGGCCTCGCCGTCTGGAAAGGGCGTGTCTACATCGCCGCGCTCGACGGTTACTTGCACGCGATCGACGCGGCGACCGGCCACCGCCTATTCAAGGTCGACACCCTGCCCGCGCGCGGCCCGCAGCATCCTTACACCATCACCGGTGCACCGGTGATGGCGGGTGACGCCGTGATCATCGGCGCTGCCGGCGCGGACTTCGATGGCGCGCCCGGTTATGTCGGTGCATGGGATGCCACCACCGGGCAGGCCCGCTGGCGCTTTTATACAGTACCGCGTGATCCGAAGGACGGCCCGCAGACGCAGGCGCATTTGCAGCGCGCGCTCCCAAGCTGGGATGCGCGGCACGACTGGTCCGCTGGCGGCGGTGGCACCGTGTGGGATGGCATCTCGTATGACCCCGCACTCGGCTTAGTATATGTGGGGACGGGCAATGGCGCGCCGTACGACATCCAAAAGGATGGGCGCACCGGCGGCGATGACTTGTACGCCGCGTCCATTTTGGCGATCCGCGTCCAGGATGGCTCCTTAGCTTGGTACTACCAGGCCACCCCGGGCGATGCGTGGGACTACGACAACACCCAAAAATTCATTCTGGCCAACCTCGACATCGACGGCCACCCACGCAAGGTATTGATGCAAGCCGCGAAAAACGGCTTTCTCTACGTGCTGGATCGCGCCACCGGCGAGGTGCTGGCAGCACACAATTACGTCTATGTGGACTGGACGCTCGGACTGGATCCAATCACCCACCGACCGCGTCCGAATCCGGCAGCGCAATACACCCACACCCCACGCTTTATCGCACCGGGCATGGCCGGCGGTCACAACTGGCAGCCGATGTCATATAGCCCCACTACGGGTCTTGTATACATACCTGCATTAGAAGCGCCTATGGTCTATGTAGAGTCCAACCAAAAGGGTCTGCTCGAAGGCGCTTTCGACGTCTTTGGCATCTTTCCCGAAGACTATGACCCGGCCGGCCTCAAAGCCTTACTGGGCCCTTTGCCCTCCTTGGACCACCTCGCCAAGAACAGCCAAGCCACGCACCGCTCAATCGGCTTACTGCGCGCCGTCGAGCCCAAAACCGGCCGGGTGGCCTGGGAGAGTGTGGGGGCCACCAGCTGGGATGGCGGTGTTCTGAGCACCGCTGGCAATCTGGTCCTACAAGGCGATGCCACAGGCCATCTCAACGTCTATACCGCCGATCACGGACAGCGGCTGGCCAGCCTCGACATCGGCACGGGGATTCTCGCCGCCCCCATGACCTATCGCATCGACGGCGTGCAGTATGTGGCCGTCTTGGCCGGTTACGGTGGCGCTACCGGGGTCGCAGGTGTGTTCCCGCCACAAACAGCGGCTGCCCATTTTGAAAATCAGGGCCGCGTCATTGCCTTTCGGCTTGGTGGCGGCGCAACGCCCAAGCCCCCGGTGGTCGTAGTGCCCCCGATGCCCACGCCACCGGCCTCGACGGCTGACGCGGCCACCATCGATAAAGGCGGCGCGCTGTACCAAAAGTACTGCGCCCGCTGCCATGCCATGGGCTACGGCATGCTGCCGGATCTGCGCCGCCTGACACCAGAAAAACACGCACTCTTGGCCGACATCGTGCTCAAGGGCGTATTCTCTGCCCGCGGCATGGGGCGCTTCGACGACGTCCTCAATGCCAAGGACGTGGCGGCCTTATCGGCCTACTTCATTGCGGAAGCAAAAAAAGCACAAACAGCGGATCCGCACCGGGCCATGCCGGCGCTTGCGCATTAACCGCGCAGCGCCGCACACGTGGCCGTGATAGCGTGTGGCCCCTTTCCACTGCCTGGAATGCCCCTCATGCGTCAGTGCCTCGCGACCGCGCTCTTGCTCGGCCTCTCCACAACGGTTTGCGCCGGTACCGTGATCGTCCATGCCGCGCACCTTTATGACGGGCAATCCGATACGCCGCGACACGACGTGTCGGTGGTGGTGGAAAACGCTCTGATCGTCGCGGTGGAACCCGGGCTTGCGCAGCGGGCAGGCGCGGCGGTTGTGGAACTCGGCCAGGCGACCCTCCTGCCCGGCTTCATCGACAGTCATGTGCATGTCGCTGCCAAATTGCCGAGTCGGACCAATGCGCTCGAAGACGCGCTCAGCCACTCCGATATTGATCGCGCCTTCGACGGCGCAAGTTTCGTGCGCGCCATGCTGCAGCAAGGATTCACCACCGTCCGTGATCTGGGTGGCGGTGACGACACGGTCGCACTCAAGCATGCGATCGCCGCCGGCCGCATCGAAGGGCCGCGCATTCTCACCGCACTGGAGCCATTGGGGCCCACAGCAGGTCATGGCGATGCCCGCAGTGGCCTCGATCCGGCGCTCCAACATGTCGGTTGGGACAACGGTCGCGTTGATTCGGCCGATGAGGCGCGTCTGCGCGTGCGCGAGCATCGGCGCCGCGGCGCCGATCTGATCAAGATCATGCCCTCTGGCGGCATCGCCTCCACCGGCGACGATCCGCGTCAGTTACTCATGACGGACGAGGAAATGCGCGCTGCGGTCGACACCGCCCATGCGCTGGGTCTGAAAGTCGCTGCGCACATCTATCCGGCGCCCGCTATCGAAGCGGCCGTGCGCGCCGGCGTCGACTCGGTCGAACACGGCTCTTTCGCCACCGACCAAACCTTCGCTTTGATGAAAGCGCATGGGACCTTCCTCGTACCGACGCTGTCGGTCTTCGACGTGTTCTACGCCACCGCCCGCGATCGGCCGGACCTGCTAGCGCCGGGCACGGCGGCCAAGGAACTGGCGAACGATCTGCTGCCCAAGCAAAACCTACCGCGCGCCTTGCGTTCTAGCGTGCGCATTGCCTACGGGACCGATCTGGGTGAAGGCGACCATACACTCGAGTTCCAACTGCTGATCGAGAATGGCATGGCCCCCTTGGCGGCGCTGCGCGCGGCGACCAGTGAGGCCGCCGCCCTGCTGGGTCTTGCCGATCACATCGGCGTGATCGCACCCGGCCATGCGGCCGATCTGGTCGCCGTGGCCACGGATCCGGCCCAAGATCCTGCGTCTCTACGCCATGCCAGTTTCGTGATGCGCGACGGCACCATCTACCGCCGCGATAACCATCCGACCGTTCGGGACTAAATTAACCATGGCCGTGACTCTCCTCTCCCTGATCGATGGGGAACTCGCCTATGGGCTGACGCCGCTGCTCGATCGTGCCTCCGTGTCGATCATGGATGGCGAGCGCATCGGTCTGATCGGCCGTAACGGCACCGGCAAGTCCTCGCTGCTGGGCGTCCTTGCTGGGCGCACACCGCTGGAAGATGGCGTGCTCAAATTGCGTTCTGGCCTGCGCATCGTCACCGTTGAACAAGAGCCCATCCTGCCCGTGGCAGAGACGCTCACCGACAGCCTGCGCTTGCGCGGCGATCTGGAAGGCATCCATGACGAACGCGAACGCTGGCGCGTAGAAGCGCGCCTGGCAGAATATATGGAGCGCCTGCGGGTCCGTGGTGAAGTGTCGCCAGAACGCGCCTCCGGCGGCGAACGCAAGCGCGCGACCTTGGCACTGGCGCTCGCACTGGATCCGGATCTGCTGCTGCTCGATGAGCCGACCAACCATCTCGATGTCGATGGCATCGCCGTGCTGGAGGACTTGTTGATCGGTGGCCCTGCCGTCCTGCTGGTCACGCACGATCGTTGGTTTCTGGATCGGGTCGTGACCCGCATCATCGAACTCGATCGCGGATATCTACGCTCCTACCCCGGCAATTTTGCGGCCTATCAAACCCGCAAACAGGATCAACTGGCTGCAGAGGCGATCGCAAACCGCAAATTCGACAAATTCTGGGCCCAAGAAGAGGTCTGGATCCGCCGCGGCGTCGAAGCACGCCGTACCCGCGACGAAGGCCGCGTCAAACGCCTGGAAGCACTGCGCGTCGAACGCTCTGAACGGCGCGATCGCATGGGCAACGTGCGTCTGGCGATCGATGCCCGGGAGCGTTCCGGCAAACTGGTCGCCGAACTGACGGGCGTCAGCAAATCCTTCGAGGACCGCGTCGTGATTCGCGATCTGGATCTGACTGTCATGCGCGGCGATCGCATCGGCCTGTTAGGCCCGAACGGCGCCGGCAAGTCGACTTTGATCCGCCTGATCTTGGGGCAACTCCAACCCGACGCAGGACAGGTACGACAAGGC
>CAIVRI010000060.1 GCA_903908265.1 uncultured Pseudomonadota bacterium
CGTCAGGAGCAGGCCGGCAACCGATGCCGCATTCTGCAGTGCTAGGCGCGTGACCTTGGTGGGATCCAGGATACCCATCTCGATCATGTCGCCGTACACGCCGGTGCCTGCGTTGTAGCCGAAATTGCCCTTGCCCTGGCGAACCTTGTTGAGCACAACCGCCGCATCTTCACCCGCGTTGGTGACGATCTGACGGAGCGGCTCTTCGATCGAGCGCGCGAGGATACGGATACCGAAGTTCCGATCATCGTTGTCGTGCGAGAGCTTCTCAAGAGCCTTGAGGACACGGATCAGGGCAACACCGCCGCCCGGCACTACGCCTTCTTCAACGGCCGCGCGCGTAGCGTGCAGCGCGTCTTCGACGCGAGCCTTCTTTTCCTTCATTTCCATCTCGGTGGCAGCGCCAACCTTGATCACAGCGACGCCGCCAGAGAGCTTAGCAACGCGCTCCTGCAGCTTCTCACGATCGTAGTCCGAGGTCGCTTCTTCGGCTTGTGCACGGATCTGGGCGACACGCGCCTTGATTTCCGCGCTCTTGCCAGCGCCATCGATGATGGTGGTGTTTTCTTTCTCGACGACGATCTTCTTCGCCTCGCCGAGGTCGCTCAAAGTTGCCTTCTCAAGCGAGAGGCCCACTTCTTCGGAAATCACCGTACCACCGGTCAGGATCGCAATATCCTGCAGCATGGCTTTCCGACGATCGCCGAAGCCCGGCGCCTTCACGGCGGCGACCTTGACGATGCCACGGATGGTGTTAACGACCAGTGTCGCCAAGGCCTCGCCCTCAACGTCTTCTGCGACGATGAGCAACGGACGACCCGCCTTCGCAATCCCCTCGAGGATCGGGAGCATCTCACGGATGTTCGAGATCTTCTTGTCATAGAGAAGGATCAATGGCTTGTCGAGCTCGGCCGTCTGATTGGCCTGGCTATTGATGAAATACGGCGACAGGTAGCCACGATCGAACTGCATGCCTTCGACGACGTCGAGCTCATTATTGAGACCCGAACCTTCTTCGACGGTGATCACGCCTTCCTTGCCGACCTTTTCCATCGCCTCGGCGATCGTGTTACCGATGCTCTCATCCGAGTTCGCCGAAATCGTGCCGACCTGTGCAATCGCCTTCGTGTCCTTGCACGGCTTGGAGAGCTTCTTGAGCTCCTCAACCGCAGTCTGGACTGCGAGGTCGATGCCGCGCTTCAGGTCCATCGGGTTCAGGCCAGCGGCCACGCCCTTCAGACCTTCACGAACAATCGCCTGCGCCAACACCGTAGCAGTGGTGGTGCCGTCGCCGGCCTCGTCGGAGGTTGCGCTAGCAACTTCCTTCACCATCTGCGCGCCCATGTTCTCGAACTTGTCCTTCAGTTCGATTTCCTTCGCGACCGAGACGCCATCTTTCGTGACGGTCGGGGCGCCGAAGCTCTTGTCGAGCACCGCGTTACGGCCCTTAGGACCGAGGGTCACCTTGACGGCGTTCGCGAGAATATTCACGCCGCGGACCATACGGGCCCGAGCGTCATCACCAAAACGGACTTCCTTAGCAGCCATTTCTCTTAACCTCTAGAATTCTGTTGCGGGGGGGGCGGTGGATTACTTCTCGAGAATCGCGAGGATGTCTTCCTCACGCATCACGAGCACGTCATCACCGTCGACCTTGACCTCGGTGCCGCTATACTTTCCGAACAGCACTTTGTCGCCGACCTTGACGTCAAGCGCACGCACCTTGCCATCCTCGAGGATTTTGCCGTTGCCGACCGCAAGGACGCGGCCTTTGCTCGGCTTTTCCGATGCGGAATCTGGGATCACAATGCCACCCGGTGACTTGCGCTCGTCATCTTCGCGTTTAACGATTACTCGATCATGCAGCGGACGAATCTTCGACATTTTCGTTGCCCTCCTTCAGGAGCCAGTAGAATGAAACAGGACCCCCGTGGAGTCCCCGAGGGATCGTGCTGTTGTTAGCACTCTTCCCTATCGGCTGCTAAATATAGCGACGAACTTCGGTATTACAAGGCCAACGTGCAAAATCGCTTCAATTTGATTGGCACAGCGTCTGGCCCCTCCAAATCCGCCTCACCCGCGGAGGGATGAGATCTAAGACTATGATTAAAAAGACTATTTTTTCTTTTTTGACACTAACGACCGTGCTTTTTGCAGGGCTGGTCGCCGGATCGTCAGCCGCGGCAAGCGAGCCGACCTTCCTGAAAGCCCAAGAAGCCTACCGCTACGAGGTGGTCGCGAATAGTCGGGACGTGGCGGTGACCTATCACGTACAGGACGGCTATTACCTGTACGGCAAACGCTTCGATTTCGGCAGCGACAACGCGGCCATCACGCTGGGGACGGCCGAATTCCCGCCAGGGCTACCGCATAGCGACGAGTACTTCGGAGTACAGGAGATCTATCGCGGCACGTTCACGGCGCATGTGCCCTACCAGCGTCTAGATACCACGGTGACCCACTTCAACCTGAAACTCCGGCTGCAGGGTTGCGCCGATGCGGGCCTGTGCTACCCGCCACAAAACTGGACCGCTGCCATCGCTCTGCCGCCGGTGCCGTCGGCGGCGCCGAGCAAAGCCGCAGACGCGGCCCCACCCGTAGGCCTACTCAACAAACTGGTCTCCAAACCGACCAGCACGACCGCGCCGGTAGAGTTTCTGCCCGCTGACCAAGCGTTCCGTCCGAGCGCGCAACGACAGGATGACGCGGTGATCATTCGGATCGCCATCGCAGACGGCTATTATTTGTACCGTGACCGCTTCCGCTTCTCGACCGCCGCACCCAGTGCATTAGGCGCACCCCACTGGCCGGCCGGCGAGATTCACCACGACGATTACTTTGGTGACCAGACCGTGTTTCGGGGCGAGCTCGAAGTGCGGGTGCCGTTTTCCGGCACCCCGCCCGCCCGAGTGACAGTCACTTACCAGGGCTGCGCCGATGCAGGCCTCTGTTACACCCCCCAAACCCATACGCTCGATTTGGGGGCCGTTAGCGCTGCCCGCGCCGATCACGGCGACAACACCAGCAACTCCGCCGGTGCCGAGCAAGACCGTTTAGCTACACTGGTCCGCTCCGGACATTGGCTCGGGGTACTCGGGGCTTTTTGGTTCTTCGGCCTGTTGCTGGCTTTCACACCGTGCGTACTACCGATGGTGCCGATCCTGGCCGGCATCATTGCCGGCGATGGCCCCCTGGTCTCCAATCGACGCGCGTTCGCACTCGCGGTGGCCTACGTGGGCGGCATGGCCTCGACCTACACGATTGTGGGGGTCGCCTTCGCTGCGGCAGGCGCGCAGACGCAAGCGGTCTTTCAACAGCCCTGGATTCTGGGTTTGTTCGCCGCGCTCTTCGTGGCCCTGGCCTGCGCGATGTTCGGCTTTTATGAACTGGCCCTACCGGCGAGTTTGCAGACCCGTTTTGCCGCGGCCAGCGGGCAACTCAAAGGCGGGCGTTTTGTATCGACCGCCATCATGGGGGCGCTGTCCTCGCTGATCGTGACCGCTTGTGTCGCGCCACCACTGGTCGCAACGTTTGTGGTCATCGGCCAAGCCGGCGCCATCGGCCGAGGCGCGTTAGCGCTTGGATCGCTCTCGCTCGGCATGGGTACTCCCCTGCTGATCGTCGGCGCCTCCGCAGGCCGCCTACTACCGAAATCAGGGCCTTGGATGGAGACCGTCAAATCCCTGTTTGGCGTGGTCTTCCTGGGCGTTGCCGTCTGGATGCTCGATCGCATCCTCAATGCGCATCTGACGATGGTCGCTTGGGCGGCCGTACCGGCCTCAGCCGCTATTGTTTTGGCTCGCGTCGGCCGCAAAGCCGGGGTCCGCAGCCGGATCCGCGCCGGCGCTGCCGCGTTGGCGGGCCTGTACGCCCTGCTCCTACTGGCCAGCGCCGGCAGTGGCGGCATTGACCCCCTGCGCCCCCTAGCAGGCACGCGTTGGGGCACAGCCGTACGCCAACCGCTCCCATTCCGGCAGGTCAAAACCAGCGCCGACCTCGACCGTGCCCTCGCCGAGGCGAACGCCGCCGGTCAACCGACCCTGCTCGATTTCTCCGCGGACTGGTGCGTCTCCTGCAAGGAGATGGATGCGCATACCTTCAACAATCCCCAAGTCCAAGCCGCGCTGAGCCACTACGTCGTCCTGCGTGCGGATGTCACGGCGAACGACGGCGAGGATCAAGCGCTGTTGCAACGCTTTGGGATCTTCGGGCCGCCAACCACGGCTTTTTTCAAATCGGATCGCTCCGAACGACGCCCGTTCCGACTGGTGGGCTTCGTCGATGCCGATCACTTCCTGCAACATTTGTCTAATTTTGAGGCGACTCCGTGAAGAACCCGCCCGCGTTGCGTCTCGCCTACACCGGCTTCGCCCTCATTGGCATTGCCGTGGTCTGCGCCTTTCTCTATCAACACCAACATGCCACTCCACTGGCGGCGACCGCAGGGACTACCACGGCGACCACCACGGCCGGTACCGTACCCGCCACGCGGCCCGCATTCACTCTCACCGGACTGGATGGGCAACGCCATCCGATCAGCGAATGGGATGGGCATCCGCAACTGGTGAACTTCTGGGCCACTTGGTGCGTGCCATGTCGCAAGGAAATCCCCTTGCTGAACCGAATCCAAGCCGAATACGCAGCCAAGGGGCTCAAAATCATCGGAATTGCCGTAGATTTTCCGGATGACGTGCGCAAATTCGTGCAACAAGTTCCTCTCTCCTATGCCGTGCTGATGGGCGAAGACGACGCCTTAGAAGCCGCCAAGTCGTACGGCGTCGAAGCGATGGCTCTACCGTTCAGTGCATTCGTCGACGCACAGGGCCACGTCCTCACCGTGCATCTAGGCGAACTGCACGAAGCCAACTTGCGCGCCACCTTAGACATCCTCTATCGCGTCGATGCCGGCACGCTGGCGCTCGCGGACGCCAAGACGGCGCTAGAAGCCGCGGCGCACACGCCGACGGACGCAGCCAGCCCTGCTAATTGACGCAAAAACGCAACATCCACTCTCACCGCAAATTTGCAGGATGGGCGTGGATCGACGCCATTCGGGGCGAATTGCGTCAGTCGCCACTTTTTTAGGTAGACTGGCCGTCCTTTAGGCTGAAACGGGAGGGCCGATGGTGCGCATCCTAGTCCTCAACGGACCAAACCTGAACCTGTTAGGTACGCGCGAACCGGCGACCTACGGCACCCAGACATTGGCCGATATTCTCGGTCGACTCGCAACCGTCGCGGCGACGCGCGGCGCCACCGTAGTCGGGTTCCAATCCAACGCCGAGCATGCGTTGATTGAACAAGTGCACGCCGCCAGTTCGCAGCAATTTGACGCGATCATCATCAATGCCGGCGCCTATACCCATACCAGCATCGCGCTGCGCGACGCGCTCGCAGCGGTCCGTATACCGTTTTATGAAGTCCATATCTCCAACGTGTACGCCCGCGAGGCGTTCCGCCACCACTCTCATCTGTCGGCGCTCGCAGCCGGCGTCATCGTGGGTCTCGGGCCATTAGGCTACGAGTTGGCCCTCGAAGCCGCTTTGCGCGCCCAAACCGTTCGCTGAATTTTCGACGAGGAACCGCTATGGATATCCGCAAGGTCAAGAAACTGATTGAACTGCTCGAGGAATCGGGCGTCGCCGAAATTGAAATTAAGGAAGGCGAAGAATCGGTACGCATCAGTCGTCATGGCTCGACCCCGATGACCACCTATGTCAACGCACCGAGCAGCGCTCCGGCCCCCGTCGCTGCCGCCCCGGCAGCAGCCCCAGTGGCCGCACCCGCGCCCGTGGCTGCAGCGACCGACACGGCCGTCACAGCGCCCATGGTTGGCACCTACTACTCCTCGCCCGCACCGGGCGCCAAGGTGTTCGTCGAAATTGGCTCTGAAGTCAAGATCGGGCAGACTCTCTGCATCATTGAAGCGATGAAAATGATGAACCAAATCGAGTCCGACCGCGCCGGCAAGGTGGTGTCGATGCTCGTCAAGAACGGCGAGCCGGTCGAATTCGGCCAACCGCTCTTCATCATTGAATAAGCTCATGATTGACAAGGTTCTGATCGCCAATCGCGGCGAAATCGCGCTGCGCATCTTGCGCGCCTGCCGAGAACTGGGCATCAAGACGGTGGCCGTGCACTCCACGGCAGACCGTAATCTCAAGCACGTGCTGCTCGCTGACGAAACCGTCTGCATCGGTCCGCCGTCCTCCAAGGACAGCTACCTGAACATGCCCGCATTGATTGCCGCCGCGGAGGTCACCGACTCGGTCGCGATCCATCCCGGCTACGGGTTCCTGTCCGAAAATGCCGATTTCGCCGAACGTGTCGAAAAATCTGGCTTCATCTTCGTCGGGCCAAAAGCGGAGACGATCCGGATCATGGGCGACAAGGTCTCTGCCATTCGCGCTATGAAAGCCGCCGGTGTGCCGTGCGTACCAGGCTCTGGCGACCCCCTCGGCGACGATCCCGATGAGAATCGGCGCATCGCCCACAAGATCGGCTACCCGGTCATCATCAAGGCCTCGGGCGGTGGCGGCGGTCGCGGCATGCGCGTGGTGCATTCCGACGCCGCACTCCCCACCTCGATCAGCGTCACGAAGGCTGAAGCCTTAGCGGCGTTCAGCAACGATCAGGTCTACATGGAGAAGTTCCTGGAGCGTCCGCGTCATGTGGAGTTTCAGGTGCTCGCCGACACCTACGGCAATGTCGTGGTACTCGGGGAGCGCGACTGCTCACTGCAGCGTCGGCACCAAAAGATTGTCGAAGAAGCGCCGGCACCGGGAATCACCCCAGCAATGCGCACCGACATGGCGGACAGCATAACCAAGGCGCTCAAGGCGATCGGTTATCGTGGCGCCGGCACGCTCGAATTCCTGTTCGAGGACGGCAACTTCTACTTTATTGAGATGAATACGCGCATTCAGGTCGAGCACCCAGTCACGGAACTGGTGACCGGCATCGATCTGGTGAAAATGCAACTGCGCATTGCGGCCGGTGAACCGCTGCCTTTTACGCAGGCTGACATCAAGATCACCGGCCATGCGATCGAGTGTCGCATCAATGCCGAGGACCCGAAGACGTTCATGCCTAGCCCCGGCCCCGTCAAACTGTGGCACGCGCCGGGTGGGCCAGGCATCCGGGTCGACAGCCATCTCTACTCGGGTTACGCCGTGCCGCCGCACTACGATTCGCTGATCGCCAAAATCATCGCCCATGGCGAAGACCGCGACACCGCTATCGCACGGATGTGCAACGCGTTGTCCGAGATGGTGGTCGAGGGCATCAAGACGAATGCGCCGCTCCATCAGGAGATCTTCGGCCACGCCGCTTTCCGTCAAGGTGGGGTCGACATCCACTATCTCGAGCGACGTCTGGGCCTGAAGTAAAGTAAGGTGCCGGGGTGGCGGTAGCGCCACCCCGAAGCTTTACTGGGAGCCCTCACCGGCCATGCCGTTCCTGCAGGTTCACGTCACCTTGGACGGTCTCGACCCCGAAACCGTCGAAACCGCCTTGTTCGCGACCGGCGCACTGTCGGTCACGCTGGTCGATGCAGGCGACACTCCGATCCTCGAGCCCCTGCTAGGCACCACGCCGCTGTGGCCCGCCACCGCGGTCTCCGCGCTCTACGAGGAGGGCACTGACGCTACAGACCTCACCGCTGCTTTGGGCGTACAACTCGGCCGAACCATCCAGCTGCGTGCAGAAACCTTGGCGGACCGCATTTGGGAACGGGAATGGCTGAAGGATTTCCACCCCATGCGCTTCGGCGAGCGCCTGTGGATCTGCCCCGGTGGGCAGTTACCCCCTGTGGGCACCACCCCCGAACCCACGATCGTCTGGTTAGATCCGGGCCTCGCCTTTGGCACGGGCACCCACGCAACCACCGCACTGTGCTTGGAGTGGTTGGATCAGGAGCGTCCTACCGGCCGGCGTGTGCTCGACGTCGGCTGCGGATCCGGCATTCTCGCCGTCGCCGCGCTACTGCTCGGCGCCCATAGGGCCCATGGACTGGACATAGACCCGCAAGCGCTGACCGCCAGCACCGACAATGCCACTCGCAATGGTGTCCTCGACCGACTCACGCTCGCCGCGGCGGAGGCGCCGTGGGATACCGGCTATGACGTCGTCCTTGCCAATATTTTGGCCGAGCCCCTCATCGAATTGGCACCAAGGATCGCGCAAGCCACGCGGCCCGGCGGCGCCGTGGTCTTGGCCGGGCTCCTAACGGAACAGGCCGAGTGGGTAGCGGCAGCTTATAGACCGTGGTTTACCATGGAAACGCCGCGAGAGCGGGACGGTTGGACACGTCTGTCCGGACGCAGGCTCTGAGCGGCGCGCATGTATACCCAATGCCCCGAGTGCGACACGATCTTCCGGGTCAATGCCGCTGTGCTGCGCGCCGCACAAGGTCAGGTGCGCTGTGGGGTTTGTAACGCAACCTTTGACGCGATTCGCTTTCTAACAGACGAAATTGAAGCGGGCGTCAATGCCGCCTCGGCGTCTTTTATCCAGGGCGACCCGGAAACTGAAGCCCCGCCAACGGCCGAACCACCGCCGCCCACGCCGCCTGACGCAGACGACGAGGAACTGGCGGATGCACCCTTTCGGCCAAGCCCATCGCTGCCACTGGTGGCGTTCGAGATCGCCGAGGCGTCCAACGAGTGGTGGGCAACCGCAGTGAGCGCCGAGATTCCCGGCGCCGTTGAGCCCGGGGTCGCGCCCACGCCAAACGACCCGACTCTGGGGCCGCAGACGGCGTTCGCCGACGACGACGCCAGATCACCGACCATGCGGGCAACGTTTGATGCCCATGACGCAGCGGACGACCCACGGGAGCCGACCCTGTCCGCATTCGATGTACCCACGGCGACGATCGCTGTTGCTGCAGATGAACGGATTGGTCGACAAGGCCCCACACCGCACCGAGGCGGGGCCGGGCTCGTCATCGCAGCCCTGACCCTATCGACGATGCTGGTGGCACAGGTGATCGATCACGCGCGCGAACGCCTAGCGACTATCCCGGCCCTCGCCCCGGCCCTGACGACCCTATACAACGTCCTTGGCCGTTCATTGGAACCGCGCTGGGACCTTGGCGCCTATGACATCCGTGAGTGGAAGGCGACACCCGACGTGAGCACCCAGACGATTCGCTTGCGGGCCCAGATCCTCCAGCATGGCACCCTGCCGCAACCGTGGCCGCTGCTGCGCGTGGCATTTGAAGATCGATACGGCGGCTTGGTCGCCCGGCGGGACTTTAGGCCAAGCGAATATCTGCCCGATCATCGAACGCAGGCCGGCATGATGCCCCCCGGCACACGCATCGAGGCGCAGCTTGACCTAGTCGATCCGGGCGGCGCGGTCGTCAGTTACCAAATCGACACTTGCCTGCCCCAGGGGGATCAAATTGGCTGCGGCGCGGATCTCAAGGGAACGCACGCCGAGTGATTTCTATTGGCCCATACCAATTCGAGCGCCCTTTAGCTCTCGCGCCAATGGCGGGCGTGACCGATCGCCCCTTCCGTTTGCTTTGCCGTCGTCTAGGGGCTGATCTGGCGGCTTCAGAGATGGTGACTTCGGACACCCGTCTCTGGCACACGACCAAGTCCCGGTTGCGATTGGACCACACCGGGGAACCCTCCCCCCGGATCGTACAAATCGCCGGTGGTGAACCCGAGATGATGGTCGAGGCAGCGCGCCGCAACCGCGACCTCGGCGCCCAAATCATCGACATCAACATGGGTTGCCCGGCCAAGAAAGTCTGTAATCGAGCCGCCGGCTCCGCGTTATTACGCGACGAACCGTTGGTCGCCGCTATTCTGGCCGCTGTCGTTGCCGCCGTGGACATCCCCGTCACGCTGAAAATGCGTACCGGCTGGGACCGAGCCAATCGCAACGGGCCGCGGGTGGCGCGCCTGGCCGAAGAGGTGGGTATTGCCGCGCTCGCCATCCATGGTCGGACCCGGGCGGACCACTACGAGGGCGAGGCTGAATACGAGACCATCCGGGCGATAAAAGACGCCGTTCGCATCCCGGTCTTCGCCAATGGGGACATTGACTGTGGTGCCAAAGCCGCCGCTGTACTGGCCGCGACCGGCGCCGATGGCATCATGATCGGCCGAGGGGCGCAAGGGCGGCCTTGGATATTCCGGGAAATACGTGCATTCCTCGAGGGCAGCAGTGCGGTTGCCCCCCCGGATACAACAGAAGTCCGTGATATCATGACTGGGCATTTGGAGCAGCTGTACGCCTTCTACGGCGAACACGCGGGACTGCGAGTCGCTCGCAAGCATCTCGGTTGGTATCGCGACACTGCGCTGAACGAAATCGGCGTTGCACACGACACCACCACGATCGGCGAAGACACTCTCTTTCGGGCAATACGCACGGTGGAGACAGCCGCGAACCAACTGACCCTCATGCACGAATGGTTGGCGACGATCAGCGCGCGAACGTCGCCTTTACGATTAAAAAGTGAACCGGCGCCGATGATGCCGCCACAGAGCGAGTCACGTCGCACCACGATGGGATAGACGCTAAGGTCATCCCACCCGTGCAATCGGCACAGGACGGGGAAGTACGGATGAATATGGGCCGCAAAACAACGCGCGTACCGCGCACCGGCACAGCCGGCACAAAGTCCGATGCGTCCAACGCTATTTCGCTTAGGGCGCACGCTGAACTCACGCTCAGCGCCTATTTCAATAGTTTGAATGGCCATCGTCCGTCAGGCTTGTATGCGCTGGTAATCCGGGAAGTCGAGGAACCGCTATTTCGGGCCGCACTCGAATACACCGCTGGAAACCAATTGCGCGCCGCCGAGATCCTCGGCATCAATCGCGGCACTCTGCGCCGCAAGCTGGAGGACTACGGCCTTGTCGACTGAGCGATCATCGAAGGTGCCGGTACGCCGAGCGCTGCTCAGCGTGTCGGACAAGCAAGGCATTGTGGGACTCGCGCAAGCCCTCGCATCACGGGGCATTGCGTTGCTCTCCACCGGCGGCACCGCCAAATTACTCGCCAGCGCCGGCATCGCTGTCACCGAGGTATCCGCACATACCGGTTTTCCAGAAATCATGGATGGCCGGGTCAAGACCCTGCACCCAAAAATTCACGGGGGTCTACTAGGACGCCGAGGTCAAGACGACGCGGTCATGCAAGCGCAGGGCATCGCACCGATCGACTTGCTCGTGGTGAACCTGTATCCCTTTGCTGCAACAATCGCACGCGCCGATGCGACTTACGACGATGGGGTCGAGAACATCGACATCGGCGGCCCGGCAATGCTACGTGCCGCGGCCAAAAATCACGCCCACGTCGCCGTCGTGGTCGATCCGGCCGACTACCCAGAGTTGTTGGCCGCACTCGATGCCGGTGGCACGGAGTTTCCATTGCGGCAGCGACTGGCTGCGAATACCTACGCGCACACCGCGCGCTACGACACTATGGTGGCCGACTGGATGCTGCGCGCCGCGGGTCAGGGAACCGCCTATCCGCCGGCGCTGGAACTGCACTACATCAAAAAACTGCAGTTGCGTTACGGCGAGAACCCGCATCAGTCTGGTGCGTTCTACGTCGACACATCAACCAACGCCAGTGTATCGACCAGCCGTCAAGTGCAGGGCAAGGAACTCTCGTACAACAACATCGCCGATGCGGATACCGCATTGGAGTGCGTGCGTCAGTTCGATGAGCCGGCCTGCGTGGTGGTGAAGCACGCCAATCCCTGTGGCGTTGCGCTCGCTGAGTCGATTCACGCCGCCTATGAGCAGGCTTATCGCACCGATCCGACCTCTGCCTTCGGCGGTATCATCGCGTTCAATCGGCCTCTCGACGAGGACACCGCCCGCGCAATCTTCGAGCGGCAGTTTGTCGAAGTCCTCATCGCGCCGGGGGCAAGTGACGCGGCTTTGGCCGTGACCGCCGCGAAGGCTAATGTGCGCGTACTGCTGACTGGGTCCCTTGGTGGGCCGAGTCCGCCGGCCTTGGAATATCGCAGTGTGACCGGTGGTCTACTCGTACAAGATCGGGATACGGGCGTACGCACCTTGGCTGATCTTAAAATCGTTACACAGCGAGCGCCGACGCCAACCGAGATGAGCGATTTGTTATTTGCCTGGCGCGTTTGCAAGTTCGTGAAGTCGAATGCGATCGTGTACGCGCACAACCGACTGACTCTTGGCATCGGTGCGGGTCAAATGAGCCGCGTCGTCTCAAGCCGCATCGCGGCAATGAAAGCAGCCGACGCTGGTTTTGAGGTGAAGGGCTCAGCGATGGCATCGGATGCGTTCTTTCCATTCCGAGATGGCCTAGACGTAGCGGCCGAATACGGCATCACGGCCGTCATCCAGCCAGGCGGCTCGCTGCGTGATGAAGAAGTTGTGGCAGCCGCCGACGAACACGGCATGACGATGGTCTACACCGGCATGCGCCATTTCCGCCACTGACGAGGGTCTCCCCGTGCGCGTTCTAGTAATTGGATCGGGTGGCCGTGAGCACGCCCTCGCTTGGAAAATCGCTTCCTCCGCTCGCGTCCAAGAAGTATTGGTCGCGCCCGGCAATGCCGGTACGGCACTGGAGCCTGGGTGCCGCAATGTAGCGGTCGCCTCAGACGATGTGGCCGGGTTGCTCGCTCTAGCGCAACGCGAGGGCGTTGACCTGACGGTTGTCGGTCCCGAGGCGCCACTCGTTCTGGGTATTGTCGACGCCTTCACAGCAGCTGGGCTGCGCTGCTTCGGGCCGAGTCAGGCCTGCGCTCGACTGGAGGGCTCCAAAGTCTTCACGAAGGAATTTCTCACCCGTCATCGCATTCCCACGGCCGCCTACGGCCGGTTTACCCGTGCAACATTCGAGCCCGCTTTTGTCCGCGCCCAACGTCTGCCGGTCGTGGTTAAAGCCGATGGCTTAGCAGCGGGCAAAGGCGTCGTGATTGCGCAAAGCCACGACGAGGCACTCGCAACAATCGAGGCTATGTTTGCCGGTGCCTTTGGGTCCGCCGGCGAGGTGGTTGTGGTCGAGGAATTTTTACAAGGCGAAGAAGCCAGTTTCATTGTCATGGTGGATGGCCGCCATGTGCTCCCGCTGGCCTCATCGCAAGATCACAAGCGTCTGCTAGATGCGGATCGGGGCCCGAATACCGGCGGCATGGGAGCTTATTCCCCCGCACCGGTGGTCACCGCGCACCTGCACGAACGCATCATGCGGGAAGTGATCGCGCCGACTGTGGTCGGTTTGGCCGCAGAAGGCACTCCGTACACGGGTTTTCTCTACGCGGGCATCATGGTGGCGCCCGACGGGACGCCGAACGTTCTTGAATTCAACTGCCGCTTCGGCGATCCCGAGACCCAACCCATCCTGATGCGGCTCGAGTCTGATCTGGTCGATCTCCTAGAAGCCGCCCTCGCCGGCCGCCTCGATGAAGTCGAAGCCCACTGGGATCCCCGCCCCGCCGTCGGCGTCGTCCTTGCCGCCGAAGGGTACCCGGATGCACCGGTGAAAGGCGTCGTGATCGAGGGGCTGGCCGCCGCCGCCGCCTTGCCTGGCAAAGTGTTCCATGCGAGCACAGCGACGCAAGATGGTGCCGTGGTCGTGAGCGGCGGTCGGGTACTCTGTGCGGTCGGTCGGGGCGTCAGCGTCGCCGGCGCCTGCCGGGAGGCCTACGCACTGGTCGATGCAATCCGCTGGCCGGGCATGCAGGTGCGTCGTGACATTGGCTATCGAGCGATTGCGCGCGAGCGCGGATGATGGAGTGAAGATCTCCCGTATCCGTACGCACTCCCTCGCACCCGACATTGCTCGTGCGCGCGTGGAGCGCATCGCCGCCAAACTGGCTGAGCGATTTGGTGCCCGCTGCCACTGGGAAGGTGACTGTTTGCGGGTTGAGCATGCCTCCGTCAAGGGGATGCTCACGCTTGCCGCAGACAACGTGCGACTCGACGCTGAGCTCGGCTTTCCTGTGTCACTGATGCGCGCACAGGTAGAGGCAGAAATCGATCGCCTCATGGCGCGGGAATTAGGCGAGTGACCGCACACTTTAGGCTCGCGACCGTTGCCGACGCCGCCACGCTCAGCCGCTTCGGGGCCGATACGTTCATTGACTGGTACCTACCCGATAACGATCCGGAAAATGTCCAACTGCATGTGCAGCAGACCTATTCGGAACAACACCAGACCGCCGAAATCACCGATCCCGGCCAATATATAATGCTTGGCACCATCGATGGCGTATTGGCCGGCTACACGCTACTGCGCACGGCGACGCCCTGTCCTAACCACAGCACCCCGGACATGGCAGAAATTCGCCGTTTCTACGTCGGGCGACCCTGGCATGGCACGGGGCTGGCAATAGCCCTCATGGATGCAGTAGTTCGCTATGGACACACGATCGGTGCGCATGGATTCTGGCTAACGTGTTGGGAGCGCAATCCCCGCGCGCTGGCTTTTTATGCCAAGTGTGGCTTTCATCAGGTCGGCCTGACCACATTCACCGTTGGCACCGATGTTCAGACTGACCATCTACTGGCGCTTGGGTTATAAGTACAGACAGCCATTACTCGAGGAGTTTGAATGATGCGACGTCATTATCTGCTGGCTTTTATAACACTGTGTTTTACTGCACTTAGCAACGCGCACGCACCGGACCCGGCACTCGCCAAAGTGATCGCAGACCCTGCACGGACGCAGGCGTTCGTGACGCGCGACGCGGCGCGGCATCCGCTCGAAGAACTGACGTTCTTTGGCCTGAAGCCCACACTGACGGTCGTTGAGTTTTGGCCGGGTGGCGGCTATTGGACCGAAATCCTTGCCCCCTACTTAAAGGATCACGGCCACTACACCGCCGCATTCGCGCCATCGACGGATGAACCGGAAGTGGACGATGCATGGCATCAACGAGTACACGCGCAGTCGGCCCGACTCGGCCCCATCGCAGAAACGCTCGTTGGTCCCGGACATTACGATTTCGCCCCCGCCAATAGTGTTGACCTCGTGCTGACCTTCCGCAATCTGCACAACTGGATGGATGGCGGCTATGCCGAAGACATGTTACGCGCCGCGTTCCGCGCCCTGAAACCGGGCGGCATCCTCGGCGTCGAAGCCCATCGTGGTCGCCAGGATCGCCCACAGGACCTAAAAGCCGCGGACGGCTACGTCCGTGAGGACTACGCCATCGCGCTGGCCGAGAAGGCCGGTTTTACATTGGCGGCCAAGAGCGAGATCAACGCCAATCCACGCGACACGAAAGACTGGGTTGATGGCGTCTGGACACTGCCACCGACACTGGCGCAAAAGGACAAAGACCGTGCGCGCTACATCGCGGTTGGCGAAGCGGATAACTTCGTTCTCCAATTCGTCAAACCACGCACTAAGTAGTAGGGCGCCCGACGCGCGGCAACCACAGGCGGATCACGAGACCCCCGCCTGTGCGCGCCGCGGCGGTGACGTGTCCGCCGTGTAGTTGCAACACACGCGCGACGATCGCCAACCCAATCCCGTCCCCGCCCGTATCGCGGCCCCGCGCCGTGGTCACTCGGTAGAACGGTTCGAAGATGCGCGCCAGTTCAGCCACCGGCACTCCCGGGCCACGGTCACGAACCTCAATTACCACACCATCTGCTGCAGTGCCGAGCGCGACCTCAATGCTCGAGCCGGGCTCTGTGTAACGCAACGCATTGCGAACCACATTCTCCACCGCGCTGGCGATCCAATCAGCGCGGCCCTGTATCAGGAGCGTCTCTACCGTGGCCTGCCAGGCCACCGTTACATTGCGCCCTTGGCCCTCGAATATTGCATCCTGCACGATGCTCTCGAGGAGTTCGACCAAGTCGATCGGCGCAAAACCCGCCGGCCCTACGTTAGAGTCCAGCCGGGCGAGGCTAAGCACCTGGCCAATCAGTCGATCCAGCCGACTCACTTCGATATCTAGCCGTTCCAGCGCCGCGGGCACTTCGGCCTCGGACTGATGAGCGAGTCCCAAGGCCACACGCATACGCGCCAGCGGTGAACGCAATTCATGCGACACATCGCACAAGAGTTGCTCGCGCGCTTGCACCAGAATCTGCAACCGTATGGCCATCGTGTCGAAGTCACGGGCCAAGATCCCCAGTTCATCGCGACGATTGTGCACCGCCGCCGGGACCCGCGTATCGAGCGCACCGCCCGCTAGCAGTCGCGCCGCTTGCCCCAACGCGCGGACCGGACGCGCAATCGCACGCGTGAGCAACGAACTGGCGATCGCTGTGACTGCTAACGCCAGCAATAACATCAGATAGCGATCCGAGACTGACAGTAACCGGAACATGGGTTGCGTAGGTGGACGCCACACCCGGAGGTAGATCCCGTACTGCCGACCATCGCGGGCGACCAATACCAACAATGGCTGTGAGGGCAGGATTTTTAAGGGCGAATCCTTCCCAACGCCACCATCCGGGTGTGCAAGGGCGAAGGCTAGCGATGGCGGTAGCGCACGATCCAATAGGTCGCGGCCGTTTGGTCCAATGACAAACACGCCCACTCCACGACGCACGCTTTGTACATGACGCAACCATCCAACTAGGCTCACTTCACCGCCACTGTCGAGGGCCCGTGCAGCCTCCAGCAGCAGAGTCCGCGAATCAGAGGCGGCAGGGTCGGCGCGTTCCGCCAGAACCAGCCACGTCAGACCAATGCCCCCACCCACCGTCAAAATGGTCACTGCCCACAACGACAAGAAAAACCGACCGTAGAGGGACTTCGGAAAACGAAGCATGGTTACCATCCTCGCAGCCAAGGGAACCGAACCACGGCAGTCGCCAGTCAATGGCGACACCACCGCTGTGCGTCAATCACTCAACGCACACCCACCCCCACACCGAGCGCAACAGCGAGAATTAGGCGCCGATCGGTGGCATGAGTTGGTAACCAACACCGCGAACGCCGCGAATTTCGACACCAGACTCCGCGCGCAGGCCAAGGCCGAGCTTACGACGCAAGTTGCTCACATGGGTATCAATGCTGCGATCGTACAGTTCGAGTTGCCGGCCCAGCGCGTGTTCGGTCAGTTCGGCGCGAGACACTACGCGGCCGACTTGCCGAGCGAGGCGTTCGAGAATCCGAAACTCGGCCGCCGTGAGGGCAATGGCCACGCCGTTCAATCGCGCTTCAATACGGTTCGGATCTAGAATCAAGTTCCCGACAGAAAGCGGCTCCACGCCTATGCTGTCCACCGAGGTCACCCGCCTCAAAATCGCACGCAAGCGAGCAACCAGTTCGCGCGGATTAAACGGTTTGGGTAAGTAATCGTCGGCGCCGAGATCCAATCCTGCAATGCGATCGTCATCATCGCCGCGTGCGGTCAGCATCAGTACCGGAGGCACGGACCCCTGAGACCTTAGAGCGCGCAATACGCCGAAACCATCGAGACCGGGCAACATCACATCCAAAATAATCAGCTCCGGCACGATTTGTCCGTCCTTCAGCGCAGCAAGCCCCGCTGAACCATCGTGACGAACTTCGACGACAAACCCTTCACGCTGCAAATAAGCGCTCAGCATGTCCGTGAGTTCGACGTCATCATCGACTAGTAAGATTCTGTGCGGTGCAGCCGTTTCGGTCATGGAAGGATAGTGCAACGCGCAACGCGCCATGTCACCGGCGTCACACACGCTTCACTTATCTTTACGTGGCACGAGCCGCCGCACGTACATGGTCGACATAGCGCCACAAGTACCAGCTAGCGGTCGTTCGATACGGCGCCCAGCGTTGTCCATAGTTCGCCAATTCTCGAGGCTTGGGCTGTTCCTGCAAGCCATAGAGCAACTTGAACCCCTCGCGCACACCGAAGTCATCCACTGGCAGGATGTCTGGCCGATTGAGCGTGAACATGAGCAGCATCTGTGCAGTCCAACGCCCAACACCACGTACCGATACTAGCCGCTCGATCACGGCCTCATCCGAGAGCCTGCGCAAGGCGCGTCGGTCACCCACTGTGCCGTCGAGAGTTTTCGCCGCCACATCGCGCATCGCCAATTGCTTGGAAGCGGACAACCCGCAGGCCCGCAATGCCGTCTCGGGAAGCGCCAGTAGCGTCGCTGGGGTCGGGTACTGGTTCCCGCACAAGGCCTTAAAGCGGCCGAGAATGGCGGTCGCCGCATTGCCGTGGATTTGCTGATGGACGATCGCCGAAAGCAAGGATTCGTAAGGCGATCCTCGACCCCGCTTTAAAGTGCAGGGACCGAGGAGTTTAATCGCCGCCCGAAATTTCGCATCGGCGCGTCCAAGGGTCCGTTCCGCAGCAGCAGCGGGCACCGGACCCATATTTTCACCGCTTCATCGATAGGAAGAACTCATCATTCGTCTTCGTGTCCTTCATCCGGTCGATGAGGAACTCGATCGCCGCCAGTTCATCCATCGGGTGCAGCAACTTGCGCAGAATCCAGATCTTCTGCAGTTCTTCCGCTGAAGTAATCAGTTCCTCGCGGCGCGTGCCGGAACGGTTGATGTGCAACGCCGGGAAGATGCGCCGCTCAGCGATGCGACGATCAAGGTGGATTTCGGAGTTACCCGTTCCCTTGAATTCCTCGAAGATCACGTCATCCATGCGCGAACCGGTGTCGATCAGGGCAGTCGCGATGATCGTCAGCGAGCCGCCTTCCTCCACGTTGCGAGCAGCACCGAAGAATCGTTTCGGACGCTGTAGCGCATTGGCGTCAACACCACCGGTCAGCACCTTGCCGGAACTGGGAACGACGGTGTTGTAAGCGCGCGCAAGACGCGTAATCGAATCCAGCAGAATCACGACATCGCGCTTGTGCTCAACCAAGCGTTTCGCCTTCTCAATCACCATTTCAGCGACTTGCACGTGTCGGCTTGCGGGCTCGTCGAAGGTCGAGGCGACAACCTCACCCTTCACGGTACGCGACATCTCGGTGACTTCCTCGGGCCGCTCATCGATGAGCAACACAATCAGATAGACCTCGGGATGATTAAACGTGATGCTGGTCGCCACGTTCTGCAACAGCATTGTTTTGCCGGCTTTCGGCGGCGAAACAATCAGGCCACGCTGGCCCTTACCGATTGGGGAGCACAGATCGATGACGCGAGCCGTCATGTCCTCAGTGCTGCCCGTACCACGCTCCAGCTTGAGACGCTTGGTCGGATGCAGTGGCGTCAGGTTCTCGAACAAGGACTTGTTACGCGAACTCTCCGGCGCATCAAAGTTGATCTGACCCAGCTTCACCAGCGCAAAGTAGCGTTCCCCCTCCTTCGGCGGACGGACGAGGCCGGAGATTGAGTCACCGGTCCTTAGGTTGAAGCGGCGAATCTGGCTGGGGCTGACATAAATGTCGTCCGGACCTGCCAGATACGAGCCATCGGAGGAACGCAGAAAGCCGAAACCGTCCTGCAGAATCTCTAAAACACCGTCGCCATGGATCAATTCGCCATTGCGGGCGTGGGCCTTCAATAGTGAAAAGATCACGTCCTGCTTGCGCTGGCGGGCCACATTTTCGATGCCCAGCCCTTCAGCAACCTGCAGCAGTTCGTGTATTGGCTTCTTCTTAAGCTCCGTCAGGCTCATCGAGCGGCGGACGGACTCCAGTTCGGCCAAGGAGATCACGCTGAGGTCGTCGATCTCCGGAAAGTCATCTTGGGACTGCTCGCGCGAGCCCCGCCAGTTCGGATCCCGATTGCCGTCGGAATTCCCACCGCCGCCACCGCCACCGCCACCGCGATGTTTCGGACCCTTCTGTCGGTTACGACCCTGGCCACCGCCGCCACCGCCGCCACCGCCCAGATAGCCCCTCACAGGTGCGCATCCAGAAGATCCGCCAGTTGCGCCTTAGAGAAGCCGCCGCCCACTTTCTGGGCCTGCATCGAGCCGTTTTTAAACAGCATCAGGGTTGGAATACTACGAATGTTGAACTTCCTTGGCGTCGCCTGGTTCTCATCGATATTCATCTTGGCTACGCCGACGCGACCGGCGTATTCGGCAGCAATATCGTCGAGGATCGGGGCAATCGCCTTGCAAGGACCGCACCATTCGGCCCAAAAGTCGAGTAGCACAGGAATTGCCGAATTCAGAACGTCTTGTTCAAAATTGGCATCGGTGGTGTGGATGATGTTGGAGCCGCTCACGCGGGTGACCCTCCTAGGGAGATGAGTGGGGTGACTAGAAACGCTAAAAAAGGCGTTAGGGACGGGAAAAAATGGTTTTAAAACAGTGTTCTGTGGTGGGGCGCAGCGTCCGGCGTCTCGAGCGACCGTGACGGCGAGGGCAGCTTGCGGCAGAATGGTGGGGTTCGAGGAAGCTGGAAGCCGCCGAAAGGGCGGTATGCTCCACGGGTAGACCGTTTGCGGTTAGCCTGATTCTCCGAAGTGTGGCTCTAACGCCCTGGTACTCATCCCGCTGCGGGGACCATTTTGGCCCGCTCTTTTGCGGGACGATGGTAGACCGAGTGCGGTAGGGCGAACTGGTTGGTAATTATTTTTAGCTGATCCGCGCGCGTTTCGCAAGTCTTGCGAGGGATTAGTGACCTACTCCGAGTGTGAACTACGTGACGCAATTGACCCCTGTAACTGATATTAGCTACGCCAGCCTGCAATTACCCGAGCCTCTTTTCCGAGGAATTGCGGACGCGGGCTTCGAGCGTTGCACGCCTATTCAGGCCGGCACCCTACCCCGCGCGCTGGCCGGGCTGGACGTCGCCGGGCAGGCGCAAACGGGCACCGGCAAGACCGCGGCGTTCCTCGTGGCGATGTTTGCCCAACTGCTGCGCAACCCCGCTTCGCCAGACCGGCCAATGACCTCACCTCGTGGCTTCATTTTGGCCCCGACCCGCGAGCTCGCGGTCCAGATCCACCGCGACGCCGAGTTACTCGGACAGTACACCGGTCTGCAACTGGGTTTGGCCTTCGGTGGCATCGACTACGAGAAGCAACGCCGCCAACTGGAAGGTGGCGTCGACATCCTGATCGGCACGCCGGGTCGCATCATCGATTACTACAAACAACACGTATTTGAACTCAAGCACGTCCAAGTGTTAGTACTCGATGAGGCCGACCGGATGTTCGATCTCGGCTTCATCACCGACATCCGCTACTTGATGCGCCGTTTGCCAGAGCCTGCAGCACGCCTGTCAATGCTGTTCTCAGCGACGCTCTCGCAACGCGTGCTAGAACTGGCTTATGAGCACATGAACGAACCGGAACTCGTGCGCATCGAGCCGGAAAAAGTCACGGCAGATCTCGTACGGCAGTCGATTTATTACCCGGCCATGGAAGAGAAAGCCCGCCTGCTCGTCGGTCTTTTGCGCAAGCACGAGGTCTCCCGCAGCATTGTCTTTGTCAATATGAAGCGCACAGCCGAGCGCCTCGAAGCCACGCTCATGGCAAATAACATTCATGCCGAGGCAATGAGTGGTGATGTGCCACAAAACAAGCGCCTGCGCATGCTGCGAGACTTCCATGACGGCCGCCTACCGGTCCTGATCGCTACCGACGTGGCAGCACGTGGACTGCACATTCCGGATGTCTCTCACGTCTTTAACTTCGATTTGCCGCAGGATGCTGGCGACTACGTCCACCGCATCGGACGAACTGCGCGCGCCGGGGCGGCAGGCGATGCCATCAGTTTCGGTTGTGAAGACTACGTGCAATCGCTACCGGATATCGAGGCTTATATCGGTCGCAAGATACCGGTCGAGGCCGTCGATGCTTCCTTGCTGCCCGACATCGTACGGCCCGCCTATTACGGTGGCGGCGGCGACCGGGGTGGCAGAAGTCGCAGTGGCGGTGGACGCCCGCAGAGCGGCGCCCATGGCGGCGCCCACGGCAGTCGCCGCGACGGCAGCCCGAACGTTCGTGGCAGCGTAGCCAGCCCACCCGATAGCACACCGGCACCCGCGCAAAATGCAGGTCAGGGGCCGGGACCAGGGCGGGGGCGCGGCCCACGGCGACCCGATGGCGCGCCAAAGGAGATCCCGGCAGCCGTGATTCCGCCAATTCCAACGGAAGGGGTGAACCTGACTGAGGAGGGCCCGAAGAAGCGCCGGCGGCGGCGTAGGCGCGGTGGCAAGGGCAATTCCTCAGCCGCAGTGGTCAACGAGGCGCCGCGATCGACCTCTAAATCCCGTTGGGCTGTTATTGGCGTAGTGGTCGCCGGCGCCGCGGCACTGGTGGCCTGGCTAGCGCTGCACTAGAGGGGGGGAGTAACGACCTAGCGCAGCAGGTCGGCGACGGTCTCGATACCGGGAAAGTCGCCGACAGCGTTGGCCGGATGACCGGAGTCGGGTCGGCGCACGGCGCGTAGCCAGCCAATGCCGTAAGCACGCGCAGCCAGCAACACCGACAGGCTGTCGTCGACGAATAACGTACGCTGAGGATCAAAGGGTTCAGCCTGCGCGAAAGCTGGCCAAAAGGCAGCAGCTTCCTTTGGCGCACCAAACGCATGGCTCGAAAAAACCGCATCCAGATGACCTACCAGATCGACGCGGAGGTCTTTGATAGCCAACGTCTCCGGATGCGCATTGGTCACCAATACCAACCGCTTACCCAAGCCACGCAAATGTCGGAGTACCGCCTCCGCGCCGGGAATCCAAGCTACATTCTCGCGCACTGCATGTTTGATCGCGCGCACGTCCATGTTCAATTCCCGACTCCAGAAGTCGATGCAGTACCACTCGAGGGTTCCTCGCGCAGCCTCAAAGCGCGGCGTCAACACCTGCAGGGCAGCTGGCAAAGTCATGCCCTCCCGCGCAGCCCACAGGTGCGGCAGATGCTCCTGCCAGAACCAATTATCGAAGCGCAAATCGAGCAAGGTGCCATCCATATCAAGGAGCACCGTATCGATCAGCAACCAGTCCAGCGGTGGGGCAGGGGTTTGCACGGGGTTATGATATACCGCCTTATGGAGGATCGATTCTGATGACCTTATGCTCACGCCCGACACTGGATGCCCTCGTGACGCTCGCCCGTGCGGCCGGAGACGCGATCCTCGAGGTCTACAACGGCCCTTTCGACGTCACCTTAAAAGGGGATGACTCGCCGCTGACCCTAGCCGATCTGCGCTCTCATGCGATCATTGCGCACGGACTGGCGCTACTCGCCCCCAATGTCCCGGTGATCTCCGAGGAGGCTGCGGTGCCACCACTAGCGGTGCGCGCCGGGTGGTCCCGCTTATGGCTGGTCGACCCACTCGATGGCACCAAGGAATTCGTGAATCGCAATGGTGAATTCACGGTCAACATTGCACTGGTCGAGGGCGGCGTACCCATACTCGGTATCCTGCATGTACCGCTCGACGGTCGGACCTATTTTGCAGCGTCCGGCGTCGGCGCGTTCCGCGCCCAAGCCGGTGGCCAGGTGAGCGCCATTGCAGTCCGCAAGCCTCTTGGGAGCCCACTGCGGGTCGTTGGCAGTCGTTCGCACCGGGGCGACCGCCTCGGCGGCTTGCTCGAGGCAATCGGCCCGCACGACTTCAGACCCCTCGGTAGTGCCTCCAAGTTCGGCCTTGTGGCAGAAGGCGCGGCGGACCTCTACCCGCGGATCGGCCCGACCTCGGAATGGGATACGGCGGCCGGACAAGCCATAGTCGAGATCGCGGGGGGCCACGTGGTCGATCGGGACGGCAACCCTTTACGCTACAACCAGCGGGAAAGCCTATTGAACGGAGATTTCATCGTCTACGCCGACGGCTCGCGGCCTTGGCACACCCTACTCTGAGGTCGCAATGGAAGAGGCCCTATGGTTCGCGCTCGTCTTTGGTGCCCTCGCTTTGCTGTGGCGCATCAACGTGGACGCTCGCGCGACCGCTAATGAGGCCGCGCACGCGGCCTGCGCCGAGGCCGGCGTGCAATTGCTCGACGGCACAGTCGTTTTCCGCTCCTGGCGCTTTGCGCGCGGCGCAGATGACCGAATGGCCTTCAGGCGCAACTACGTGTTCGACTATAGCGACGATGGCGTTTCGCGCCGACAAGGATTCGTCATTCTGCGCGGCCGAGATGTCGAACTGATCGGTCTCGGCCCCACCCTCGTCCAGACGACCGTCCATTGAGCGACGCCGTCGACTTACACATGCACTCGACCGCCTCGGACGGCGTGCTGTCCCCGGCTGCACTGGCCACCATCGTGCACGCCGCCGGCGTACGACTGTGCGCACTCACGGACCACGATACGACTGCAGGACTGGCCGAGATGACCGAAGCCGCGGCGGCGCTCGGATTGGCGACGATCCCGGGGATTGAGTTATCCGCTGCCTGGCAAGGTCGTGATATCCATATCGTGGGCCTCGGTTTTGACCCGACGCACGCGTCCATCCGCAGCGCCATCGCACTGCGCGGTGCCTTGCGACACGCCCGCATGCAGACCATCGCTGGCCGACTGGATCGGGCGGGGGCCCCGGGTACAGCGGCGCTGAATCGGCTTGCCGGGCTTGCCAACCCAACACGTACGCACCTGGCGCGCGCACTCGTCGACTTGGGTGTCGTGGTCGATCTACCCGCCGCTTTCAGTCGCTGGCTGGGGCGCGGTCGCCCAGGCCATGTTGCGACAGAATGGCCCTCCATCGAGGCCACCGTCACCGCACTACAAGAAGCCGGTGGCACCGCAGTGCTTGCCCACCCCCTGCGCTACATGCTCTCCGCCGGTCAACGTCGAACCTTGGTCAAACACTTCCATGCAGTCGGCGGCACCGCTCTTGAGGTGGTCACCGGCGGTGCGGCGGGACACCAAATCGAGGCCGGACTGGGGCTCGCCCTGCGGGCAGGACTCGAAGGCTCCAGTGGGTCGGATTGCCATGATCCGGCGCTGCCGTGGCATCGGCCCGGGCGATTGGCTACCCTACCGCAGGCGGTCATACCGGTTTGGCACCGGTGGGCCCCGACGCGGGATGGGACGCGCGAACAATGACCGATACGACCGCAAGTGATAGCAGCAGCGAACGCGTACAAAGACTGCATAAACTGCGGTTGCTACGCGTCGAGCATCGCGAACTCGATAACTTGATTACTCGGCTGCAACTCGACTACAACACCGATGAGTTGCAACTAAAACGCCTGAAGCGACGCAGGCTGATGTTTAAGGACCAGATCGCCCGCCTCGAAAGCGAGCTCATCCCGGACCTGAACGCCTAAACAGCTAGGGACCTGCTACCGCCATGGACAACCTGATCACCTCACTCATCGACACGGTCCGCGCCGGCATCGAACCGCCGCAATTCGGTGCCATCGTGGCGGCTATCGCCGCCTACGTCGCCGGCAAAGTCACCGCATCCGTTGTCTCTAGCGCAGCGACACCAGACGCCGCCAACGCGCTGCGGCGTGAGGCGCTGCACACCGCGGCGCCCTATACCGCAGCCATCGTGACCCTGCTGTTGGCGCAACTGTTGACCGGAGCCCTCCACATCGAGACGGTCCACGTAGGCACCGCGCTACGCTTGGCCGGTTGGCTGGCGCTGATCCGGGCTGGCGCCTTTGTGCTACGCCTCTCCGTCAGTCGCCACGCCCGACTACGCACATGGGAAGTACGTGCCACGATCGTGCTGTGGCTATTCGTGGCGATGCACCAACTGGGGTTGGATCTAGTTTCATTTCTCGATGCCGTAGTCGTCACGACTGCCAAGAATGGCGAAGCCGGCGTGACCGTGTGGTCGCTGATTCGCGCCCTATTCACGGTCATAGCCTTCATCATCGTCAGCGCTTGGTTCGGCCGTTACATTGAGCGTCACATCGGCGACTTCAAAGCCTTAGCACCGAATACCCGTATCGCCATTGGCAAGTTCGCCTATGCATTCCTGATCTCCATTGGCGGCTTGCTCGGACTGTCGGCTTCGGGATTCAACTTGGGCGCGCTCAGCATCTTTGGTGGCGCCCTAGGCCTTGGGCTGGGCTTCGGCTTGCAATCCATCGCTGCAAATTTCGTCAGTGGCTTCGTCCTGCTGATGGACAAGTCGATTAAGCCCGGTGACGTCATCAGTTTCACCGGCAGCATCGGCACGAGCACCGAGGGCTTCGGCTGGGTCCAGGAACTGCGCGGCCGTTATGTCGTCGTGCGTGACCGAGATGGCGTCGAAACCTTGGTGCCAAACCAAACCCTAATCACGAATCAAGTTATCAACTGGAGTTATAGCGACAAGCGTGTGCGCCTGAAATTACCGGTACGCGTGTCCTATGACGATGAACCGGAACACGCCATGGCGGTGTTGCTCAAAGCAGCCCATTGTTCGCCGCGCATCCTGCAGGATCCAGGCCCGGTAGTTCGTCTGATGGGATTTCACGACTACGGCTTGGATCTAGAATTGCGCTTTTGGATTGCGGATCCCGAGGCCGGCGTCAACAACGTGCGCTCCGACGTCAACCGCGCCATTTGGCGACTGTTCAAGGAAGAGGGAGTGCGCATTCCGCGCGCGCAATTAGACGTGCGAATGTATGACGCTGAAGGGCGGATCGTCGGCGCCGGCGCGTTGCCCTTGACCGCAGCGCAACAGGAGGAGGCCACCAAAAAACGGCCGGCCTCCATCGCGCCCAAGCCCTTCGGAAACTGAGCCGTGGATGTTGAGATTGCGCCCGGCCTCTTTCTACCCGACGAGGATCTCGTACTCGATTTCATCCGCTCCCCGGGACCGGGCGGCCAGAACGTCAACAAAGTTGCCAGCGCCGTCCAACTGCGCTTCAACACCGCCTGCATCCGGCTCGATGACTGGACCCGGCAACGCCTTGCAACACTCGCAGGACGACGCCTCACCAAGGACGGTTGGATTGTCATCGCCGCGCATCGCCTACGCACGCAGGAAGGCAACCGACGCGATGCCTTTGATCGACTGGCACAACTACTCATCGCGGCCAAAGAGCGCCCCAAGATTCGCCGACCGACCCGACCGACTCGGGGCTCCAAGGAGCGTCGGTTGGACGGCAAACACCAGCGCACCGAAACGAAATCACTGCGTCGCCGCCCCCTCGCCGACTAATGCAACGGCGCCGGCATGGGTGCGCCCATGCGCGGAACAGCCCCGTAGCCCCCGTAGGTTCACTAAGGGCTAGGCAGTGAGCGCGATTCCCACGTCAGACCGGAAACCCGCCTTCGCCGGAAAGTCTCCCGCCAATCCGCGCAGAAGTCTTCCCGACAGTAGTGGCCGCTTTCTGCACACCCAATGGGGTCAGATCAACCCTCGCCGCACGCGCGCTCGATCAGAAGGCGTACTTGATCGTTACGGCGAACCAATCACGGTCCAGTAATGCGTTATAGCGTCCAGCACCGGCATAGCGCGTGTAGGTGGTGTCCAATTGCCAACGATTCTGGAAATTCGCGCCCAGTCCTAGACTGAGTGCCTCCCGGCCTTCGACAAAGTTTCCGCCAGGCCCGGGCGTCGTGCCTTTGACGTCGTGCTGCCACGTGAATTTCGGACTGACAGTCCAGGAACCGATCAGATTCGGATATTCCAATCGGCCGGCAAGACGATAGCCCCAGGAGAACGCATCCGCAAACCGATTCAACGGTTCGACTTCTCCATAGTGCAGATAAGCAAGCGCCGCATTGCCGGACACCGAGGTGCCCGGGCCGTCAAATCGCAAGCCCTGCCCATTCGGGCCGCCGGTCGTTTTGCTAGGCATGCCAGCGACATCCGTAGCGCCCACCTCGGCAACCACCACAAATTGCTGGGCGCCCAAAATGTGGGGGAATGCCTGGGTCGCCGTCAACTGACCCTGCCAGACGTTATAGCGACCCCAACCATGGATCGTCCCGCCCGGCGTCGTCGCACCCAACTGCCCACACCGCGTCAGTGTCGGCATGGCCGGATCACACGTAGTGGGGAATGCCGCACCCGGATTTTGCAAGCCATACATTGCTTGCTCAAGGGGGGCTAGGGCAGAGAACAATAGTTCAGCGTCGTCCAACTGCAGTGGCGTGTCCTTGCGGTACTCCACCTGTCCCTGCAGAGCTACGCCAGACGTAGCGAGTTGCGTTTTGAACGCCACGGCGAAGGTCTGCAAGTTGTCTGGATACTCAGCGAAGTACGACGCAGTCTGTGCAAATTCATGCGCCGAAAAATTGCTAATTTGGTTCGCTAAGTTGCCGCCGCCCAAGTAAGTGTTCGCTCCCACCGTGGCATAGCTGGCTAGCGTCGCCGCTGTAACCGTACCGCCCGCAGCATGTGCAGCC
>CAIVRI010000061.1 GCA_903908265.1 uncultured Pseudomonadota bacterium
CGGCATTGCCTTGGCGCTGGTGGCCGCGGCCAAGGGCTACCCCTTCGTCGCGGTGATGGTCGAGACCTTCTCGATCGAGCGGCGCAAAATCATGCGCGCGCTGGGTGCCAAAGTTATTCTGACACCGGCGGCGGAGCGCGGCTCGGGCATGGTGCGTAAAGCCAAAGAGTTGGCCGAAAAGAACGGCTGGTTCCTTGCCTCGCAATTTGAGAACGAAGCGAACCCGGCCTACCACCGCCAGACTACGGGTCCGGAAATCCTCTCGGATTTCGCGGGCAAGCGCCTCGATTATTTTGTCAGCGGCTGGGGTACCGGCGGCACCATGACGGGCGCGGGCCAGATGCTGAAACTGGCGCGTCCAGACCTCAAGATCATCACGACGGAGCCGGCCTCGGCGCGGCTGCTCGCGGGTGGCGAGTTCAAGCCGCACAAGATTCAAGGCTGGACGCCGGACTTTGTGCCGGGCGTGCTGGATCGCAATATTTTCGATGACAACGTCGCGGTTACCGACGAAGAAGCCATCGCCACGGCGCGCTTGCTGGCGCAGAAAGAAGGCTTGTTTGTCGGCATCTCTTCGGGCGGCAATTTTGCAGCGGCGCTCAAGGTCGCCGAAACGGCCCCCGCGGGCAGCGTCTTGCTCACCATCATGACCGACACCGGGGAGCGGTATCTCTCGACCGTCTTGTTTGAGGGGGTCCCCGAAGGCTCGGACCCGGAGCCGACGCTCCCCTAACGCGGTCGTGGGCGTGTCCTGCGCGCGCCGCTGGCATGGCGGCGCGCGAGCGGTTACCGTGCGGGTTACTCTGCCGGGGGACACCGATGACCGTGAAAATTCGTTACGACTGTTCGAAGTGTCCGGGCTATTGCTGCTCGTATGACCGTATTGAGGTCACCGAGTTTGATATTCGGCGGCTCGCCCAACACTTTGGGGTCGACGTCGAGACCGCCCGAGAGCGCTATACGCGTCGCTACGTGAAAAAGAGCGAGGACATCGACGAGCAGATCCTGCGCCATCGCAAGGATCACGTGTTCAAGTCGACCTGCATGTTCTTCGATCAGGACGAACGCCGCTGTACGATCTATGCAGGTCGGCCAGGCGTCTGTCGCAAGTATCCTGAGGAAGGCCGCTGCGGCTACTACGATTTCTTAAAGTTCGAGCGCGAGCAGCAAGGCGACGACGAGTTTATTCCGTCGGCGTGAGCGCAGGCGGCGTTGGGCGACGCACGTAGCCGATCCCGTGCAGTCGCGTCAGATAGCGTGCCCAACGGGCCGCGTACTCCTGTCCGAGTACACGCAGATAGGGCCAGGTGTACAAGCCTGTGTCGTGCCCGTCGTCGAAGACGATCTTGATGGCATAGCGGCCGACCGGTTCCATCGCGACGACGTTGACGTTTTCCTTGGCGATCTGCAGCACGTCCTGACCCGGGCCGTGCCCTTGGACTTCGGCCGACGGCGATTGGGTCCGCAGATACTCAAAGTCGAGCGCGTAACGATGTCCGTCGGCGAAGGCTACTTCGACCACCCGCGAGCGCCGTCGCAGGCGGATGTCGGTCGGGGTGTCGTTGGGGTTTTCGCTCGTCGGCATGGCAGCGCTCAGTCTTTACGGCGACGCGCGCGCGGATGGGCGGCATCGTACACCTTTGCGAGGTGTTGAAAGTCGAGGTGGGTATAGATCTGGGTGGTAGACAGGTTGGCGTGCCCTAGCATTTCTTGCACCCCACGCAAGTCGTGGCTCGACTCGAGCAAGTGGGTCGCAAAGGAGTGCCGGAACAGGTGCGGATGCACATGCACATCCAGCCCGCGCAGGCGCGCCCAACGGGCCACCCGCAATTGCACCGCGCGGGTGCCGATGCGCTGCCCATTGCGGCCGACGAACACGGCGCGCGCGTCGGCTTTCGCCACCGTCCCTCGGATCGATAGCCACGCCTGGCAAGCGCTGCAGGCTTTGCTGCCCACCGGCACGATACGGGTCTTGCCGCCCTTGCCGGTCACGCGCACGGTCTGGTCACACAAATCGAGATCCGGCAGATCCAAGCCCACCAGTTCGGCCAAGCGCAGTCCGCTCGAGTAGAACAGTTCCATCATCGCGCCGTCGCGCGCGTCCAAGGGGCTGGGGTTGGCGCCGCTGGGCGCTGCGCCATCGAGCAGGCGCGCCATGCGGTCGACATCGATGGCCTCCGGTAGGCGGCGCGCGGCTTTGGGGGCGGCCACATCCACCGCCGGATTGCGTTGCAGTTGGCCTTCGCGAATGAGGTAATTGAAAAAGGTCCGCAGCGAGGACAGCCGCCGCTGGATGGAACGTGGATCGAGTCCGCCGCGATGGCTGGCGGCGGCATAAGCGCGGATGTGCTGCGTGTCGAAGCCCCCGAACGCGTTGATGCCGACCGTGCGGGCCCAGTCGCCGAAGGCGACCAGGTCGCGACGATAAGCCGCACGCGTGTGGGTCGATAGCCGGCGCTCATTGGTGAGACTCGCAAACCACGCCGCCATATGCGCCGCATCGGCCGTCGACCACGGTGGTGGCGTGAGCACAGCGACGGCGGTGGCCTTAGGGGGCGTCTTGCGCGCCATCGAGTGCCGTGGCGATCAGATCGCCGATCCGCGCCAGATAGGCGGTGCCCATGGTGGGATTGAAGTGGTCGGCGTTGGGGGAGCCGATCGCCAGCAGGGCCGCCGCGTGATGGATCGACAGTGGCACCAGCGCCACGGAGCCAATGGCGCTGCCCGAGGCCGGGAACAGGAATTCGCGCTGTGTATCCCGGATGTGACCGCAACGCGGCCGGCCCGAGGAGATCAAGCTTTCAAAGGAGCGAAAGTCCGCCGCTTCGGCCGAGACGATCCGCAAGTGACGTGCGTCGACCGGCGCCAGTGGGCCGCTCGAGCGCGTCAGTACCAGTACGAATTCCGCTGCACCGAAGTCCTCGCGCAAGCTCGATTCCATCGCATCGAGGCGCGCCCGCAGGCCGCGTGCGCGCACTAAGCGACAGGCCAGCCGATGCATCTTCTCGCTGAGCGCATCGTTCTCATGGCCAATGGCGATCAAAGCGTGCAGCCGCGTCTCGACCTCGCGACGTTGTTCGCGCAGCACGTCCATCTGGCGCTCGACCAGAGAGACGGTGCCGCCACCACCGGGTGCGTGCGGCAGGCGCAGGTCGGCCAAGAGATCCGGGTGGTCAGCAAAGAAATCGGGGTGTCGGGCCAGATACGCACGCACCTCCGCATCATTGGGAGGGCTAGCTACAGGGTGTGCATCGCTGCCACGGGGCGTCGTCGTCATGGGGTCAAGGTTCCTTCATAGACCCGCACCGCGGGTCCGGTCATCCAAAGCAGTTCGCCGGGTCCCGGCCAGGCAATGTGTAGGCGACCACCGGGTAGGTCGACGGCCACCGCGGCCTCTAGCCAACCCCGATGGCGGCCGATGGCCACCGCGGCGCAGGCACCGGTACCGCAGGCGCGGGTTTCGCCAACCCCGCGCTCCCAGACCCGCAAGCGCAGCTGCTGGCGCGTCACCACTTCCATAAAACCCACATTGGTGCGCCTAGCGAAGCGCGGGTGGTGCTCAATCCGGGGTCCGAGGCTGGTCACGGGGGCCTGATCAATGGCATCGACCCGCAGGACGACGTGGGGGTTGCCCATCGACACGGCGCCCAGTTCGACGCGTTGGTCACCCAGATCGAGGTCGTAGGAGGGCGCCGATTCGGCGGCGGCAAACGCCAACGCGGCGGGCTGAAAATTCGGTATTCCCATCGCCACCGAGACCAACCCGTCGGCATGGACCCGGGCGGTCACGGGTCCGGCCGGGCTGTCCAGCGTAAAAGGCGTTGCGTCGCGCTGTTGCCGGGCGGCGATCAGGGCCGCGACGCAGCGTACGCCATTGCCGCACTGCTCGACCTCTCCCCCATCGGCATTGAAAATCCGGTATGCGGCGGCCACGCCGGCGCGCTGGGCTGGCAACAGGGCCAGGGCCTGATCGAAACCGACCCCCGTATGCCGGTCGGCGAGGGCGCGCAGAAAGGCGCGGTCTGGCAGGTCCAGCGCATCCTCGGCGTCAAAGACGACGAAGTCGTTGCCGAGGGCCTGCATTTTGGTAAACCGGAAGGTCATGCCTGAATCATAGCCCAAGCGCTCTCTGGTGGCCCCCCGGACGGGTCGCGGGGTACGATGCGCACCACTTACACTGCCGGACGTCCCATGGCCGCTGCCCCTCGCGTCGGTTTCGTCAGCCTCGGCTGCCCGAAAGCCCTAGTCGATTCCGAACGCATCCTCACGCACTTGCGTGCGGAGGGCTATGACATCGCGCCGTCCTATGACGGCGCGGATCTCGTGGTCGTGAACACCTGCGGGTTCATTGACGATGCGGTCCACGAATCGTTGGATTCGATCGGCGAGGCGTTGCGCGAGAACGGGCGTGTGATCGTGACCGGTTGTCTGGGCGCACAGCCCGAAAAAATTCTGGCGCGGCATCCGCAAGTGCTCAGCATCACCGGGCCGCACGACTATGCAGCGGTGTTAACCGCAGTGCATGCGCATTTGCCCAAGCCGCATGACCCGTACCTGGATCTCGTGCCGCCGCAGGGCATCCGCCTGACACCGCGTCACTACGCGTATGTCAAAATTTCCGAGGGCTGCAATCACCGTTGCAGTTTCTGCATCATCCCCTCGATGCGCGGTGATCTGGTCAGTCGACCGCTTCCCTCGGTGCTGAACGAGGGCATTCGCTTGCTCAATGCCGGCGTCAAAGAGTTGCTGGTGATCTCGCAAGACACCAGCGCGTATGGCGTGGACGTGCGTTATCGTGCAGAACAGTGGGGTTCGCGGCAGATCGCGACCCGCTTCATCGATTTGGCGCGCGAACTCGGTGGCTTGGCGCGCGAACGCGACGCGTGGGTGCGTTTGCATTACGTGTACCCGTACCCGCATGTCGATGAGGTGATTGGCTTGATGGCCGATGGCTTGGTGCTGCCGTACCTCGATATTCCGTTTCAGCACGGCAGCCCGCGCATACTCAAACTGATGAAGCGCCCGGCGCATGCCGAGAACACGTTGGCGCGCATCCAGGCGTGGCGTCGTGCCCTGCCGGACCTCGCCATTCGCAGCACGTTTATTGTGGGCTTCCCCGGTGAGACCGAAGCGGAGTTCGAGGAATTGCTCGCGTGGCTCGAGCAGGCCGATCTGGATCGGGTCGGTTGTTTCAAGTACTCGCCCGTCGAGGGCGCGGCGGCGAACGCGTTGCCAGATCCGGTCCCCGAATCGGTCAAGGACGAACGCCTCGCTCGTTTCATGGAGACGGCGGCGGTGATCAGCGCGCGCCGTCTGGCGCGGCGTGTCGGTCGGCGTGAGCGCGTGTTGGTGGATGCCATCGAACGGCAAGGCCGTCGCCTCGTGGCGGTGGCGCGTTCCTATGCCGATGCACCGGAGATTGACGGGTCCGTGCAGGTCATGGGCCGCGGCATCTCGAAACTGGTGGTCGGTGACTTCGCCGAGGTGGAAATTACCGCCGCAGGCACTTACGACTTGTCGGCGCGCCCGGTCTGAGCCGCGAGGCTCGCGCGGATGCCTTCATTGGGGTCCGCGTAGCGCGGCCGAAAGCCTAATTCCCGCGTGAGGCGCGTGCCATCCAGTCGGCGCGACTCGTCCAAGTAAGCGAGGAAGGCCGGTGTAATACGCCCCGCCGCTTCGGCGCGCGGGACGGTGGCCGGTGGCGGCAAACCGGCCATCGCGGCGACTCGCATGAAATGTTCGCTGGTGCTCGAGGGCGCGCCGTCGGTGACGTTATAGATGCGGCCTGCAGCGCGCGGATGTGTGGCCAGCAGTGTCAGTGCGCTGACCAGGTCATCGACGTGGATCCGGTTGGTGAGGCCCGCGTCGGCCGCGGTCAGCACCGGCTCGCCGCGTGCGAGCCGATCCAGTGGCAATCGATCCGGTCCGTAGATACCCGGTACCCGTAAAATCGTCCACTCGATGTTGTGGTGCTGTGCGTAGGCGCGCACCTGCTGCTCCGCCGCGACCCGGCGCTGCCCCCGCTCGGAGCGCGGTTGTGTGGGCGCGTCTTCATCGACCATCGCGCCGCCGGTATCGCCGTACACCGCGGTCGTGGACAGATACACGCAGCGCCGCGGCGCGGGCATCTGCGCCAGCCAACGCGCGAGGCGCGGATCCTCGGTACCCCTCGTCGGGGGTGGGATCAGATACAGCAGTCGCTCGGCCCGCAGCGGTGGCGGAGGGCTGTCCGGTGTGTCCAGATCCCAAACGGCAACGGCGAGGCCTTCGGCGCGCCGCGCCGCGCCGCTCGCCTGGCTGGCCACCACGGTGCCGACGGTGCCGCTCGCCTGTAGCTGCAGGGCCAACCGGCGACCCACATAACCGGCGCCAGCAATGAGGTAATTCAAGGCATCCATGCGGCATTCTAAGCAGATTCCCGGCACACTCATCACCCTGATGCGTCTGACCCTCCTGCCCGAACGCCTGATTTTAGAATCTCGACCCGACCGCTCCTTGCTGGAGTCGGCGCTCGGCGCGGGGGTGCCGTTGTTGCACAGCTGCCGCGGCGGCTCCTGCGGCGCCTGTAGCGCCCAACTCGTGACCGGCCAGGTGGCGTATCCCCATGGGGCGGGGCTGGGGCTGTCCGACGCCGAGCGTGCGGCCGGACAGATTCTGCTGTGCCGTGCCCATCCCACTGCGGACGTCGAGGTCGTGGTGCGCACCGTGCGTCCGGCTGCGCAGGTGGAGATTCGGCGCCTACCCTGCCGGGTCGAGCGTTTGGAGCGGTTGTCGCCGGAGGTGCTCGGCGTGCATTTGCGGCTACCGGTCATTGAGCCCTTTGGTTTTACGGCCGGCCAGCACGTGGATTTGATTCTGGCGGATGGCACGCGCCGCGCTTATTCGTTGGCGGCACTGCCGAGTTCTGCGGCGCGGCTGGAATTGCACGTGGCCCGGGTCGAGGGTGGGCGCGTCTCTGGTGCGCTGTTTGGCATGATCGCGCCCGGTGCGGTGTTGGCGATCGAAGGGCCGTTTGGTGCACTGGAGCCGCCGTCGCCGACCGGTCCGCCGTTGGTCTTCGTCGCCGGCGGCACCGGCTATGCGCCACTGCGCGCGCTGTTGCTTGCTCTGATCGAGGCGGGGTGGGAACGGCCGACTCGTTTTTATTTTGGTGTGCGCCGCGCCGTGGATTTGTATGCCGACCACGAACTACGGGCCTTTGCCGCGCAGTACGCCCACTTGCATTACGTACCGGTCTGTGAGGACGGGCAGGGTCCTGCCGATGCGCGCTGTGGGCGGGTGCACGAGGCGGTGTTGTTGGATTTGTTAGGGCCGACTGTGCCCGAGGTCTATGCGGCTGGGCCCTCGCCGATGATCGCGGCGCTGCGGTTAGGTCTGCTCGAGCGTGGGTTGCCGATGACGCAGTTCTATGCGGACGCGTTCGGTTGATCCGTGGGCCGCGGCCAGGTCAGTAGCGCCTCGATCAGTCCGTCCTCAGCGGGGTTTGCTGCAATGACCAGCGGGCCGGTCAGACCCAGTGCTCGCACACGGTCTGCAATACGTGCGGAGCCGGCCAGCAGCGTGCTCTGGGTAAACAGCGCGCGACCCTGTGGTGTCAGTAGCTGCAGCAGTGCGCGCGCGATATCGACGGAGGTCACGGTCACGATCTGGATCGCCCCCGCAGCCCAGGCGGTCTCGATGGCGCGGAGGCGCTGTGGTGCGGGTGTGGCCACGGTGCGGGTATACACCTCGGCATAAGCGACCTCGGCGCCGCGGGCGATTAGTGTGTCGGCGAGGGTTGCGCGGCCCGCGTTACCGCGCACGATCAGAATGCGTTGTCCGCGTACGGACTGGAAGGCGGGACTCGCCAGTAATTGTTCGCTGTCGTAGCCGCTGACCGGGAGGAGATCCAATCGTCGGTCGGTCGCGGTCAATGCGGCGGCGGTGGCTGGTCCCACGGCGGCGAGGCGCGGGCAAGCAATGTTTGGCAGCCACTGAGCGCCATAACGCACCGCATTGGCGCTGACAAAGATGACCCAGTCGAAGTGCGCGATCGGCCCCAGTGCCGTTTGCTGCGCGTCCTGGTCCGCGCGCGGAACGATCTCGAGCGCGGGCAGTGCATAGACCGTTGCCCCGAGCGCGGTGAGGCGTTGACTCAGGGGGCCGGCTTGCCAGGCCGGTCGCGTCACCAGTACGCCGAGGCCCGCCAGTCCGCGCATCGGCTAGGCCGTACTGGCGGCGAGGGCGGCCAGCAGTTGGTCTGCTCCGGCGCTGAGTAAGCGTTCGGCGACTGCGGTGCCCAGTCCAACGGGGTCGTCGGTCGACCCTTCCTGTTGGACCTCGAAGCTGGCCGAGCCATCCGGTGCGCCGACGAAAGCCCGTAGCGACAGTACGGCGCCGGATAGCGTCGCGTAGGCGGCGATAGGAGAGGTGCACCCGCCCTCGAGGCGGGCGCCGACACTGCGCTCCGCATCTAGGCATAGACGGGTCGGCGCATCATTCAGTGGCGCGAGCAGCGCGCGCATCTGCGGGTCGTCCCGACACTCAATACCCACGATGCCCTGGCCGATGGCGGGTAGCGACACGGTGATGTCTAAATATTCGGTGATGCGCTCCGCGAGGCCGAGGCGCGTCAGGCCGGCCGCCGCCAAAATGATGGCGTCGAAATCTCCTGCATCGAGTTTGCGCAAGCGCGTGTCGACATTGCCGCGCAGCGGAAAAATGTTGAGGTCCGGTCGCTTGGCGCGTAACAGACTCTGCCGGCGCAGGCTCGAGGTGCCGACGCGGGCGCCGATCGGCAGATCCGACCATCCGCTGTAACGGCGCGATAGAAAAGCATCCCGCGCATCGGCACGGGGTAACACCGCGGCGAGCGTGAAACCGGCTGGGAGTGCGGCGGGTACGTCCTTCATCGAGTGCACCGCCAGTTCCGCCTCTCCCTCCAGCATGGCGATCTCGAGTTCTTTGATGAACAGGCCCTTGCCGCCCACCTGGGACAGGGGTCGATCCTGAATCCGGTCGCCTTGCGTGATGATTTTCACGAGCGAGACGTCCAAGTGCGGATGTGCGGCGCGCAGTAGTGCGGCGACGTGTTCGGCCTGCCAGAGCGCCAAGGGGCTGCGGCGCGTGGCGATGCGTAGGTGTCGTGTCATACCGCTATTCTGCCATGGCAGCCGTTATTCTCGAGGATCCCGGCCGTGTGGAAGTCGCTCACGTGGGTGGCTGGAAGAGCGCGTCACGCAGCCGGAACAGGGTCGAAATATCCTCGTCGCCATGACCGGTTGCGATCAGCGTGGCGTAATCGCGGCGGGTCAGCGTCACCATGGGCAAGGTGGCGCCGCGCGCCGCGGCCATTTCCTCGCAGATGCGTAGGTCCTTGTCATGCAAGCGCACCCGAAAACCGGGCTGGTAGGACTCGCGCGCCATGAACGGCGCGCGATTCACAAAGTACCAGGACCCGCCGGCGCCTTTGCCGAGCGTTTCGATCACTTTGTCCAGCGGCAGTCCCTCGGCCTTGGCGAAGGCCATGGCGTCCGCTGCCGCTTGAATCGCGCCGGCGCAGAGGATCTGGTTGGTGGCCTTGGCCGCCTGACCGTAGCCGGTCGGGCCCATATGGGCGATGGTGGGACCCATCGCAGCCAGCACCGGGCGCGCGCGTTCCAGTGCGTCGGCGGCCCCGCCGCACATGATGGCGAGCGTGCCTTTGCGGGCACCCTCCACACCCCCGGTGACCGGGCAGTCCAGGAAGGCGGCACCTTTGGCATCCAGGCGCGCGGCGGCGGTGCGGGCGGTGTTCGAGGAGACGGTCGAGCAGTCGATGACCAAGAGGCCCGGGCGCGCGGCCGGCAGGAGGGCGTCGATCATCGCGAGTACGTCCTCGTCGGCGGAAACGCAGATCACCACGACCTCGCAGGTGGCGGCGAGTTCGGCCGGCGTGGCCGCAATCGCAACGCCGAGTTCGGCTTGCAACGCGACCGACTTGGCGCGGGTACGGTTCCACACGGCGGTCAGCAGACCGGCCGCGTGCAGGTTGCGAGACATTCCGACGCCCATAGCGCCGAGACCAATGAATCCGGTGTGCACATTCGACTCCTGCCGGACCTACCGGCGAAGGGTGTAGTGAAGCGGGAAAACGGCTCGAGGGGAAGGGTCTTAGGGTGCGTGTCCGCAGAGTTCTTCGACTTCCTGTCGGGCTTGTACCCGCGCGGTCTCGATCTCGGCATCCGATAGATAGACGCGTTCGTCGTGTGCGCCCGCGCGGAAGAGGTGTCGGGCGCCGATGTAATTACGGTAGCGCGCTTGGGCCGCGGTACAGGCTTCGGCGTCGTGGGCGCTGACATCCGCGGCGACACCGGCTTTCAGACGGGCCTGTGCGGACGCGTCCGCCGGCGGTAACGCGGTCGGTGCTGCGGGCGCGGCTGTGGCGGGGCTGGGCACTGCACGGGGCGCATCCGCATCCGTCGGGGGCGCGGCGTGATTGGACTGACCGACGGAGAGCAGGCGCCCCTCCGGTGGGGGCGGTCGGTCGGTGTAATGGATACGCCCCTCCGGGTCGGTCCACTTGTAGACGTCGGCGTTGGCCGTTGCGCCCAGCGCCAGACCCAGCAGGCAGAGTCCGACTAGTAAATAGAGTCGTTGGCAGGGGGGGCGGGTGGTGGTAGCGGTCGACATAGGGAAGAGGAGTCTCGCGCGGGACGGATCGTCTTGCAGGATGTACGTCACAGACTGAAAGGGAGGGTCGCGCATCGCGTGTGTGGGCGCAAGTCGGTGGACTGCTACAGTAGGGGCGTGAGTGATGCACTGCTGACCGATCTCTACCAACTGACGATGCTGGAGGCCTACCACGCCCGCGGCCTCGAGGGTCCGGCTGTGTTCGAGTTATATGCGCGTCAGTTGCCGGCGCAGCGCGGCTTTCTGGTCGTGGCCGGTCTGGCGCCTGCGCTGGAGTACCTGGAGTCGCTGGCGTTTACGCCGGCCGACCTCGACTGGTTGGCCTCGACCGGTCGTTTCTCCTCGGGCTTTCTCGAGCAACTCGCCACGTTTCGATTCTGTGGGGATGTCTGGGCGGTGCCAGAGGGTACGGTGGTGCTGGCCGGAGAGCCCTGGTTGCGCATTGAGGCGCGCTTGCCGGAGGCTCAGTACGTCGAAAGCCGTCTGATCAATCTGCTGCATTTTTCCACCCTAATCGCTACCAAAGCGGCGCGCTGCGTCTTGGCGGCGGCGGGGCGGCCGCTGGTGGATTTCGGCATGCGTCGCGCGCATGGTGCTGAGGCGGCGCTGTTGGCTGCGCGCGCAGCCCTGCTTGCCGGCTTTGCCGGCACCGCCACGGTCGCGGCAGGACAGCGCTATGGCGCGCCCCTCGTCGGCACCATGGCGCATTCCTACGTGCAGGCCTTCGGGGATGAACGCGCGGCCTTCGCGCATTACGCGGCCACGTTTCCGGGTGCGACCACGTTGCTGATCGATACGCATGACACGGCTGCAGCGGCCGGGACGGTCGCGCAATTGGTGCGTGGTGGCGCGCAGGTGCATGCCGTGCGCATTGACAGCGGTGACCTTGCGGTCGAGTCGCGGCGTGTCCGCGCGATTCTGGATGCTGGCGGAGCGCAGTCAGTGCGCATTGTCGTGAGCGGCAACCTCGACGAGTATGCGATTGAAGCATTGGTGCACGCGGGCGCGCCGATCGACACTTTCGGGCTCGGGACGCGCCTCGATACCTCGGCGGATGCGCCGACGATTGATGCGGTCTACAAGCTGCAATCGTACGCCGGCCGACCCTGTGCAAAACGCTCACCCGGCAAAGAGACCTTGCCGGGCGCCAAACAGATTTGGCGGCGATACGACGCCGCAGGACAGATGGTGGAGGACGTGGTGACTTTGGCCGATGAGACCGTCGCGGGTGCCGTGCCGTTGTTGGCCTGTGTGATGCGCCAGGGGCAGCGTGTGCAAGCAGAGCAATCGCTTGCGCAGATGGCAGTGGCGGTCGGTACGGCGTTGGCGACGATGCCTACCTTGTCGTGTCGTTTGCGCAGCCCGCAGGTGCTGGTGCCGCGCTATAGCGCGGCGGTCATTGCACTGGCACAGCCTTGGATGCAGCCGCGCGCCTAGTGGGTAGGAGGTAGGGCCGATGCGCGCAATTGCGTCCAGCCCACCTCGGCCAGTTGATCCATCAACTGGGGCAGCGAACGGGCGCCCATTTTTTCCATGATGCGGCGTCGGTGCGCCTCAACCGTGCGTTTGGTGATGCCGAGTTCTTTCGAGACACTATCGTAGGAGGCGCCATTGACCACCTGCGCCAAGACCTGTCGTTCGCGTACGGTCAATAAGGCGAGGTGCGCGACGATCGCCTGTCGGGTGCGGGCGTGTCCGGCATCTGCAATCGAACGCCAGAGCGCACCGTTCACAATGTCTAGCAATTGCTGCTCGCGCACGGGCTTGACCAGATAGTTTGCGGCACCGGCGCGGATGGCAGCGACCGCCGCGCTCACATCGCCCTGACGGGTGACAAACACCACTGCGACAGGGCAGCGCAATGCGCAGAGCCGGCTCTGTACCTCGGCGCCGCTCATGTCGCCCAGATCCGCTTCGAGCACCGCGCAGCCCGGTGCAGCCGGGTCGATGGCATCCAGAAACGTACTGCCACTGGCGTATTCGCCGATCGTATAGCCGAGCGATGCCAACAGAGCGCGACAGGCGGCCCGGTTGCGGGCATCCGGGTCGACGATATAGACATGGCCTCGGTGCAGATCTAGGGGCATAGTGGTTCGGGTTTAGTGCAATCACGTCCTTAACGGCCAGTAAGGCTGAACTAGGCGCGCCGCTGGCGGCATGAGGAAAAGTACGGAGGTGGGAACACGTACGGCCCGGCCACCCACCAGCGCCGGCGGGGTCAGGGCTTTCCGTACTGGCGTGGGCGCAATCCCCAAAAGCAAAGGGCGGGCCCCAAGGCCCGCCCCTGCTCAGACCGCCGGATCGGCGGGTCGATCAGCTGTAGGCGCGTTCGCCGTGCGATGTTGTATCCAGACCCTCGCGCTCTTCATCCTCAGGGACGCGCAGGCCGACCAACAGGTCGGCGATCTTGAAGGCGATGTAAGCGGCAATCACGGTCCACACGATCGTGACGCCTACGGCCTTCGCCTGCACGATTACCTGCGCCAGAATGGAGTCGGCGTAGCCGGTCTTGCCAGTGACCCAGTCGGTCACAAAACCAGGGCCGCCCAATTTGGGTGAGTTGAAGATCCCCGTCAGCAGCGCCCCCGTCACGCCTCCGAGCGCGTGCACGCCGAAGACATCGAGCGAATCGTCGACCTTGATCAGGCGCTTGAGGCCCGTGACGCCCCACAGGCAAACGAGACCCGCGAGCGTGCCGATCACGAATGCACCGGGGATGCCCACGTTGCCCGCTGCCGGCGTGATTGCCACCAGGCCGGCGACCGCGCCGGAGGCCGCGCCGAGCAAGGAGGGCTTGCCTTTGTGCAGCCATTCACCGAACAGCCAGGACAGCACCGCGCAGGCGGTGGCGAGGTAGGTGTTCATGAAGGCGAGGGCCGCCGAGCCGTTGGCCTCGTAGGCGGAGCCGGCATTGAACCCGAACCAGCCAAACCACAGTAGCGAGGCGCCGATCATGGTCATGGTGAGGCTGTGCGGGGCCATGGCCTCACGACCGAAGCCCACGCGGCGACCCAGCATGGCCGCTCCGACTAGACCTGCAAAGCCGGCGTTGATGTGCACCACAGTGCCGCCGGCGAAGTCCAGAGCACCCCACTGCCATAGCAGGCCGCCTTTGGCGGTTTGCGCGGCCACGACCGAGGGATCGGTAAACGCATCCGGGCCGGCCCAGAACCAGACCATGTGTGCGATGGGCAGGTATGAGATCGTGAACCAGATCACCGCAAAGATCAGCACTGCTGAGAACTTGATGCGTTCGACGATCGAGCCCAGTACCAGGCACACCGTGATGGCCGCAAAAGTGGCTTGGAAAGCGACGAATACGAGTTCATACAGCGGAGTGTTCTTGCTGAACGTTGCCGCCAGCGAGAACGCACCGGTCACAGGATCAAAGGTGCCATTGAGAAAGAGACGATCAAAGCCGCCGATGAATGCATTGCCCTCGGTGAATGCCAGCGAGTAGCCATACACGCACCACAGCACCGTGATCAGCGAGAACACGACGAAGACTTGAATGAGTACAGAAAGCATATTTTTCTGGCGCACAAGGCCGCCATAGAACAGGGCCAGCGCCGGTACCGACATCAGCAGCACCAACGCGGTACACATGAGCATCCACGCGGTGTCGCCCTTGTTGGGTGTAGGGGCCGCTGCTGCCGTCGCCGCCGCGCTGTTGGCCGCCGTGGCGATGGGTGCGGGTGTGGCGTCCGTCGTTGTGCTGGTGGCAGCGGCGGGCGCAACCGCCGCTGCATCGGCATAGGCGGTATGTGATGTCGCCAACAGTGTGGCGGCGGCGATGATCAGTGTCGCAAGCGCCGCGCGTGCGCCGCATAGCCAGCGGCGGGGCGCTAAGGTGGATGGAGTCAAGGCGGTAAGTCTGGCAAGTGGCACGTCGGTTCCCCTGTGTAGGCGTTCAAGAAAGGTGAGGGTGGGTACAGTGCGGTTAAATGGCGTCGGCGCCCATTTCACCGGTGCGGATGCGTACTGCTTGGTGGAGGCGGCTGACGAATATTTTTCCGTCACCGGGCTTGCCGGTGCGTGCGATGTTCGCAATCGCCTCAACGACCTGTTCGCAAATGGCATCGTCGACGGCGATTTCGATCTTCGTCTTGGGAATAAGATCCACTCGGTATTCGGCGCCCCGATAGTTCTCGGTGTGACCGCGCTGGCGGCCAAAGCCCTGCACTTCCGTGACGGTAATGCCCTGCACGCCGAGCTGGGCGATGGCCTCGCGCACTTCGTCGGCTTTGAAGGTTTTGATGATCGCGGTGATCCACTGCATGGCTAGGTACGGTTTCCGGTGGTGGAGCCCGGTCGGTGACCGCGGCTTCGCCCAGTTGGAAATGCAGAAAGCGTGCCAACGCGGTGTCGACCTAAAATCAGATACTTGCGCGTGCTTCGGGGGTGACCTCCGGGGGTCCTTCGCACTGTTTTGGAGCGCCAACGCCCGTTCGCTGCCTGAAAGCGGGGCAGGCTCTTGACCTTCGGCTGGGGAAGCCCCACAACAGGCTCGATCTAAGCCGCGTGTGGAGAATCCAGTGAACAACCCTTTTGATGCCAAGGTCTTTGAGGATCTGGCCCGGCGCATGGCCGATGCGATGCCCCCTCAGTTCGCGGCGCTACGCGCGGACATGGAAGCGAACTTCAAGAGTGTGTTGCAGGCGGGACTGACGCGACTGGATCTGGTGACGCGACAGGAATTTGACGTGCAAGCCGGCGTGCTGGCGCGGACGCGAGAAAAACTAGAGGCGCTGGAAGCGCGTTTGGCCACGCTGGAGGCCGAGAAGATGCCGGGCCGCTAACGGGCGGCGAGAGCAGGCTGCCCTCGCCGCATTGGCCGGCAGGTGCGGCCGTTTTGCAGTCGGCTTACTGATTGCGCGTGACCATATAGTCGACCGTCTCTTTCACCAGCGCGTCCGGGAGGTCGGCCCGAGCGCCTTTCGCAGGCATCACGCCAGCCTTGCCTTGAAAGCCATTCAACGCGTGGGTGTAGAGCGTGGCCTTGCCTTGGGCGATCCGCGGGGCCCAGGCGGCGCGATCACCGACCTTGGGGGCGCCGGCAATACCGGCAGCATGACAGACGCTGCAGATGGCCTTATACGTCGCTTCCCCATTGGCCGGCAGCGCCATTGCGGTCGGCGCGGCGCCGGAAGCCGATGGGATGGCCAGGGCGGTGTTGTCAGCGCCGGCGACCGCGACTTGGGCGAACGGGGCGGTCCGTGCGGTCACTTGGGCTTTGGTGATGTCATCGGCGGCGGCTTTCTCCTCCTCTGCGGGCGTCCCGATGGAGCGCGCCAGCGCAATTAAGAGCAGCGTCACCACGATGAGGACGCCGATGACAACGCTGAAGTTGTTGGCAAAATGCTGGTCGTGCTTGCTCACGGTGACTATCCCCGATGCCTAGAGAAGAATGCAGAAGGGGCGGGAGTATAGCCTCCAATCGATTGGGTCAAAAGGCTTGTTGGACGCACTTGCCCCCCGCGGGTAGAATCCGCCCCCTCAAGTGCGCCCGTAGCTCAGCTGGATAGAGTGACGGTCTCCGAAGCCGTAGGTCGTGGGTTCGAATCCCGCCGGGCGCGCCATCTATTTAAGACCCCTGCACTTTTTTGTGCAGCCCGATTTTAATCAGCGACGGATAAGGCACATCACGCGCAGTGGCTGCCGATTTTATGGCATCCAGTAGATGCTGGGGAAGCGGCAAAGATATGGCCTGCGTAGACGCCTGCAGGTTAGGTAAGACCACCTGCTGCGCTTTGCTCCAGTCAATGTAGTTGCTGGCATCACGAACCTCTCAAAAGGCCCGTTCTTCGGCTTCATTGGCCAATTTTGGCAGCGCTTCACTCGGGTCGCTCACAAATGGCCCTTTCTTCTCAGTGTATGTCTCACGCGCAGATCACACGAATCAACGTGCCGCCAGCCCGTAATGTGTAGGTGATGTGCACCTGACGGCGGTCGTTCGTCACGCTCAGCGCATCCCATGCTGTGCACTCGCGCTGTCGGTGGCAGAGGTCTTACACAATGAAAAAAGCTTGGTTAAAGAAAACTCGCTTCGCCCGAATTAGCGCCATGACGCTCGTTCTTTCGGTGGTTGGCTGCGTCCCAATCGAATCCAGAGCTGGCCTGTAAATCGAGCATCTACGTATATTGCGGTCCTATACAGAAAATGCGATTGGAGGCGGCGTTTTTGCCCTTGGACTGCAGTTAGAGTGGCTTTTTGGCGGCGGCGCAGTTTAGAAAAAATCTTTGAAGTTCAAAAGCTTAATTGTCACTTTGTTTGATATCCGTAGCGCGCCGCACCCACTTTTTGTCCGTGCCAGGGGCACCGGTATCCCCCTAGCGCCGCCGGGACTTTCTGTGTTCTGTCCTTGCGGCAGTTCCCTAGCCGCCATCTGCTCACGCAGATGCACACCGCATTGTGGATGGCGCGATGCCGAGGGTCACTACCGGGTCATTCTGCCAATCCCAATTCCAGTGCAATAGCGACGTGAATGCGCCCGCTGTCTTTTTCGTCCAGCCGCCCGCTTCGCCGTCCCACGCATTCGCGGCGAATCGTCACCGACTGGTCGGCCATAATTTACGACCGCGCGCGCAAACCGTCCTTAGTCGTCGGCTCGACCGTCACGCGGCAATCGGCCGCGTCGCTACACACGGAAGTCATCTGGCAGATGCATGTCGATGCGTGCGCCGATGGGAGTGCGTCCGTGTGCATCATCACTGCGGGACGCGGCTTGCCGTAATGGCTGGTTGCGGCAACCGTAACGATGTCTGCGCGCAGCATGGTTCGTCGAATGCAGACACTGATTCGAGCCAGCGCCACAACAAAAGCTCTAAAAGTCATCAGGTGCGCACTGTCTGGGCTGGGCCGTGCAGAACGTCTTTCTGACTGCGGCTTGTTGGTTTAGACGAAATCTGTATACCTCATGAAGCTTCCGGTCCTTTAGTAAGGCCAAGTGCGCAAGCGAATTGTGTGTTCGTAAATGCGTAGCGCTGAAAATTACAGTGCTCTAGTCGGCAAAAAAATAACTTTTTCCCGAATAAAATGAGGCGAGGAAATCGCAAGGCTCATCGTGTACTGCTGTGCGCGGCGTCACGAAATCAGCCCCAACTAATGGTGGATTTCCCAACCCAAACTGCGCATTAGCGTTGTTTGCTTGGGTAATCCGCTGACTGTTTTTGCACCCAAAGACGCTCACTATGATGCCCATGATGAGCGCACCTATTTACTTGTTCGTAATTGAGAAAACGTTTTTCCGTTTTCTCGCGGACGCAACACGACCGATGCATCGGTCCGTCGGGGAATTGATATGAATACAACGACGTGGCCTGCTCAGTTGCGCGGCTTCTTCCCGCTGCATCGTGTCGCTCGGAGTCTGCTCCTCGGATTAGTGGTGCTTGGCTTGCTGAGTTCCTCGCCCTTGGCGCGTGCTGGCGCTGGTTGGGGTGACACCACCAACCCTCTGCCGAGCCTGGGGTTATCCGCCTTCGACTATGCGGGTGCGTTGAAAGTGCGCACGTACTACGCCAATAGTCCGATGGGCGTACAAATGGATGTGCTCACTGGCGGGCTACGCGATACCGGCGCACCCCTGCGCAAGTTCGTCGACGGACTGCCGGGCCTTGGCGCGACCCAAGGCTCCGTCGGCCTGATTGGCAATCGCACCGACGGGGCCTACATCCCGGTGGCGACGGCGGACACCAGCACGTACGCCGATGCCGACTATTACGAAATTGCAGTGGTGGAATACACCCAGCGGATGCACAGCGACTTGCCGCAGGCGACGCATTTGCGCGGTTACGTACAAATTGATCCGAAGGCGACCGACGATGCCGCGGCGCTGAGCGGAGTGACCGGCCTGCGCGGTGGTGCGGTGAGTCCTCCGGGCTCGAAAGCGTTAGCACTGAGCAATCCGGACGGTTCGACCATCACGATCTCGCGCCCCAAGGCCGATGGTACCTTCGTACAAGTGCAGGCTTATGCCGTCGATAAGCCGGCCTACCTCGGGCCGACGATTGTCGCTGCGCACAGTCATGCGACACGGCTCACCTTCTACAACGCCTTGCCCGCCGGTCGTAGTTACACCGATGTCAGTGGGGTCGTTCATCGGCAAGGTGACCTGTTCATACCGGTCGATCACACGCTGTTCGGTGGAGGCGAGGGGCCGACCCAGCAGGGATACCGCGACGTGTTGTGTGGCGATGCCGTGTCCGGTCCCAATTCGGATCCCACACCGTTGCTCAGTTCGTGTCTGGGTGGCAAGAACACCGACGGAACCAGGACGCCGCCGGGCTATCTGCACATCCCACTGTTTCAAATTTACACCGAGAACCGTGCGGAGCTGCACTTGCACGGCGGCGACAATCCGTGGATCTCAGATGGAACGCCGCATCAATGGATCGCCCCGGCATCGGACGAATTGAACGTCGCGACGACCGCGAACTATCAGCGTGGTGACGGTGCGATCAATGTCCCGGACATGCCCAATCCGGGCCCCGGAGCAGTCACCTATATGTGGCCCAATGGGCAATCGGGACGCTTGCTATTTTTTCACGATCACGCCACCGGGCTTACGCGGCTGAACGTGTATGCCGGTGAGGCGGCCGGTTATCTCGTCGTTGATCCTAGCGAGCGCACACTCGGCGCCTTTGCGCCGGGTGGCGAAGTGCCACTCGTCATTCAGGACCGCACGTTTGTACCCCTCGATATCGCCACCGAAGATGCCCGTTGGGATGCTTCGCACTGGGGTCAGCCTGGCGATCTGTGGTTTGCGCACGTCTACGAGACGAATCAGGACCCGGCGTCGCTCGATGGGGCCAATGCGGTTGGCCGTTGGGACGGTGCCTCGTACTTCTGGCCCGTATTTCCACAGAACTATGCGACGCCGAGTGGTGTCTACGGTGACGTCTCCACCACGCCGGAGGTCTTTAACGACACACCAATTGTGAACGGCATGGCCTATCCGACGGTTACCGTGGATCCCACGGTCTATCGCTTTCGACTCCTGAATGCGGCGAACGATCGTTTTCAGAGCCTGAGCTTTTATGTCGCCGATGATCAGGTGATCGGCAACAGTGGGATTGCAAATACCGAAGTACGGATGGTGCCCTTTACAAGCCCCAATGGTCCGACGGCCATCACCTATCTGTGCCCGGATGGCGTGTCTGCAGGACAGACGGTGGGCGCTGTCAATCAGCACGGAACGGTCAGCAAGGTCGGCTGGACTGAAACGGGCCTTAATAATACTGGCCGCACCTTGTACCTGAATTCGTTTCCGTGCGCCGGCGGTGTCATGGGAACCGGTTGGGGCCAGGCGGATGACCGGCCCGGTGGCGTGCCCGATCCCAGTCTGATGGGTCCGGCTATTATTCAATTCGGCAATGAGACCGGTTTGCTCCCGCAACCCGTCGTGATCCCGCCGACGCCCGTTAACTACGAGTACAACAAGCGCGCCGTCACTGTTTTGAATGTGCTCGAGCGCGGACTGTGGCTGGCGGATGGGGAGCGCGCTGACGTCCTAGTCGACTTTTCGCAATACGCTGGCAAGACGCTTATTCTCTATAACGATTCGGGTGCGCCGGTGCCGGCCGGTGATCCGCGTATCGACTATTACACCGATGATGGGGATCAGACCGGTGCGGGTGGCGCGCCGACCACGCTGGCCGGCTACGGCCCAAATACCCGCACGATAATGCAGGTTA
>CAIVRI010000062.1 GCA_903908265.1 uncultured Pseudomonadota bacterium
CATGGCGCTCGCGCAAGCCGCCGGCTCGCTGGAGGACGTATTGCGCTATGTGCAGGAACGGCAGCAATTCGGCCGCCCCCTCGTGGACTTCCAGGCCGTGCAGGTCAAATTGGCGGAAATGCAGATGCGCGTGGACGCCTCCCGCCTGCTGATCCACCGCGCCGCCTGCAACGCCGAACAAGGCATGCCCAGCATTATCGACTCGTCGATTGCCAAGTGTTTCGCCAACGAAATGTCGCGCGACGTGTGCGGCAATGCGATGCAACTCATGGGCGCCTATGGTTACTCCAAGGCCTACCCGATGGAGCGCCGCCTGCGCGACGCCTGGGGCTGGGGTATTGCCGGCGGTGCCATCGATATCCAAAAGGTCAACATCACCGCGGCCTTGGTCGGCCGGCGCTTCGATCAACGCCGGTGAGTCGCTACTACGGCCCCACCTTGCAAAACGGCTACGTCGTGCGTGACTGGCGCGCGACTGCCGAACACTGGGCCGCCGTGCATGGCGTCGGCCCTTTTTTCGTCATGGAGCACATTGAGTTCGCTGCCTGTCGCTATCGGGGCGTACCCGTAGTCATGGACCTGAGTGTGGCCATCGCTTATTCCGGCGAGTTGCAAATCGAACTGGTGCAGCAACACAACGACAGTCCCTCCATCTACCAGGATCATTTGGCCCGTTACGGCGAGGGGCTGCAGCATGTGGGGGCGCTCGTCGACGATCTCGATGCGGTTCTTGATGCCCAACACTGGCGCAGCAAAATCATTCAGGACGGGGCCACGACGGTCGGACAGCGCTTTGCCTACCTCGATATCGGCACCCATGCCGGCGCCATGCTGGAACTGATTGAGGCCACCCCAGCGGCGCGGGCAGCCTTCGAGTACATGCGCACCGCCGCCCGTGACTGGACGGGCGAACGCGCGATTCGACTGCCCAAGCGCCCCTAGCGCGCCGCAGACCGCCTAGGGCGCGAGCGCCACCTCGATCCAGCCGTCCACCAGACGCGTGGCATAGGCGCGTTGCGGGTCGCGCGCTGGCAACGCCAGCACCGCACCCGAACGACAATCAAACGACGCCCCATGCAGCGGACAGATCACCCGCACGCCGCGCAGTCGCCCCTCAGACAAACGCGCCGCACCGTGGGTGCATTGGTTATCGAGCGCATACAGGCCCTCCTTGGTGCGCACGAGCAGCAAGTCGTGACCCTCGAGCGCAAGACCGCGCATCTGTCCTTCAACAAGGTCCGCCTCTGGCAAGACGCGGTGAAAAGTGGGCATCCGTCCTTCCTCTGCGGCAGCGGGCACTGTGGGCCCGCGGGCAGCGCATGGTACGCGCGCAAATAAGAAACAGTCACGCCTGTTTATTTTAAATCCGCCGGTCGATAGTATCGACAGCATCGCGAGCGGCCAATTCGGCCCGTCGACGTAGAGGGGAATTCGGCATGGCCACCAGCAAGACAGTGCAGAAGTCCGTCCAGAAGGGTGCCCGCGCACCCCACGGCAAACCCGCCAAAGCTCCCCGCTGGCGCCCGGAAAAGGAAGATCTCGCCGCGATCCGTATCGCGGTGACCACCATCGGCGACCTACTGCTCACCGCCGCCGACCGCCACCCGAACGACGATGCCATCGTCTTCCCCGATCAAAAAATCAGTTATGGCGAACTGGCGGCGCGGGCGATCGAGCGCGCCCGCGGTCTGCAGGCAATAGGCGTCACGCCACGCAGCCACGTCGGCCTGCTCTTGCCGACGTGCCTGGAATTTGTCGAATACTTCTTCGCCATTGCTCTCTGCGGCGCTGTCGCAGTCCCCGTCAATGCCCGTTACCGGGCGCATGAACTGCGCTACGTGGTGGAGAACGGCGACCTGGTCACTCTCATCACGACCAGCGAAGTACCCGAGCAAGTCAATTTCATCGAACGACTGATCACCGCCATGCCCTCGCTGGCCGGCCAGTCCGACCCGCTGCAACTGCACGTGCCCGAGGCACCTAAACTGCGCAACATCGTGGTGCTGGGCAAAGCCGGTCCCGCCTCGTTCCTCACCGCCAAGGCCTTTCTCAAACTGGCCAAGAGCGTCAAGCCCGATGCGGTCCACCGCGCGCGACTGGGCGTGCGCGTGCGCGACGTCGGCCTGATGCTCTACACCTCGGGCACCACCGCCAATCCCAAGGGCTGTTTGATCTCGCACGAAGCAATGGTCCGCAACTCGATCGCACTGGGCCGTCACCGCTACCAGTTACGCTACGGGGATCGCTTCTGGTCGCCGCTGCCGCTGTTCCATATCGCCGGCATCCTGCCGATGCTCGCCACCTTCGACGTCGGCGCCGCTTATCTCACCATGGCCTTCTTCGAGGCCGGCAAAGCGCTGCGCATGCTGGCCGATGAACGGGTCAGCGCCACGTATCCGTGTTTTGTGACCATCATGTCGGATCTGATCTATCACCCGGATTTCCAGAAGACGGACCTCTCCCGCATCCGCCTGATGAATTCCAACTTTGCGGTCCAGCCTGCGGGCATCCGCGACGCGATGCTCAAAGCCATGCCCAACGCCATCCAAGTGGGCACCTTCGGGATGACCGAAACCGCCGGCACCGTGACCACCAGCATGCTGACCGACCCGCTCGGGCAACGCACCGGGCGCCTCGGCAAGCCCCTGCCGGGTATTGAGGTGCGCATCGTCGACCATGACACCGGTCTGAACGTACCCCCGGGTGCGCGCGGCGAAGTACTGGTGCGCGGCTACAGCACGCTCGAGGGCTATTACAAGGATCCGGAAAAGACCGCTGCGGCCATCGATGCAGAGGGCTGGTACCACACCGGTGACGTCGGCTCGATCGATCCGGCCGGCACCATGATGTTCCACGGGCGCACCAAGGACATGCTGAAGGTGGGCGGTGAGAACGTCGCAGCCGCCGAGATTGAGGCCAGCCTACAGCGCCATGATGCGGTCAAACTGGCCCAGGTGGTCGGTATTCCAGACGCCCGTTACGCCGAGGTCCCCGCCGCCTTCATTGAATTGAAGCCCGGCGAAGTGGCGACCGCGCAAGCATTGATCGCCCACTGCAAAGCGGAAATCGCCGCTTTCAAAATACCGCGTCACATCCGTTTCGTGACCGAGTGGCCGATGTCGACCAGCAAGATCCAGAAGTTCCGTCTGCGGGATCAACTGCTCAAGGAACTGGATCTGGGCTGAGCGACACCCGCCGCCTAGGCGCGGTCGCGCGGTCGCGCGGGACCGCGCGGCTCAGAGCGTCGCGGGCTGACTGAGTCGTTGCGCCAGCGTATCGAGGAAAGCCGCGCCCGCGGCGCCATCGATGACCCGATGGTCTGCTGCGAGGGTCAGCGTGCACACCGTACCGGCCACGACCGCGCCATCCCGCACCACAGGGGCTGCGCGCACCGCGCCGACGGCAAGGATCGCCACCTGCGGCGGGTTGATGATCGCATCGAACCGATCGAGTCCGTACATCCCCAGATTCGACACCGTAAACGTACCGCCCTCAATCTCCGTCCGCAGCAGTTTGCCGGCGCGTGCCCGCAGCGCCAGGTCGCGGGAAGCGGCCCCAATCGCGGCCACGGATTGGGTCTCCACCGCACGCAAGACCGGCGTCAGCAAACCCGCAGGCGTGGCCACTGCAATGGCCACATCCGCCGCAGCGTAGCGCACCACTTCATCACCGACCAAATGGGCGTTCAGCATCGGATGCGCAACGAGACTGAGCCCCACTGCGCGCACGATCAGATCGTTGACCGACGCCTTGGCGCCGCCTGCGGCATGCACAGCCGCGCGATGTGCCAGTAGGGCCGACATCTCCACCGTGCGCTCCAGCCGGTAGTGCGGAATGCCCTGCTTAGACTCGACCAAGCGCCGCGCGATCGTCTGGCGCATGGGCGTCAGGCGTTCACGGATCGCGGCATTGACGTGCACGGGCGTCGTGCCCGCGATCGCTGCCGCCACCTGCTCCACGTCCTCCTTGGAGATGCGCCCATTCGGGCCGGTGCCCTTGATCGATGCCAAATCAATACCGAGTTTTAGTGCGAGCCGTCGCGCCATCGGACTGACCCGCCCTTCACCCTCCGCGCTCTCGGGCATGGCGGCAGCCATGGGCGCGACCGGCGCTGCCACGGCAACCGCAGGGGCTTCGGCACCGCCTGGCTCAAAACTGGTGGCGGCCGGCTTGAAAGCGGCGATGAACGCATCGATCTGGGCCTCACTGACCGACGCATCCGCATAGACCGCGAGCAACGCGCCCACTGCATAGGCGGAGCCGGCTTGCGCCAAAATGCGCCGCAGCGTACCGGCGAAGGGCGACTCCACGGCATTGACGATCTTGTCGGTCTCGACATCGAGCAACGGCTCCCCGATGGCCAAGGTATCGCCCACCTGCGCGGTCCAACCCGTGATCAAGCCTTCCTGCATTTCGATGCCCCACTTGGGCATCGTGATGGCGCGCACGTTCGACATCGTCTTTACTCCTGCATGACTTTGCGGATCGCCGCTTCGATGCGCTGTGGACTTGGCACATAAGCGCGCTCGAGTTCGCGCGCAAAGGGCACCGGCGTATGCGGTGCCGTCACGAGGCCAATCGGCGCCTTGAGGAAGCGGAAACCCTGCGAGGCGACCTGCGCGGCAATATCGGCCGCCACACTGCAGCGCGGCGGCGACTCATCCACGATCACCAATCGACCCGTGTTCTCTACACTTTCCAAAATCGTATCTAGGTCCAACGGAGACGTTGTACGCGGATCGATCAAATCACAGGTGATGCCATCCTTGTGCACGGCATCGATAGCTTTTTCGGCGAACACCACCATGCGCGCGATCGCCACGACCGTCACGTGCTCGCCTTCACGCACCAGCGCGGCTTCACCAAAGGGAATCGTGTAATCCCCGTCTGGCACCTCGCCCTTACGGGGATAGAGTGCTTTGTGTTCGAAGAACATGACCGGATCATCGCCACGCAGCGCCGTCAGCATGAGTCCCTTCGCATCGTAGGCATTGGAAGGAATGACGACCTTGAGGCCCGGCACCGAGGTCAATAACGGATAGATCGTCTGGGAGTGCTGCGCGCCCATGTTCATGCCCGCGCCCATCGCCAAGCGGACCACGGCAGGACAGGTCGTACGGCCACCAAACATGTAGCGAAACTTCGCCATCTGATTAAACAGTTGATCGAGACTGACGCCGACGAAATCGGCGAACATTAGTTCCGCCACCGGGCGCAGCCCGGCGAGCGCAGCCCCGGCCGCCGCGCCGATGATCGCGGACTCGGAGATCGGCGTATCAATCACCCGATGCTCACCAAACTTGGGCAACAAGCCTTTGGTGACACCGAAGATGCCACCGGAGGCTTCGCGCTGGCCGGAGGTGCCACCGGCACCGCCGGACACGTCCTCGCCGAGCACGATGATATTGGGGTTACGCGCCATCTCCAGATGCAAAGCATCGTTGATGGCATCCCGCATGGTTTTCTGGGTCATGATGGCCTCAGTACGCGACGTAGACGTCGGTGGTCAATTCAGACTCCGCCGGCGGCGGTGCCTGGCGGGCCTCAGTCACGGATCGCTCGATCAGGTCCAACACCTCGGCGTCGATCGCATCCAGGGCCGCGTCGCTGAGTCCGTGCGCAGCCGCTGTGCGCCGGAAGATCGATAAGCAATCCATGCTTTCGCGCTGGCGCTTGACCTCGTCCTTGGCCCGATACAACTGTGGATCGCCTTCAAAGTGGCCATAAAACCGCGTCGCCACGGCTTCAATGGCAAAGGGGCCGTGTCCGGCCCGGGCGTGCGCCAGGGCCCGACCCATCGCCGCATAGACGGCGTGGAAATCCGTGCCATCGACCTTCTCGACCGGCATGCCGAACGCGGCTGCGCGGCCAGCGATGTCTTTTGAGCCGACCGCGTAGTCCACGCCGGTGTGCTCGCTATAGCCGTTGTTCTCATAGATGAAAATGGTGGGCACCTTGAGCACCACCGCCAGATTCATCGCCTCGAATACGGTGCCCTGATTACAACTGCCGTCACCGGCAAAGGCCACTGCAACGGTGCCATCACCGCGATTGCGACAGGCAATGGCCGCGCCGACTGCGATCGGTGGGCCGCCGCCAACGATCGCGTTGGCGCCCAGCATGCCCTTGCTAAAGTCCGCAATGTGCATCGAGCCACCCTTGCCTTTGCACAAGCCGGCGGCGCGGCCGTAGATCTCGTGCATCATCGCCGGCACATCGCAGCCCTTGGCGATGCAATGGCCGTGACCGCGGTGGGTGCTGACAATATAGTCCGTCACCCCGAGGTGTGCACACACACCCACGGCAATCGCCTCTTGGCCGGAGTACAAATGCGTGAAACCGGGAATTTCGCCGGTCTGGATCTCGACATGCAGACGTTCCTCGAATTCGCGGATGGTGCGCATCTTGCGATACGCCGCCAACAGTTGATCCGAAGACAGTGACGAGGCGACGGTCTCAGTGCTCAAAGCGCGCTCCCCAGAGAAAATAGTCGACGGCAGCGAGGCGCAAGGGCCCCGGCGTGGCGCTACTCTAAGCGCGCCACGTAAAACATTCAATTCTGACGGTAACAAACAGGCCTGATTTTTTTAAGTCGCGCACGCACCGCGCCACACGGACGCAAAGGGTTGACTCAGGTCCGCGATTCATTGCGGCAAAGCGCAATTGCCCGGTGCGGCGACGCCAATCCATTTCTCGACCCCACGGCCTAGTTCGATGTCCCCGCACTGCCTCGTGCCAGCTCGGCAAGAAAGGTCGCGAACGGCCTTATATCACCATCCACACTGGCGCGTTCCAGCGCGGCCATGTAATCGGCGCGACGTTCGAGCGGCACGATAGTCCACGGATATCCGCCCGAGGCGAGCATGAGATTCATCATGAACCGTCCTATACGCCCATTACCGTCCATGTAGGGATGGATGTAGACGAACATGAAGTGACCGAGAACGACGCGAACGGAGGCCTCCGCTTCCTGCTCCAACAGTGCAAAGAGCGCGGGCATGAGTTCCCGCACCGCCTCGATGCTCGGCGGCGTGTGCATCGAACGCCGGATGTAGACCGGGGCGTTACGGTATCCGGCAAGATCGGCGGGGCGCAGAATGCCCGCCGTCACGCTCGGGCCGAACAATTCGCGATACCAAGTGGAGTGGTCGCGGACCGCGACACTTCCGGCGTTCGCGCCGCCCAAAACCTTCTTGATGCTCTGCTCGACCGACTGAAACGCCTGCCAGTAGCCGCGCGCCGCGAGCGCGTTGCGGTCGTCCTGATCGGCCTTGTTCGAGTCGGGATTCCAGTTTCCGCTGCGGACCTTCTCGATAAGGGCCGCGCCAACCTTGTAACCTTCAATGGACAGAGAATTATAGGCATCGTCGACGTAAATTTCTTCCACCTGTTTCAGGTACGCAGCCGCGCTTGCGGGACGGCCCGGAGCTGCCGGAAAGATGCTGAGGACCTCTTCCCGCATCCGCACCCAGTCCATGCGCATGCGGTGCACGTAAGGCGAGGTTTCGCGAGCCCCGAATGTGACAAGAGAGTGATCCTCAAACGGGTCGCTTTCGCTGATTGTGTAACCAGCAGCCTGCATCGTTTCGGTAATGTTATCGGCGATCCGAGGCCGCCCGATGTTTCTAAAGGCAGCGGCCAGCCGTCCGGCGATGGTGCTGTGGCCGCCCTCTAGTAATCGGCTGAGAAGATCAGAGGCATCTTGGACCATGGCCAGTGCCGCACGCATTTCGGTGGGACAGGCAGCGAAATGCGCCTGCGAGCAACCGAGCAGGGCGGCGCCCAGTTTATAAACCCGGACACCGTCTTTGACCTCGCAGTCGCCAGCGGGCGGCAAATCCAGCCGAATGTCGAATATCGACGTGTCGTGAATAAGCCCAGTCGGTTTGTTATTCCCGCGCGGAGCGCGCACGAGCAGCTGGCGCGGCACGGTCCAATTGCCGGTGTGCAGGCTGATGGATTGCTGGGGGCTAACGCACCAATCATCCGCAAATCGGGATTCAAGATAGGACGAGCAAAAGGCCCAGAATGAGGCATACCAGGATGTACTCTCCCCAGCCGGTTCGTCTGGCCGCGAAGGGATGTACCAGCCCTTCATCACCTCCTTGAGGAATCCTGCTTTCACCAGTCGCTCGCGGTGCGTGCGGGTCATGTCGCTAGCGCGGAGCGCAACGCGGCCAGCGTCCTGAAGGTCTTTCAAGACGGCCAAGGATTCAGCCAGTTTGTCGGCGGGCGTCGCCATTTTCGATGGTCCTAATTCTAGGTTTTCGCGTCGTGCGACTTCTAGGCTTTTAAGTTATACGATTTCTAGGTTTTAGCGTCAAGTCATTTCTAGGTTATTGCGTAAACGCGCATCCAACCCGCGCAGGGTTGGTCGAGGGTGCGCGGGGCGCGAAAGCCCCTGCTCGTGGGGTCCGGGGCGGCGCGAAAGCCCGCATCAAGCCAAACGCGGGCGCGTCATCTTCAGACAGAGTTGATTGCCCTTGAGAAGCAGATCGAGCAGTTTCTTGATCGGCTCGTCGATGCCGACGGGGATTCCGTAATCAAGGCTTACGAGCGCCGCATCAAGAAATTGGAAAATCAGAAAATCGTTTTGAAAGAAAAAATCGAGTCGAGCGGTCGCCCGTTGACGACCTTTGACGATTCACTTAGAACCGCAATTGAACTTCTCGCAAACCCTTGGAAACTCTGGGAATCCGGAGAGTTGGAGCATCGCAGAATGGTCCTAAAGCCCGCTTTTGGTCAACCGCTCGCCTATGTACGAAATGAGGGGTTTAGAACCGCCAATTTTGCTTGGCCTTTCAGAGCCTTTTCTCAGTTCGCACAAGACGAATTCAGTATGGTGGTGGTGTTTAACACCCCGCCATACGCTCATCCCACGGAAAACGACCTGACCAGCGCACCTGGAAGTGCTCGGTCGTACCCACTCACCCCTTCTGCAAGTTTGCTCTATTCCTCACATTTCCCGACAGCAGTCCGACGATGCCCGCGGACTTGGCTAGTCGCGGAAATTCGACCTGAATGCAGGCTCCCTTCACAACCAGGAGCACTGTCATGCAGAAGATCGCCATCAACGAAATCGAACTCGCCCAACGCTGGGGAATCAGTCCCAAGACCCTACAGCGATGGCGTACCGAGGGTCGAGGCCCCCGGTACTTCAAGCTTTCGAAGCGGGTCTGCTACCCCATCGACCAGATCTTGGCTTTTGAGAACGGGGCGCTTTACGAGTCGACCTCGGAACGGTGCACTCCCCGCGATTCTCTCGATGCGAAACTGGTGTCGGCAAGAGAGGCTGCGGCGGCCATCAACGTGCCGATGTACCTGCTCACGCATCTCAAGGTTCGTCAGTCTATGGGAGTGCCCTTCGTATATGTCGGGAAGTTGGTGCGCTTCAACCTCGAGGAGGTGATGGAGTGGGCGCGCCGCTGCGCCAGCGAAGAGGATGATCGAGGGCTCGACGCCCTGCAGAACTTCGAGACAGACAGCGGGACGCAGGTTCAGACCATCGCCAAGTTGCTGGCATAGGTTTGGCACCGGCGCTGGGCCGCGATGGTCTGCGGTTCGATTCCCAAACGCGGAATCGAACTGGCACGTCGGCTTGACGTCAAGCCGCATCCCATCCCGCGCCCGCGCGCCACTGGCGGTCGAAACCTTCGCCTGCCGCGAGAGCGACCAGCACGGGCAGCACGAATTCGCGCAGTGCCTCGATCACCGTCGTCAGCGGCATGGGCTCCAAGGTGTTCTTGCGCAGGAACGCCTGCCACTGCTTTGTCTTCTGCTCGTCCAGGCCGAACTCATCGGTGAGGCCCAGCGGCGCGCTGGACGGGATGACAGTAGCCCTGCGCTCGAACGTGGCGCGAATGGCCGTGGCCAGCACCGCGCCGTCGAAGTCGGAATGTCCGGCGAGAACCCAGAGGTCGAAGTAGTCCTTCATCCGGCTGTTGAGGATGCCGAGCTTGACCATCGCTTCCAGCTTTTCGGCGACCACGGTGTAGCGGGGATAGACCCGCAGTTGCGGCTGCGGCATGGCGTCGAGGATGACCGGGTACTGCACGTTGTCCGGGCCGGGCGTCACGGCGTCGCCGAAGCCGATGTCGATCTGCACCGAACAGCGCGCGCCATCGAGCAGGCCGATCATCGTCACGCGGACGCCCGCGTAGTTGGCTTCCTTGCGGATTTCGGCGGCCTTCACGCTGTCGGCCTCAAACACGATGCCGTCATCGCAGGCGATCTGGCTGATCTGGCGGAACAGGTTTTCCAGATGCGGGATTTCGGTGGAGCCGAAGCCCAGCAGGTCGGCATCGTGCGTCGGGCGATGCGGTACGTCGAACCAGATGTCGATCAGCAACGCACCTTTGAGCAAGAATTGATCGTGCTGCTCCGAAACGCTCAGGCGGTACAGGACGCGCTCCAGCGCGTAGCGGGTCAGCAGCAGGTTGAAGTCGAGTTTATCGGCGCGGGCCTTGTTGAGCAGCCGGGCGCGAACCGACGCGGCGACATTGCGCCTGGTCTTGTCAGGTTCGTTCATGCCAGGCTCTCCAGATAGGGGCGCATCACGTTGGCGACGCGGTCGATCTTGGCGTAGTGCCAGATCTCGTCGCTGGTCATGCGCTTGGCGTTCCACGCCTCGCGCAGCGATTCCAGCGCCACGTCGATGCCGATCTTGTTGCGGTACTTGAAGCAGTCGGCCACGGTCTTGGCGACGCTGGTCACGTGGACGGTCACACCATCGACGACGTGTTCCTCGACGCCCTCGCTCAGCGCTGCGCCGGAGAAGCGCACGAGGCGTAGCGGCGGGTAGTCCAGCTTCGGGGCAGCGGCCTTGTTGTCGATGGCGAGCCAAACCTGGAACGGGGCCTGGGTCGTCAGGTCGTGGACGCGCAGCGCCGACAGCAGGCAGACCACGCCCTTGGGCACGCGGCGCGCGACTTCGGCCAGCGTGCCGTGGGCTGACACCGGACGCGCCACGAGGCCGTACAGGCCGCGCCCGACGCGCTCCAGTTGCCCGCGCCGAACGGCCCGCGTCAGGGCCACCCGTGGGATGCCCAGTGGGGCCAGATCGCGCGGGCGCAGCAGTCCTCGCGTGCGCACCAGCTCCAGCAGCTTGTCGGCGGTCGTGTCCATGATCCGGCATATTGTTCCATAAAATTGGCAAATATCAATAACAACCGATGGATAGGAACCGCGCCACTGGGCGCACTGTCGCCGGAGATGATCTATCGATCAGGCACGCGTATCCGGCCGGGCGCGACCCCGGAACCAGCGGTCGCAGCAGATCCCTGGACGCCCGTGCACGGGCCGTTCTCGGCCGACTTCGGATGGGTGACGTTGGATGCTGGACCCATGGACCGATCCGGTGCACGGACGGTCAGGCGGCCGTCTTCCGCGCCCTGTGGTCGTTCAAGGGCGCCGAGGTGGATGGCGAGCGGATCATGACCCGCGCTGGCCAGACGAGCGACAAGCCGATCGACCTGTTCAAGGTGAAGACCGCGAACAAGGGGAAGCCGGAGTACGAGGGTCCGCTGCATGCCTACCGAGCACTCGTGAAGTCCAACCGGCGGCAAGGTGTGTACTGGATGCCTTGCGCAGCCCCGGACTTCGTTTCGGCCTGACGGTTTGCCCATCCAAGCCGGTCGGCGAACTCAAGAAACCGACACAAGCAGAAGTCGTTGTCACGCAAGGCGATGTGCGTGTGCTACGGCGAAAAAGTTGGCGGAGATTTCCAGAGAACAGAGGGCAGAAAAGGGTCGAACCAGCCACCACGGGCTCCGGTTCTGACCACCCCCTGGCACACGCAGAATGCGCGTGAACCCCGCGTACCGTGTGGGGTCTGGAAGTGAAAACTCCCAACCGAGAACGGTTGGGCGTCAATTGGTGGTGGCCCTGGACGGAATCGAACCACCGACACAAGGATTTTCAATCCGCTGATCTACCAATAACTATTGGTCTTAAGCGGCGCGCCTCTTCGTTGCAACCGCGAGATCGTAGGTCGACTGTAAATTCATCTACGGCAACTTCAAATGCTGTGCCGCGCTCGAATTTAAAAACGACTCGCCACTGGTCGTTGATACGAATCGAGTAAAACCCTTTCCAGCGTCCTTTCAACAGCTCCAGCCTATTGCCCGGAGGCACCCGAAGGTCGGTAAGTTCCGACGCATCGTGAAGGTAAAGAACCTTTCGGCGCGCCGTCCGCAACAAATCAGGCGGGAATGATCGAGTCGCGCGTGTATGACGGTCGAAAAACAGATCTTCCGTCAATGCGTTACCAAACGATTCGATCATATTACGATGTTATCGAAACTCGATAACATTACTCAATCGCAGACTACGACACCCCGGAGGAATCGCCCAAAAACTGTGCACAAGGTGTGCTACGGCATACCGCCACACATCTGAATTAATAACGTGTTGCATTAATTAGAATAAATGGTGGCCAGGGAGGGAATTGACCCCCCGACACGCGGATTTTCAGTCCGTGGGCTTGGCGCCGCCCGCGAGGTAGTCATCCAGAACCTTGTGAAAGTGCCGGATCCTCAGTTCCTGCTGGCCGAGCCACAGCCCATCAAACCCGGCCGAATGCATACCCGCCTGCACGCCCGGCAGATTGTGTGCATCCTGATCGAGCACCAAACCGATCGATTTGTCCCCGTGCTGTACACGCTGATGCCGCGGCCGCTCCGGCCACGGCGCGCCATCAGCGATCAGTTCGAAGGTCCAGATGTCGTAATACATCCGGCTCGGATCGGATTCATGCGGTCGCTGACGGAACAACATCAGATCGTCTGCATGGGTGTTCAGCGTGACGTTCGGGAAAATCAAGTAATGATAGTCATCCGTCAGCTGATCATCGTTCAGGCCCGAGTAATCCTTGCCCTGCGCCGCGCCGTGCTTGCGTTTCCACTTCTGTACATCGCGACGGATGTTCTCGATCGGCTCATCGTAATCGGCCGGATCCATACCCGCCGCTTTCATGATCACCTTGATCGGATCGGGAATCGTGTTGGGCTTGCGCACGCGCGGCGACAGCATCCCGAACGGAATCAGATACCGATTGTGGCGCTCATAGGTATCGATCTGCAGGTCCAGATCATGCAAATACCACATCAATTGCGGGTGTATGCCCTGTACGTGGTAGCTCTCATTAAACGCATCGACGGACGCCTTCCAGTTGCAATGCCACTCCACCGTGACGTCGCGCGTCAGCGCCATCTTGGAAAAATTATACGGCGCCAAGTGTTTATCAACCGGGTCGAGGTAATCGGTGAGCGGGCCGGCATCGGGGTTCAGGCTAAACCAGACCAACCCACCCCATGCCTCGCACGGCAAGGCACGGATGCCTTTGCACGGCGGTGGGCCTTGCACAAAGGTATCCAAATCCGGGATGCGCAAGAACGAGCCATCCAGATCGTATTCCCAATGGTGGTACTGACACCGGAAGGAATCGCCGCTGCCGGTGCCTTCGGGCCGCAGCCGATTGCCGCGGTGCAAACAGACGTTGTAAAAGGCTTTCAACGAGCCATCGCGCTGGCGCACGATCAGTACCGACTCTTTGCCGATGTGCGTGGCGACGTAATCACCCGGCTCCGCCAAATCACGTTCCCAGGCACCGAGCAGCCACACCTTGCTCCACATGCGCTCCCATTCGAGCTGCATGAAGTCCGGCGAGGTATACCGTTCTTTGGCGATCGGGCCATACCCCAGTTCCGGATCCGGGGTCTTGTCGACCGGCGTCACCGGACTCTCCGCGGGTGTCACCCGCCGCACCTTTTTATACTGGGGCGTCAGGGACGCCGCGTACAGAGCGTCCTTCGAAGGATCGGTCGACATCACTCGTCTCCCACGCCGGTCAGGCGCGCTCTGCCATCCAAGCAAGGCCCCGACGCAACAGCGTCTGGAAGGCCGGTGTCTGCCAACTGCCACGCTCTTCGTGCGGATACTCTGCCATCAGCGGTTGCATGTCATAGCGACTGCGGGCGTGACCGAGCGTGCAGTACAGCACACTGCCCGCCTCGATCGGCTTCAGATACAGCACCGGACGTATCTCATCGCCCGACCAGTCTGCTGCAACGAAACCCGGCGCCGTCCCTGCAAACCGCGTATGCAGTAGCACTTCGATCGGTGGGTGCAACTCGGACAGATACAACTCATCGTCCGCACTGAACGGCGCGATACCCGCCACCAGCGGATGATCCGGTGCCGTCACCTCGACGGTATACGGCGCAATGGGTGGATGCGCGAGGAACTGACTACCCAGCGTCTGCATGTACAGCGGCGCCGCGCGCGGCGCATCCCAGCCCTTGCCCTTCACATACTGGAGCACCGAGTTGGTCCCGTGCAAGGCGAACCAGCGCCGCCCACTCGCCACAAAATCGCGCAAGCGCGCCGCGCCGGCGTCATCCGGCACCAGGTCCACCGTGTAAGTCAGCACACAGTCCGCCGCCGTGATCTCGTCAATCGCCGTGTAGTCCGCATACACCTTGGTGCGCAGGTGCGGCGTCTCGAGCAAGGCCTGCAAAATCTGCGCCCGTGCATAGTCTATGTCGTGGTACTTGCCACCACAGACGAAGGCGACATTGACGCGCCCGGTGGCCATACCTTTAGTACCGCACACCCTTGGTAAAGCCATTATCGGCCACAATATTCGCACCCGTGATCAGGCTCGAAGCGGGGCTGGCGAGGAATGCAACCACGCGCGCCACTTCGTCCGGCACGCCAAAGCGTCCCGAAGGAATCGCGCGCAGCGTGCTGTCGTAGAACTTCTGATTGGTGCCTTTGATCATTTCCCAGGCGCCGCCCTCGAAGTAGATCGGACCCGGCGAGACGGCGTTGACCCGCACGTTTTGCTTGCCAACGAACTGCGATAATTGCTTGGCGTAGGTGATCAGCGAGGCTTTCATGGCGTTGTAGGCCATCGGGGCCGCAAAGGTCTCGATCGCATTGGTCGAACTGATGATCACCACCGAGCCCTGACCGGACGCCTTGAGCGCATCCATCAGCGTCTCGCAACCGCGCACCGTGTGCAGCACGTCAATCTCAAAGTTCTTCCACCAGTTCTTCTCAGAATCCATGCCGCCGCCGGCACTGACGTTGGGGACGAACACATCGCAACCGCCGAGGGTCGCTGCCGTCTCGCTCAGCCAAGCCTTGTAGGCATCGCCGTCGCGGACATTGACGGCACCGCCCACTACATGGACGCCCTTCGCTTGCAGGGCACGGGTCGTTTCTTCGACCTCGTCCTCGCTACGGGCACAAAATCCGATGTCTGCGCCTTCCGACGCGAGCAACTCCACGATCGCCCGACCGATGCCTTTGGTGGCTCCCGTCACAATCGCCTTCTTGCCTCTGAGCTGCAAATCCATATCGAACTCCCGTACTGACCGCAGACGCCGCGGGCGCTACGCACGCCCAGATGGGGCCCAGTATAGGCGTCCCCCGGACTGCATATAAACAGTCAGTACTGATTTTTTTCTAAATTGAATGCCCCCGCATCGCCCCGGCCCGCGCGGCCGGGGCGCGCGTCCTCACTGAATCGTCAGCGCATTGTCGATCAGCAACTCGGTGCCGTTGATAAAGCGCGACTCTTCCGAGGCCAGGAACAACACCAGGTTGGCGATGTCCTCGGGCTTACCCAGACCCTGCGGGCTCTGGTGATACATGTCCATCGTCATACCCAGTTCTTGGGTGGCATTGACCACCATCGCCGTTTCCATGGCGCCGGCATGGATCGAGTTGCAGCGGATATTGTACTTTTGCATCTGACACCACACCGCCACCGACTTGGTCATCGATCGGACCGCGCCCTTGGCCGCGCCATAGGCGTGAAATACCGGGTAGCCCAAATGCGAGGCGGTCGACGACATATTAATGATCGAGCCGCCGCCGCTGTCCTTCATCAGGCCCAGCGCATGCTTGCAGGCGAGGAACACGCTCTCAGACAATACCGCTTGATGGCGCCTAAAGTCCTCGAGCGAAGCGGATTCCGGGGTGCCAATCTTCACCATGCCGGCGTTATTGACCAGGATGTGGAGTCCGCCGAAGTGCGCTTTGACCGCTGCGAGCGTGTCGATCCAGCCCTGCTCCTCGCAGACGTCCTGACGCAGAAACAGCACGGCCCCCGGCGTCGTCGCATTGAGTTCTGCCGCGAGCGCTTCGCCCGCCGCCACATTGATATCGGTGATGCACACCTTTGCGCCCTCGCCCACCAGCGCGATCGCATCGGCCCGACCCAGTCCCGTCGCTCCGCCCGTGATGAGCGCTACTTTGCCGCTAACCCGACCCATATTTATTCCCCTCGAAGCTGTGTGCCGTCTTGGTAAACCGACCGCTAGCCATGGCCGCGGTCCAGACGGACGCTAACAGTCACTTCGGACGGTTTCAATCACCTTTGACTTTTTCCGACAGGCCTTACATTCTTGACCGACGCGCCGCGCCGCACCCAGCGGCCCCGCGCCCGAGGCAGCCCATGGATGATGCAGTGGAATTGGTAGTGGATCCGTCGGGGTGGCAAGCGCAAAAAAGCGCCGCCACCCGCCGCCTGATCCTCGACAGCGCGATCCGCTGTTTCGTCGAACTCGGCTATGCCGGCACGACCACGACCGCGATCGCCCAAAAAGCCGGCTTGTCCCGTGGCGCGATGCTGCACCACTTCCCCTCGAAGATCGCCGTGGTCAAAGGGGCCATCGAATATCTGCACGGCAAGCGCCTCAAAGCGTTCCGCCGCGCGATGGGCCGCCCCATCGATGCGTCCGCAGATCGCGTCATGATCGCCGTGCGCGCGTTCTGGGACCACGTCCGTCATCCGATGTTTGTGGCTTTTTTTGAGTTATCCGTCGCCGCGCGCACCGACCCGGAATTGGCGGCGATCCTGCGTCCCTCGCAGGAGTCATTTGAGCGCGAGTGGTACGCGACCGCCCGCGACGTGTTTCCGGAGTGGCAAGGCGCCGGCCGCCAGTTCGACCTCGCACTGGACCTGTCGCGCTTCGTCCTCGAGGGCATGGCGGTTAGTTTTATGACGCAAGCCGATGCGGCCCGTGGGGAGCGCTTGCTCGAGTACCTGGCGGACAAGTTGCGCGAACTGCGCAGCAGCAGCCCCTGAGGGGCGCAAAAGCTAGGGTTGCGAATAGAAACAAGACCTTAAACCGGGCCCAGATCGCTTTTGTTGCAAATTAGCAACGCCTGCGGCGCCCCCGCAGTACGTCCTGCGGTCCGGCCGAACGCCGCCCGCGGACTGCCAAGAACGAACACCACGTCAGGCAGTTAGCGACAGAAACGAAACAGTCATGCTTGTTTTTTTTCTGAGACTGCCTAAACTTGGC
>CAIVRI010000063.1 GCA_903908265.1 uncultured Pseudomonadota bacterium
CACGGAAAGGCGCCATGAAGCCTTTACTCGTTAGCGGCGCAACGATGACTGTTCGTAGATGTTGGTTGAGCTCAGAAGGCGAAACAATGACGCATGGCCGCGATTCCTGAATCGCACCGCCGACTGTCGGGTCAAGAGCGATCAGCCAGACCTCACCGCGTTTCACCACTCAAGCTCCGAGTCCGTGGCGTTGGAAAATTCGCCCATCAGGAGTTTATCTTCACCGTCTCTTGCTACCATTTGCGCAGCATCAGCCCACCCCGCACGGGCGGCCTTGCTAGGCTTGCGCAGTACGATGGCTCCACGCTCGACCGTGAGGTCAGCGTGTCCCGCTAAGCCGACCTGCGCCAGCAATGGCTTTGGAATCACTATCCCTAGTGAATTCCCGATACGACGTAAGGTGACGGTCAACGCTTTCATAGTGATAACAATGTTATAACTGGCGCGCGTCGGTTCGGCCGCGTTACCGCGCTGCGTAGCGCGGTGATCGCGAGGTGCGTTTTCATCGGACTTATGTGAGATCCCTATGCTGACCATCACTGCACTCAATCACACCTATCCCAACGGCACCCGTGCCTTGCAGGGGGTGTCCCTGCAAATCCCCTGTGGCATGTTTGGCCTGTTGGGCCCGAACGGCGCCGGCAAAAGCACCCTGATGCGCAGTATTGCGACCTTGCAGCGGCCGCAGTCCGGCAGTATTCACTTTGATGGCATCGACGTATTGGCCGATCCGCCAGCCCTGCGCCGGGTCCTCGGTTATCTGCCCCAAGACTTTGGTGTGTATCCGCGCGTGTCAGCCTACGACATGCTCGATCATCTGGCGGTACTCAAAGGCTACGCGGCGCGCGGGGAGCGGCGCGAAGCAGTCGATGCGCTGTTGCAGCAGGTGAATTTATGGAGCGTGCGCAAAAAAGCATTGGCCGGCTTTTCCGGGGGTATGCGCCAACGCTTTGGGATTGCCCAAGCGTTGCTCGGCAACCCGCGGCTCGTGATCGTCGATGAACCGACCGCAGGACTCGACCCGGAGGAGCGCAATCGCTTCCTGAACCTGCTCGCTGGCATCGGTGAGAACGTGGTCGTGATCCTGTCGACCCATATCGTGGAGGATGTGGCGGACTTGTGTCCGCGCATGGCCATCATGGCCGACGGTAGCCTCTTGGCCGAGGGCGTGCCGCAACAATTGATCGATGCGCTCGAGGGCCGCGTCTGGCGCAAGACGATTCTTAAACACGAACTCGAGGCCTGCCGTGCGGCGCACCGGGTCATCGCGACCCGCCTGCTGGCGGGTCGGACGCTGGTGCATGTGTGGGCGGACGCGTCGCCGGGCGAGGGCTTCGAGCCGGCGCGAGCGGGCTTGGAAGATGTGTATTTCGCCACGGTCGCCCACCGTCGCGCTGCGGCTTGAGGCGGCTGTCATGCTATTGAGCGTCGCGCGCTTTGAATTGCGTTACCAATTGCGCTCGCCCGCTTTTTGGGTGACGTTCCTGTTGTTCTTCCTGCTGGCTTTCGGGGCGGCAGCGTCGGATAAAATTCGTATTGGCGGTAATGGCGGCAACGTGCTCGTCAACGCGCCCTTCGTTATTGTGCAGATCGCGATGGTGCTGAGTGTGTTCTGCCTGTTTGTGGTCGCCGCGTTTGTGGCCAATGCGGTCGTGCGCGACGACGAAACCCGCTTTGGCGGCCTCTTGCACAGCACCCGCCTGACGCGTACCGACTACCTGCTCGGACGCTTCGCGGGTGCGTGGGCTGTGGGCATGCTGGTGTTCGCAAGCGTCCCCTTGGGCAATCTGGTGGGCGCCGCCATGCCGTGGGTGGATCCGGAAACAGTGGGTCCGGTGCACCTGGCTTGGTATCTGCAAGCGTGGTTACTGTTCTGCGGCCCGACCCTGTTGGTGATGTCCGCCGCGTTGTTTGCGTTGGCCATCGCGACGCGCTCGATGATGGCGACCTACGTGGGCGTGGTGGTGTTTTTGGTGCTTTATTTGGTGGCGATGGGTCTGCTCGACCAGCCGCGCTTCGAGACTGCGGTGGCGCTGGGCGAGCCCTTCGGCATGGCCGCCCTGGGACTGACCACCAAGTACTGGACGGCGGCGGAACGCAACACGCTGATGCCGGCGCTGGCGGGCGTACTGTTGTGGAATCGTCTGCTGTGGCTGGTGCTGTCGGGCGGGATTTTGGCGCTGGCGGTGCAGCTCTACCGGATCGAGGGCCGGCCCGCCAAAGCGCGCAAAGTGCAGCGCGTCACCGTGGACGCGCTGCCGGCGGCCACGGTGGTGCCGACACCGACCGGCAATCCTGGCGGTTGGGCCGCGGTACGCGCGCTCGTGCGCTTTGATATGGCCGCTACCTTCCGTAACCCCGGCTACGTGGTGTTGGTGTTCTTCGGTTGCGTCAATGCGGCCGGCGCGCTCTGGTTTGCCAGTCAACTGTATGACACCGACACCTTGCCGGTGACGCGCGTGATGATCGATGCGCTGCGGGGTAGCTTCACCGTCATCCCGCTGATCATTGCGGTGTATTACGCCGGAGAGCTGGTCTGGGGCAGTCGCGACCAGCGCACCCACGAAGTGCTCGATGCAACGCCCGCACCCGATTGGGCTTTCGCCTTGCCGAAGATCTTGGCTATTACGCTCGTGTTGGTGTCGACGCTGGTGGGTAGTGTGCTGGCGGCCTTGGTGGTGCAGTTACTCAAGGGCTACACGCATCTAGAACTCCTGCATTACTGCACCTGGTACGTGCTGCCGGAGAGTATTGAGGTCACGCTCTTCGCCGTGCTGGCGGTGTTTGTGCAAACGCTGGTGCCGAACAAGCAGGCGGGCTGGTTGGTCATGTTGGTGTTTGTGATCTCGCAAAGTACGCTAGGTAACCTCGGTTTTGAGCACCACCTGTACCAGTACGCGAGTGCGCCGCGGGTGCCGCTCTCGGATATGAATGCGCAAGGCCAGTTTGCGGCCCATGCGGCTTGGTTCCGCGCCTATTGGTCGGCCTTTGCGCTGGTGTTGGTGGTGCTGTCCCAAGCGCTGTGGCGCCGCGGCACGGTGGTGCTCTTGGGCGCTCGCTTGCGGCGCCTGCCGGCGCGGCTCGCGGGGCCGGCCGGTGTAGTCGCCGGCAGCGCGGTGCTGCTAATGGCCGGTCTGGGTGGGTACATCTACTACAACACCAACGTCCTTAATCCGTACCGCACCGCAGAGGCCGAGGACCGTTGGACCGCAGACAAAGAAAAAGCCACCCTGCCATTCGAGTTGTTGGCGCAGCCGCGCATCCGCGCTGTGGTCTTGGACGTCGCGCTGTATCCGGCGCAGTCGCGGGTGGTGACCCACGGCAGTTATGTTTTGGAGAATCGCTCCGGGGCGCCCATAACTACCGTGCACGTCAACCTGCCGCGGGATCTGCAGGTGACGCAGATGGCATTGGAGGGCGCGACGTTGGCGCAAGAGCTGGCGCTGTTCAACTACCGCATCTATCGCTTTGCGCAGCCGTTAGCGCCCGGTGGGCAAGCGACCCTGCGTTTCGCCACCGTGCGCGCACAGCGCGGCTTTCGTAACCGCGGCAATGACACACGGGTGGTCGACAACGGTACCTTCATCGATAACTCGGAGATCACCCCCACCTTAGGCACCAATCGCAGCGACTTCTTGTCCGATCGCATTAAGCGCCGCAAGTATGGGCTGCCGGCGGAATTGCGGCCGGCGAAACTCGAAGACGAGGCGGCTCGCGGCTTCAACATGTTGCGTCGCGATAGCGATTGGGTGGATGCGGACCTCACCGTCTCCACCGTGGCCGATCAGCTCGTGATTGCGCCGGGCTACCAAGTAGCGGAGCGCGTCGAGAACGGTCGGCGCATCGCACGCTACCGCACGGACGCCCCCATTCAGAACTTCTTCTCGATCCAATCGGCGCGCTACCAGGTGGCGCGCGATCAGTGGCACGACGTGCAATTGGCGGTCTATCACGACCCTGCCCATGATCACAACACCGCGCTGATGATTGAGGCCATGAAGCGTTCGCTGGATGTGTTCAGTGCCGCCTTCAGTCCGTTCCAGTTTCGCCAGCTGCGCATTCTGGAATTTCCGGCCTATGCGACTTTCGCGCAGTCGTTCGCCAACACCATTCCGTATGCGGAGTCGATCGGCTTTATTCTCAATCGCAAAGACCCTGACGATATCGATATGGTCAGCTACGTCACCGCGCACGAGGTCGGGCATCAGTGGTGGGGGCATCAGTTGATCAGTGCCGATCAGCAAGGCGGCACGTTCCTAGTCGAATCGATGGCGCAGTACTCGGCGCTACTGGTGATGGAGCAGTTGTACGGGCGGGCGCAGATTCGCAAATTCCTGAAACTGGAAATGGATCGGTACTTGCGCGCACGTGGTGGCGAGCGGCTCGAGGAGTTGCCGCTGGAGCGGGTTGAAAACCAGCCGTATATTCATTACCAAAAAGGCGGTTTGGCGCTGTACTTACTCAAAGAAGAATTGGGTGAGGCAGTTGTTAACCACACCTTGCAACGCTTGCTGAAAGAATATGCCTTCAAAGCTGCGCCCTATCCCAACCCGCGGGATTTTCTGCGGCTGTTGCGCGAGGAGGCAGGTCCTGGCCACGAGCAACTCATTAGCGACTTGTTCGAGCGCATCACGCTGCATGATTTGAAGGCCGTGCAGGCCACGACCCACCAACTGCCCGATGGCCAGTGGGAGACCACCTTGCAGGTCACCGCGCGTAAACTCTATGCGGATGGCACGGGCAAAGAGACAGAGACGCCGTTTCAGGCAGCGTTTGTGGTGGGTTTGTTTACGGCAGAGCCCGGCAAAAAAGGCTTCAAGGCCGAGAGCGTGTTGCTGCTGCGTCGGGACAGCGTACACAACGGGGCGCAGCGCATCGTGCTACGTAGCGCGACGGCGCCCGCGTACGCGGGCGTCGATCCGTACAACACGCACATCGATCGCAATACGGATGACAATGTGGTTGCCGTCCAGCGTGGCCCCTGAAGGCGAGTGCAGCGGCCCGCAGGCGCTACTGGCGGTAGTGGGGGTCGGGCGCTTGCGTCGACCCTGTCGGTCGCAGGCGCGCCGGACGTGCGGTGTCCTCGCGCCGCCGCCTGCGTAGCTGGCGCGCGCAGCGTGCCAATAGCGCAGTCAAAAGCCACGCCAGTACGAAGTAGATCAAGGCGATGATGACGCAGGTAAATAGCGCGTCGTAGGGGCGACCACGAATGCTGTCGGCGGTCATGGTCAGATCCTGAATCGCGCTGTAGCCGAGCACCGAAGTCCTCTTCAGCATCGAGATGACTGCACCGGCGTAGATCGGCAGGATCTGTACGGTGACTTGGGGCAGCAATACAACGCAAAAGACTTGCATCCGGCTCCGAGTCCCCTGAACGGGAAGGCTATGCCGATTTTGCGATCTGCGCGGGCGAAACTAACCGTCAATGACGGGCATCTTGGCGCGGACGGCCCCGGTTTTAGCGGCCTCTGCGCGGCGCTCTGCAAGCGGGTAACGGGGTGTTAGCATGCGACCTACCTTGCGCTGTTCACGACCTGGGAGGTTCCGCGTGGCTATTCCTATCAAGCCCCTTGCGTTGGCTGCTGTACTGATGTCGACGCTGTTGGCAGCCCCGCCGGTCGCGCTGGCCGAGGCCGCACCGGACCTGCTCGGCGCCCTGCATTGGCGGCAGGTGGGCCCCTTCCGCGGTGGCCGTGTGGAGGCCGTGACGGGCGTGCCCGGTGATTCGGCCACTTGGTATTTTGGCGCCGTGGGCGGCGGTGTGTGGAAGAGCACCGATGCGGGGGCCTCGTGGCTGCCGGTGTTCGACAGCGCACCGATCAGTTCGATCGGCGCGATCGCGGTGGCCGACGCCGATCACAACGTTCTGTACGTGGGTACCGGTGAGCCGTGCCCGCGCGGCAACATCACGTACGGGGATGGCGTTTATAAGTCCACCGATGCCGGCAAGACCTGGCGCAACATCGGTTTGCAGGACAGCGAGCACATAGGCGCGGTGGTCATTGACCCGCGCAACCCCGACGTGGTGCTGGTGGCGGCGTTGGGTCACGCCTATGGTCCGAATACGGAACGCGGCGTGTTTCGGACCACCGACGGCGGCAAGAGCTGGCAGAAGGTGCTGTACAAGGATGCCGACAGCGGTGCGGTAGACGTCGTCATGGATCCGACCAATCCCTCGATCGTATACGCCGCGCTCTGGCAAATGCGCCGCGAGCCGTGGCATTTCAACAGTGGCGGACCCGGTTCCGGTTTGTACAAATCGACCGATGGCGGCGCGACCTGGCAGCCCGTGCAGGGGCAGGGTTTGCCGACCGGTACGCTGGGCAAGATTGGGCTGTCGGTGGCGGGCGGTGTTGCGGGACGCGTGTATGCGCTGGTGGAGGCCGACGAGGGCGGACTGTACCGCTCGGACGATCAAGGCGCACATTGGACGCTCGTCAACAGCGATCATCGCTTCCGGCAGCGCGCTTGGTATTTCAATCACGTCTTCGCCGATCCCCAGTCGCCGGACATCGTCTATATCGCCAACACCGGCCTGTTCCGTTCCATCGACGGCGGGCGCACCTTTGATTTGCTGCCGGCGCCGCACGGCGACCACCATGGCTTGTGGATCGACCCGACCCATCCGCAGCGAATGATCGAGAGCAGCGACGGCGGCGCGAGCCTGTCGGTGGACAGCGGCCAGCATTGGACAGCGCCGTACAATCAGCCCACCGCGCAGTTTTATCATGTGGTCGCGGACAATCACGTGCCGTACCGCATCTACGGCGCGCAGCAGGACAACAGCACGATCGCGATCGCCAGTCGCACTGACGAGGGCGTGATTGGTCGGCAGGATTGGTATCCGGTCGGCGGTGGCGAGAGCGGTTACATTGCGCCGGATCCGCGTGATCCGGACATCATCTACGCCAATGACAACAGTGGCGTGATCACCCGCTACGATCACCGCACCAATCAAATGCGCGACGTCTCCCCGTATCCGCTTGACACCTCGGGGCAAGGCGCCGACGCGCAGAAGTTTCGCTTGCAGTGGACCGAGCCGTTGTTCGTGTCGCAGTACGATTCGAATGTGCTGTACACCGCTTCGCAATATGTGCTGCGTAGCGCCGATCAGGGTCGCAGCTGGCACCCGATCAGCCCGGATTTGACCCGTAATGACAAGAGCAAGCAGACGCCCTCGGGTGGGGACATCACGCTCGACATCACCAGCGTCGAGTACTACGACACGGTGTTCACGTTGGCCGAGTCGCCGCGTCAGCGCGGTCTGCTGTGGGCCGGTACGGACGACGGCTTGGTGCACCTGACCCGGGATGACGGGGGCACCTGGACGAATGTGACGCCGAAGGACTTGCCGGCGTGGAGTCTGGTCAGCATGGTCGAAGCCTCGGCGCATGATGTAGCGACGGCCTATCTGGCGGTGGATCGGCACAAGCTCGATGATAAGCAGCCCTTGCTCTATCGGACCCATGATTTTGGCAAGACCTGGACGCGCATTGTGAGCGGGATCCCGATGGGGGCGTACGTGCGCTCGGTGCGTGAAGACCCAACGCAGGCCGGCCTGCTGTATGCGGCCACGGAGCGGGGCGTGTATTTTTCGAACGACGATGGCGCGCATTGGCAATCGCTGCAGCTGAATCTGCCGCCGACGCCGATCCATGATCTGGCCATCAAAGACGGTGATTTGATCGCCGCCACCCACGGCCGTTCGTTCTGGATTCTCGATGATCTGTCGCCGGTGCGGCAGGCCGCCTCCGTGCACACCGAGCGCGCGGCGATCTTGTTGACGCCGGCCCCCGCCGTGCGTCGCCATGTGCCCGATCAGGTCGAGCGGCGCTTGCCGGTGGGCGACAATCCGCCCGCGGGTGCGGTCATCGACTATTACCTGCAGAAGGCACCGGCCGAGAATGAGGAAGTCGTGCTCGAATTTTTGGACGCGAGCGGGCAAGTACTCAAACACTTCTCCAATCGCCGACCGAAAGATGCCTACGCGCAACCCGCCGAGTGGACCGATCGGGAAGAACCGGTCGACACCATCCCCGCGGCCGCCGGTGCCAATCGCTTTGCCTGGAACATGCATCGCGAGGATCCGACCGTGTTGCCGGGTGCGGTCTATGGCGAGGGGTTGCCGCGTGGCCCGCTGCTGCGCCCCGGTCAATACCAAGTCCGACTGACCGTCGCGGGGCAGTCGCAGGTGGTGCCGTTTGTAGTCGTGTTAGATCCCCGCTTGCAGGGGCAGGTCTCGGCGGCGGATCTGCTGGCACTCGAGCACCTGGCGCTGGAGACGTGGCAGGACATTGACGCCCTGCATCGGGCGGTGAATCAGATCCGGTCGGTGCGCGCCAAGCTGCAGACGCTGCAGAAGTGGAGCGCGGACGAGGCGTCCGCGCAAGCCGTGGTGCAGGCGGGCGAGGCGCTATTGGCGCAGATGGCAGCAATCGAGCAAGAACTGGTGCAAGTCAAACTCGCGGCCAGCGAAGACACGTTGCGTTATCCGGTCAAGCTGAACGAGCAATATGCCTATCTGTCGTCCGTGTTGGACGGGGATGCGGCGCCGACCGAGTCCCAGGTAGCGGTGCAGGCGCTGCTGCATGCGCGCCTGGACACGCAGTTGACCTTGTGGCGATCGTTGGTGGCGCAGGCATTGCCGGCGTTCAACACCTTGCTACGGACACACCAAATCCCGCAGATTGCGGACGTCCCGAGGCCCTGATACCGCGGTGGAGTGGCGTTCGGGCGACGCACAGCGGGGGCACCGATGCGCGGCAGGACGCCGGTCGGTGCACGCCGCGGACGTTTGCGCGCCGGCCTGTTGCACAGGCAGCCGCGCGTCTGCAGGACCCGTGGCTCTATTGCGGCACTAAAGCCTATCGCGCGCTGATGACGTCAGGGCAAGAGAGCCACGTTGTCGCGTGTCACCAGGAATCGATATCCAGCGATCTACCCGGTATGGGCGTACGCGCGCAGGCGTGCTCGCGGGGCCTTGGACGCGCTGGCCCCGTAAGGGATGCCAGACGCGGTATGCGACGCCCGATGGCATGGCGCCCCGCGGCTGACGTAGTTCGCACGACAGCGCGTACGGCGAAGGCATTGGGCGCGCGCGCTGTGCCGGGTGCGGGGACGGGCGCGCGGTCATGCACGACCGCTACGCTGCGGACTGTGGCGTCTGCTCAGCCGCCGTAGTCTTTGTCAGCCGGCACTTTGATGACGATCATCTGCCCGACCGTGAGCGTTTTGCCAAGGCGGTTCCACGCTTTTAACTGCGCTAGCGTGACGGCGAACTTTTGCGTCAAACCATGCAAGGTATCG
>CAIVRI010000064.1 GCA_903908265.1 uncultured Pseudomonadota bacterium
CTCATGCTTTCGAAAGTAGTCGCGAAATTAACTTCAATCAGCACTTTGCAGGTCATCATGTCGTCGCTTAGTGTCCACGTGTCCACCTATTTTTAAGTGGACACGTGTCCCCTTACGATGGACACAATCTCAACCGCCAGAAGTCAGCGCGGTAGATGACTTCGCCGGACGCTTACGTGCATCAGGAGGCGGTCTACACCTAAATCGGTCAAATGCAACTTGCTGCTGCACCCTATTCGGAGCAGCAACCCGGATCCGAGGGCCAAATGCGCAAGGTCTGGGTTTTTCCCTTAGCCGTCGTGTTATCAGCGTGGGGATGTTTGTGCAGTCAGAGTCGATCACAAACAGGATGATACAAACCGCCAGCAACCTGCGACCTTCTCAAACTGATGACCGCGGACGGACAAAAAAACAGGTGCTAAGCCGGGCGGCACTGGTCTCGTGACCGAAGGTAGTACGCAGAGTTAGGTATGCGGGTTGGTATGCAGGAATCAAGTCGCGTTCTAACTGCTTGATTCCATTCATGAATTGGCGGAGTGGACGGGACTCGAACCCGCGACCCTCGGCGTGACAGGCCGATATTCTAACCAGCTGAACTACCACTCCACGATCCACACCCGGCACGTTCAGTACACCGAGTTTGGTGGGTGCTGAGGGGTTCGAACCCCCGACCCTCGCCGTGTAAAGGCGACGCTCTACCAACTGAGCTAAGCACCCTACCCGGCTCTCCTAGCGTCTTACCCTGCGTCACCAGGCACCACGAGAGCCCAAAATGATAGCGTTCCCTATGCTTCGAGGCAACCTTAAAAACAGTTATTTTTCTAAGCGACGTCCGAATCCGCAGCCGGTTCCACATCCGGTGGGCCAAACTCTGGCGTCACAAAGGTCGGACGGACCGGTTCGTTCGGGTTGGTCAGCGTCGACAGCACGCCGCGCTCGGTCCGGTAATGCCGCTGATCCAAGCCCACCACACCGCCCACATGCGGCACATCGCCAATGCTAGCGGCCAACACCGAATGCTGTTCCTCGATCAGCGCACTGCGCGCGCGCACCGTCTGCGCGTGCACGAGGCCCGTGCAGGTCGCGCTGGCCAGCAGCAAGACCACAAACGACACCGCGTCGGGCACCTGCAGATACTGGAACGTCTGCGCCAACACGCAGCCCAACACGCTGACGCCGATGTAGAGGAAGAAAATCGTCCGCACCGCGTAGCCGGCGTCCAGCAACTGGTGGTGCAGATGGCCGCGATCCGGGGCGAAGGGCGAGCGTCCTGACAGCAACCGGCGCACCGTGCTCTGCAGGACTTCGGTCGCCGGCACGAACAGGCACCAGATCGCATTCACCGGCGACACGAGAGGATCCGCACCTTGACAGACTGACACCAATACGAGCGCCAGCGTAAAACCAAGGAACGTGGAGCCCGCATCGCCCATAAAGATCCGCGCCGGACGCTGCAGCATCATTGGTGCGTTAAAACACAAGAAGGCCGCGGTGACCCCGACCAACGCCGTCAATACCGGCGCCCACTCAGTCCGCAGACCCGTCCCCATCGCCACCAGCAGCACCAATGCGATCGCAAACGCCACACCACCCGCCAGCCCATCCAGACCATCCAACATGTTGAAGGCATTGATCGCTGCCACCATCACGAACACCGTGAAAGGGAACGACCACAGACCTAGAGCAACCGGCCCCATGCCGACAAAGTCGCCTAAGGTTTCGAGTCGGGCGGCGGGCCCAATGGCATAGATCACCAGGGTCGCGACCACGGCATGGCTGAGCAAGCGCAACCGCGGCGTCAGTCCCTGCGCATCGTCGTAGGCGCCCAGCAGCACCAGCACGGACGCGCCACCGATCAAGGGGCCGAGCAATTGCCAGTGCCCCGTCGGCACCAGCAGTGCAGCGGCGAAGCCGATCCACATGGCCAAGCCACCCACCACCGGGACGGCACCCTCATGGGCCTTGTGTCCGCCTGGTCGATCGAGCAGGCCGAGGCGCCCGGCCTGCGACCGCAACAGAAAGGTGGCCATCGCGGTCAGGGCCGTCGCCACGTACAGCACCGTTAAAGTCACCACCGAAATGACGTCGTCTAATCCGTCCAATTGCATTGCGGTCCTCGCGATTGTAGAAGGCACACCACTGCTCCCTACCGGCAGACGGTCTATCTTTAGCGTCTTATGTCCATTTTAACCTAGCGCTATATTAGCTGAAAGGCTGACGGGATCGCGAGGAGGAAACTACGTGCCGGCTCTGCGGGCGGCCTAGGGGCGCTACGCAAACACCCCCACGAGCGCAAATTCTGATCTTGGCGCGCGCACACGCCCTTGAACGGACTAGACCGACCCCTGCACGGGACGCAACGCCCACGCTAGCGGACAAGCCCGTGGCCGGGTCGACCCGCTCCGGTTGCCAATTCCCAGCCCTAATGGGCCGGGCGTGGCTCGTGCCGCAGCGCATCCGTCGTCTCCGGCGCGCCGTCCGCATCGCGCACGAGCCCGATCAGCGGCGACCGCTCCAGCGCCAGATCCAGCACTTCGTCAAACCACTTCACTGGGTGGATGGCGAGCTTGTCCTTAATGTTCGCCGGAATTTCAGCCAGGTCTTTCTCGTTCTCGGAGGGAATCAAGACCGTGGTAATGCCGCCGCGGTGCGCTGCCAGCAATTTTTCCTTGAGGCCGCCGATCGGCAACACCTCACCACGCAGCGTGATCTCGCCGGTCATCGCCACATCCGCTCGCACCGGGATCTTGGTAAAAGCCGACACCAGCGCGGTCGCCATGGCCGCGCCAGCCGACGGGCCGTCCTTGGGCGTCGCGCCCTCGGGTACGTGCACGTGCACATCGCCTTTCTGGTGGAAATCCGGCTCGAGGCCAAACAGCGTGGCGCGGCTACGCACCACCGTCATGGCGGCCTGAATGGATTCTTGCATCACCTCACCCAACTGGCCGGTGTACTGCAATTTACCCTTGCCCGGCACCACGGCCGCTTCGATCGTGAGCAGGTCGCCGCCCACTTCAGTCCAGGCCAAACCGGTGACCTGCCCGATCCGGTTGGACTCGTCGGCGCGGCCATAGCGGAAGCGTTCCACGCCCAAATAATCACCGAGATTCTCGCCCCCCACACGGATCTGTTTGTCCGCCGGATGGAGCAACAGATGTTTGACCGCCTTGCGGCAAATCTTGGAGACCTCGCGCTCCAGGTTACGCACGCCCGCCTCGCGCGTGTAGTGCCGCACAATGCCCGTGAGCGCCTCGTCCGCAACCGTTAACTCACCGGCCGCCAGACCATTGGCCTTGGATTGCTTGGGCACCAAGTAACGGCGCGCGATGTTGATCTTCTCGTCTTCGGTGTAGCCCGCCAGACGAATGACTTCCATACGATCCAGCAGTGCGGCGGGGATATTCAGGGTATTGGCCGTACAGACGAACATCACCTCAGACAGATCAAAGTCGACCTCCAGATAATGATCCGCGAAGGTCGCGTTTTGCTCGGGATCCAAGACTTCCAGCAAGGCCGAGGACGGGTCACCCCGAAAATCCATCGACATCTTGTCGACCTCATCCAAGAGGAATAAGGGATTGCGCACGCCGGTACGCGCCATGCTCTGGATGATCTTGCCGGGCATCGAACCGATGTAGGTGCGCCGGTGACCGCGAATTTCGGCTTCGTCGCGCACGCCACCCAGGCTCATGCGAATGAACTCTCGGTTGGTCGCCTTGGCAATGGACTGGCCCAAGGACGTCTTACCCACACCCGGTGGCCCGACCAAACAAAGAATCGGACCCTTCAACGCTTTGACCCGTTGCTGCACCGCGAGAAACTCGACAATGCGTTCCTTGACCTTATCGAGGCCATAATGGTCCGCGTCCAGTACCGACTGCGCGTGGGCAATATCGGCACGCACTTTGGAACGTTTCTTCCACGGCGCCTTAACCAGCCAATCGATGTAATTGCGCACGACGGTCGCCTCAGCGCTCATCGGGCTCATCATCTTGAGTTTGTTGAGTTCCGCGGTGGCCTTCTCACGCACTTCCTTGGGCATGCCCGCGGCCTTGATGCGCTTCTCGATCTCGCCGTGCTCATTCGGCGCTTCCTCGAGCTCGCCGAGTTCCTTCTGAATGGCCTTCATCTGCTCGTTCAGGTAGTACTCGCGCTGGCTCTTTTCCATCTGCTGCTTGACCCGACCGCGAATCCGTTTTTCGATCTGCAAGCCTTCCATTTCGCCTTCGATCTGCCCCAGCACTTGCTCGAGCCGCGCGCGAACGCCCAAAATCTCCAGAATCTTTTGTTTCTCTGACAACTTCAGCGCCATGTGCGCCGACACGGTATCCGCCAACCGACCCGGCTGATCGATGCCGGCCAACGAGGTCAAGACCTCCGGCGGAATCTTCTTGTTGAGCTTCACATAGTGTTCGAACTGCGTGAGTACACTGCGCGTCAGCACCTCCGTCTCGCGCGCATTGGTATCGTCCTCATCGACTAGGACGTCGACGAAGGCCGCAAAAAAATCGGCGGTCACCAGACGATCGATCCGCGCGCGGGAGACGCCCTCCACGAGCACCTTGACCGTGCCATCCGGGAGCTTGACCAATTGCAGGATCGTCGCGAGCGTCCCGACCCGATACAGGTCGTCCACCTTCGGCTCATCGACATCAGCGGCTTTCTGCGCCAGGAGCAAGATCTGTTTGTCGGCGCGCATGGCCTGATCGAGCGCCATGATGGACTTGTCCCGCCCTACGAACAGCGGAATCACCATATGCGGATAGACGACGACGTCTCGTAGCGGCAGCACCGGCACGGGACCCGGATTGGACTCGCCTACGACTTCAATGTGCTCAGGGGTATCGGTCACGTCGATTCCTCAAGGTTCCAGGTGCGCATCTAAGCGCTCAGTATGAACATTCGACCACTGCAGGATACCTCTGTGGGGGCGCAAGCGCCTGCGTACAAGACTTAAGGTGCCAAAAAGACGGGGCTGGGATCGGTCGATCCCAGCCCCCGCTCGATCGCGCGCCAACGGCCGGCGCTTAAATCTTGAACGACGCCGCCGACTGGCCGGCATCAACCGCCGCCTTCAGCCATTTGGGCGTCTTGCCACGGCCACTCCACGTTTCGCCATTGGGGCCACGGAACTTGATCGGGGCCGGCTTGCGCACGCCCGATTTCGCCGCCTTCGCTTTCACCGTCTTCTTGCCGGTGACGGCCTTCGCTTTGCGACCCCGCGGGCCCTTGGCCTTGATTTTGCCCTTGGCCTTCCCCTTGGACGACCCCTTCGCCGCCATTTTCATCGCCGCGCGCACTTGCGCCAGCGTGATTCCAAACGCGCGCAAGGTGGCCACGATCTCCGCCAGCGTGCGATCGAATTCCTTGGCGCGCAATTCCTGCGCCTGCACGGTTAGCGACTCGATTTCATTCTGCAGTTCAACCAGTGATTTCATAAACTTCAACGTCCTCAATAATAGTTCATCGGCACTCGTCAGCGTCTCTCAGGTATTTTTTAATATCTTTAAACTAATGTTACCAAAATTTTTAAAAAATAATCACGCAAAAGCGCAATCTCTTCTGAAAGCGCTATCAACGATGCGAGCGCACGCCCTATGAATTCGCTGCAATTGACGCACGACTGCAAACAGAGGTTATTTTAACGCGGCACCGCGCCATACCGTTCTGGGTGCGCCCAACACGATGGCAGTCCCAAAATATTAATGGGCTGCGATTATTTGCAATCGGATCCGCCACGCTGCACCACGGCAGTTAGCGATCACCGCGGGCGCCGCCTGGACCGGCGGCGGCATCCGCTCAGCCCAGACCGGCGGCATCCAGACTGGCACGCAGTCGACCGACTGCATCCGGCGCCTGCGTCGCCGCCGCTGCAAGCGCCGGCACCAACCCCACGGCTTGGGTTTTGCCCAATTCGACGCCCCATTGGTCAAAGGGGTTGATGCCCCAGAAACGACTATCCAAGTAGGTCCGGTGCTCGTACAGCGCGACCAACTGCCCGAGCGCGGCCGGATCCAAGCGACCAAAACCAATGATGGAGGAGGGTCGGCCGCCCGGATGCACGCGGTGCGGCGCCAACGCCGCGGCGGCAGCCCCACCCGCCTGGACCTTCGGGTCGACTAACACCTCCGCCAACGAGCGGCCGCGCGCCAGTCCATTGGCCTGGGCAAACACGTTAGACAGCGTCAGCACCGAGTCCTCGACCCGTCCCGAGGGGCTCTCGTACGGCACCACGAAATCCGCTGCAACCCGGTGGGTGCCTTGGTGCAGCAACTGGAAAAACGAATGCTGGCCGTTGTTGCCCGCCTCGCCCCACAGGACGGCGCCAGTCGGGTACTCGACCGCGCTGCCATCCAAGCGCACGCGCTTACCATTCGACTCCATCGTCAGTTGCTGCAGATAAGCCGGCAAGCGATGCAAGCGCTCGGCGTAGGGCAAAATAGCGTGCGAGTGACAGCCCACGTAATGCGTGTTCCAGATTGAAAACAACGCCATGAGCGCCGGTAAATTCGCCTCCAGCGGCGCCGTCAACGCGTGCTGATCCATGGCATGGGCACCGCCGAGCAGCGCATCAAAGTGCACCGACCCCACCGCCAACTCCAGCGCCAGTCCCACCGCCGACCACAGCGAGTAGCGACCCCCGACCCAGTCCCACATCGGAAAACGCGCGTCGTCCGGGATACCGAAGGCATCCATCGCCGCGGCATTGGTCGACACGGCGGCAAAATGCGCTGCGGTGTTCTGCGCACCCAGCGCCGCCGCGAGCCAGTCCCGGGCCCGCAGCGCGTTGGTTGTGGTTTCGATGGTGGTGAAGGTCTTTGAACAGACCAGCACGAGTGTTGTCGCCGGGTGCAAGGTGCGTACGCGATCGATCAACCCGGCCCCATCGATATTCGACACGAAGTGTACCGACAGGCCATCCACTGCATAGGCTTTGAGCGCCTCCGTCGCCATGACCGGGCCCAGGTCAGAGCCGCCGATGCCGATATTGAGCACATCCGTAAACCGCCGACCCGTCGCCCCGACACGCCGACCCGCGTGCACATCGGCTACGAACGCGCGGCATTGGGCACGCGTGTTGGCAATGGGTGTACGCACGTCCACGCCCTGCACCAGCAGCGGCTGGGTGCTCGGATCGCGCAGCGCCGTGTGCAACGCGGCGCGCCCTTCCGTCGGGTTGACGACGGCCCCGTTGGCCTGTGCGAGCAGCGCTGCAGACAGTTGGGCACTGTGCCCAAGCGCCAGCAGATCCGTGAGCGCCGCGTCGTCCATCAGTTGACGCGAGTAATCGAGCACCACACCGCCCGCTTCCACGCGTAGATGGCGGCGACCTGGGCCGAACAACGTGGCGGGTGCAAGCCCAGTCAACCGATGGGCATGCGCGGTGAGGCGCGCATGCAGTGCAGGGGAACCAACCGGCAGCGGCGACGTCATGGCACTGTCCTTAATAAAGCGAGGCGGCAAACACTACGGCAGCGTACGAAACACGCACGACCCTTTGGACGCCTTGGTCACACGATCCAGCATGGCCTCGTGCAGCGCCTGTTCTTGCGCCGTCGCCAGCACGATCGGCACGGTCACGGTGGGGCGCGGCCGTTGCGGACGGTCGGTCGCCGCATTCGGTAGGTGGCCGTCGGCGCGCAACACCAGCGTGCCTTGCCCACCCGTCATAGCCAGATAGACATCCGCCAGTAGGCGCGCATCGAGCAAGGCGCCATGGTATTCGCGATTGGAATTATCCACCGCGTAGCGCTTGCACAACGCATCCAGACTATTGCGCTGGCCGGGGTGCAGCTTGCGCGCCAAATCCAACGAATCGGTGACCTTGGCAAGGTCCGCAATCAGCAACTTCTCCGGCAAGCGGCCCAGTTCGTGATCCAGAAAGCCGACATCGAAGTTGGCGTTATGCGCGATTAATTCCGCACCGCGGATAAAAGCAATGAAATCGTCGGCTACTGTTGCAAACTTCGGCTGCCCGGCCAAGAACTCATCGCCCAAACCATGCACAGCCTTGGCCCCCTCATCCACCGGGCGCTCGGGATTCAAATAGCAGTGAAAGGTGCGTCCGGTGGGGCGGCGGTTTTGCAGCTCCACCAGGCCTATCTCAATGATCCGGTGCCCTTGGGCAGGCTCAAGACCCGTCGTCTCTGTATCAAGAATGATCTGGCGCATGCGGGACCTGTGCTCTGGGCAGGTTGGATTCTAACCTGCCGCTCCCCCTGGTGGGGTAACGGCGCCATCTACCCATCAGCCGCCACGGGGATGCCAATCCCACCAGCCCGCCAACGCGGTCAGCGCACACCCCGACCGACGCCACGCGACGCCAAACAGCATCTAGCGGCGCCCACCAGCAACGAAGGCCTGCACAGCACGGGCTCCAACCCCAAGGGCTGCAGAGGACCTGCGCGGTGGTGTCGACCAACCGCCGAGACCGCGTCGATGCCGCACGACCCACGCTCCTGCACTGGATACGCCCCGCGCGGGCAACAACCGCCACACCAACGCGTACCCAACCAAGAGCGCTCGGATCAGCCCCCTGCCGCGACGCGGGCAGTGCGCGTAGGCGCACCAAGAGCACCACCCTTGCCACCCCACCACGCCACCACGCGTCCAGAAAGGTATATAGGTAGTTGACACCCCCATAGCGCAGCCACGCGCCGTTATTAGTCGTCGCGCTGGCGCGGATAGGCGTACTGTGCATCCAATAATCAGCAGCAAACGCTTGCAGGCGTCTTGCGCACACTAGGGGTCAAAAAATGGCACGTGACATTGCGTACTGCATCGCCGCGCTGGCGCTGGCCGGTGGCGTCAGCCTGAGCGCCCGTGCAGGTAAGGTGGTCTTCCTCAACAACAGCAGCAACGTCGCTTGGTTCACCTCCGCCACCTTTGCCATGCCCGTGCCTGGCGGCGTAGCGCCCGCGGGCGTCAACACGTGTGCAACGCAGCGCGTACTTGCCAGTGCGGGCACCTATACCTGGCAGAGCCGGTGTGAGGCTGCCGTCAAGCCGGGGACCTTTGTACTGGTCGTGCCCAATTTCAACGCGCCACCCCACAAGGCAGCGCTAGACAGTTCTTACACGACCCAGATCACCTTTCAGAACGACACGGCGCCCGTCGTGCAGGGCGGTCTCTATGGGGCCGACAAACGCTGGACGGTCGGATCGTGCGTGGGCATCCCCGCTTGGCCGATCGATCCCACCGTGGCTACCCATTACGTGACCGCGTCAAACAACAAGATGAACAATGCGCAGTACGCCTTCACCATGCCACTCGATGGCACGGATGTGTGCGTGTCCAACAACTGAGACCACCACATCACGGTGGCCCGGTGGCGCCCCTGACCTGCGTGCTCGGGCTCACGCTCGTACCGATCGCTTGCGCGTGCCATCGCGCCCGGACTTTTTGCTGCAAGCGCGTGGCGGCGCATCATGGCTCGGTAATACAACGCGCTCGCCTTTGGGGTCCGCACCGGTGACGCGTCATCGACGTGCACGATGCCAAAGCGCTTGCCGAAGCCTAGCGCCCCGCAAGGTTATCGATCAGACCCCACAGAAAATAACTGCGTATCGCTGCGCCTGGTGCGATCGCCGCGAGCACGGCCGCCCGATGCACCTTGCGGCACTGGGTACGCAATGGGTCATCGCTTCGCCTAGCAAACGCGGTCGGTGCGCAATCGTGGATGCATCTGACAACCCAGCACGGTGCGTCTGATCGCGCGCCGCGCTAGTCGGCGCATTGCTACTAAGGCAAGGGCGTGGCCCTGACAATGCACCACCGGCAGTTACATGCCTTGGATGCCGCGACCGACTGGCGCCGCTAAGCCGTGTATGGGCAATAGAGACGCCGCGCGGCCCCACGCAGAGACGCCGGGCCGGCAGCCATTAATCGCAACGACCGCCTACGCTAGGCGAGCGGACGGTCACAGAGACTAAAACTTACTTACTCTTCGTCTTCGATGTAATCGCGCGGCAGCAGATGCGCTATACCCTTGTGGCAATCAATACAGGTCTTGCCGCTCTGCTGCGCCTCGGCGTGATTCTTTTGCGCTCTGGGCTTCTGCCGGCTCGCTTCCATGGCCGTGAACGAGTGGCAGTTACGGCATTCCCGTGAATCCGTTGCCTTCATATTTTCCCATTCGTTCTGCGCCAGCGTCAGACGACGGGCCTCGAATTTTTCTTTCGTATCGATGCTACCGGTGATCTTGCCCCAGACCTCGGCGCTGGCCTTGAGCTTGCGGACAAACTTGTGTGCCCAGTCTTTGGGTACGTGACAATCCGAGCAGATCGCACGCACACCGGTGCGGTTGGTGTAGTGAATAGTCTGTTTGTATTCTTGATAGACGTTGTCGCGCATCTCATGACAGGAAATGCAGAAATCCAGTCGATTGGTCTGTTCCATCGCGGTGTTGTAGCCGCCCCAGAAAAGAATGCCGGAGATAAAGCCGACGCTGAGTATGCCCAGCACGGAGTACTTGATACTCGGCCGCCGCAGCTGCCGCCAGATCGTCCGTATCCATCCGGTTTTTTCGCTTGTCATAGTCGTCTCATTCTCCGCAGGCTGCGCCTGCTACAAAACCGCCAGCGCCACCGTATTTACAGCGGCCCTTGCGGCGTGCGGGCCGAAGGGACCCAGGGCGACCGCTCAGCCGAGGCCTAGGCAAGGCCAGCAGCGCGGCGGACGCCGCGCTCTTAGGGCTTGACCCCACCGGGCAAGGACAGGATCCACTCGACGAGATTGGTGATCTTCGCCGCGTCGGTGCTCTTGACGATCTTGTGCTCTTCCTCGTGTCCGTCCTCAAACTTGGCTTTCTCGCCACTGGTGAGGTGGTGGGTCAGCTTGGCGACCGCGTCGGCGCGGCCGGCGTACTTGGCTGCCACGTCGCGCCACGCCGGACCATCCTTCTTCTTATCGACGGAATGACACTTGAAGCAGCCACTCTGGCGCGCCAGCATTTGGGCACCCTCCGCGTCGACCGCGCGAGCGACCGGATTGAAGGCCAACAGCGCGACACCGGTCGCGAGCCAAATTGTGAGATTCCGTCCAGTCGTTCCACCCACTTCAGTCTCCTTAGGCGCTACGAGTCGCCTGATTGCGATCGGTGAGCGCGAACTGTCTCTGGATGAAGAGTGCGGCCAATGGGCCGGTCGCCGAAATACGCGATTTCCACACACGGACGCAGCGGCCCGCGCCTCGCGCGGAATTGGGCTGCAAACCGCCCGCAGAGCGCGGCGCGGGGCGCCTTGCGTGCGCCCAATGGCTACAGTCCTGTGCGCGTGCACGCCGCCCGAACAAGCCGTATACCCCTAAGCTACGGCGTATCGACTATGCAGGGGGCCGTGTTTGGCGTACGCCGCGCCGCAATAAGAACGCCGCCCGAAGGCGGCGTTGTGCAGTGCCGGCCGGCAGCCCGAATCAGGTCGAGCCGGTGCGCCGCGGCTCCTCCGCTAAGACCACGTCTTCGCTGCGATAGACCACGTAGGGGCGCGTATCCCCACCGATGACCGACTCATCGACGACCACTTTGTGGACATTCTTGAGGCCGGGCAGCTCGTACATGGTATCGAGCAGAATTTGCTCCAGGATCGTCCGCAGTCCGCGCGCGCCGGTCTTACGGGCGAGCGCCTTGCGGGCGATAGCGCGCAAGGTCGGATCGAGGAACTCCAGCTCCACGCCTTCCATCTCAAACAGTTTGCGGTACTGCTTGGTCAGCGCGTTCTTGGGCTCATTCAGGATGGAGATGAGTGCGTCTTCGTCCAATTCTTCGAGCGTCGCGACGACCGGCAAGCGGCCCACGAATTCCGGGATCAGCCCAAACTTGACCAGATCCTCCGGCTCTACATCCTTGAACAAATCCGAACTGGGCCGTCGCTGATCATCCGAGGGCTTCACTTCCGAGGTAAAACCGATGCCGCCTTTGTTCGTGCGATTCGAGATGATCTTCTCGATGCCGGAGAAGGCGCCGCCGCAAATAAAGAGAATATTGCCCGTTTGGACCTGCAGGAATTCCTGCTGCGGGTGCTTGCGACCACCTTGCGGTGGGACGGAGGCTACCGTGCCTTCGATCAGTTTCAACAGCGCTTGCTGTACGCCCTCACCCGATACGTCTCGCGTGATCGACGGGTTGTCACTCTTGCGACTGATTTTGTCGATCTCGTCAATATAGACGATACCCGTCTGGGCCTTCTCCACGTCGTAATCGCACTTCTGCAACAACTTCTGGATGATGTTCTCCACGTCCTCACCGACGTAACCGGCTTCGGTCAGCGTGGTCGCGTCCGCGATGGTGAACGGCACATTCAGCAAGCGCGCCAGCGTTTCCGCCAACAAGGTCTTGCCCGAACCGGTCGGCCCGATCAGCAGGATATTCGACTTCTGCAACTCGACGTCGTCGCCCTTGGCCTTGCGTTCGCCTGGGGCGGCGCGATTTTGTAAGCGCTTGTAGTGGTTGTAAACGGCGACCGCCAACACTTTCTTGGCACGATCTTGGCCGATCACATACTCATCGAGGACTTTCTTGATCTCGTGCGGTTTCGGCAGTTTTTCGCGGGTGCGTTCCTGCTTCTCCTCGAGTTCCTCGCGGATGATGTCGTTACACAGTTCGACGCATTCGTCGCAGACGAACACCGACGGGCCCGCAATGAGCTTGCGCACCTCGTGCTGGCTCTTGCCGCAGAAAGAGCAATACAAGAGTTTGCCATCGTCCTTGCCGCGGATCTCGTCAGTCATTCTGGTCCTCATCTATGGCGAGCCGGAATCCGTGCTGGATACCTGCACTCTGCCTACGGTGTATAGCACGCGGCCCCGGCGCCTGCAAAAGCACCAGGGCCGCACTGTGATCTTGGTCTCGTTTACTCAAGTCTATGAAGACGCTCGGGATTCCCGTTCAGGACCCGGCGATTTCACCGCGCTTGGAGAAGACGTGATCCACCAGACCATAGGCTTTGGCGGCCTCGGCACCCATGAAATTGTCACGATCCGTATCCCGACCGATGGCAGCGATATCTTGACCGGTGTGCTTGGCCAAGATGCCGTTCAGGCGGACTCGCACATCGAGAATCTCGCGGGTGTGAATCTCGATATCCGTGGCCTGACCCTGAAAGCCGCCGAGCGGTTGGTGGATCATGACGCGGGAATTGGGCAGCGAGTAGCGTTTGCCCGCCGCGCCGGCCGCGAGCAACACGGCACCCATCGAGGCTGCCTGGCCGACACAAATGGTCGCGACCTGGGGCTTGATGAACTGCATCGTGTCGTAAATCGCCAGTCCCGAGGTGACCACGCCACCGGGGCTATTGATATAGATGGCGATGTCCTTGTCCGGGTTCTCCGACTCGAGGAACAACAACTGGGCAACCACTAGGTTCGCCATGTAGTCCTCGATGGGACCCACGATAAAAATGATTCGCTCCTTGAGCAGGCGCGAATAAATGTCGTACGCCCGCTCACCACGTGCGGTCTGCTCGACCACCATCGGGACGAGATTGAGGGCTTTCTCGAGCATCGTTTTCTCCTCGGCTCAGGCGCCGAAGTTCATGATTTCTTTAAAAGAAGTCGGTTTATCAACTACCTTCATCTGGGTCAACATCCAGTCCACTGCCTGATCCTCGAGGATGGTTCCCTCGATGTTCTGACGGAACTGGTCGTTGTCACGAATCTGGCGCATCGCCGCCTCGGGGTCGGAATAGCCAATGGCTGCCGCCTCGACGCGTTCCTCGAACTTCGCCGCATCTACCGTGATGCCCTGCTGGCGAATGACCTCGCCGACCAACAGACCCACCGCCACCCGACGTCGGGCCGCCTGCTCAAACGGCTCCCGGGGGGGTGCCTGTTTGACGTCTTCAGCACGGGCGCCAATGCGGCGCAGCCAGTCGATCTGCAAGCCGCGAATCTGTTCGTCGACCGCCGCCGCCGGCAAGTCCAGCGGGTGCGCAGCCCACAATTTGTCGAGCACGAGCGTCTTGATACGGTTGCGCAAGTTGTCGGCCAACTCGCGCCGCATATTCTCTTGTACTTCCGCGCGTAACTGCTCGATACCACCCTCGGTGATCCCGAAAGCCAGACAGAATGCATCGTCAATCTGCGGCAGTTCACTGGCCTCGACCGACTTGACCGTGACCGCAAACGCCGCGGTCTTGCCCGCCAGCGCCGCCGCCTGATAGTCCGCCGGAAATTCCACCGGGAACGACCGCGTCTCGCCGGTGACCGCACCGGTCACGCCGACTTCGAAGGGCTTGAGCATGCGCCCCTCGCCCAGAATGAACGACACGTTCTCACCCTTACCGCCCTCGAAAGCGACCCCTTCCTGGGTGCCATCAAAGTCCAGCACGATGCGGTCGCCTTCCTTCGCTGCCGCCGTCGAGGGATGCCAGACCAAGCGCTGCTTGCGCAGCGTCTCGATCATCGCGTCGACGTCCTCGGAGCCGACCTCAGCACTGGGTCGTTCGACCTCGATATCCGCCAGGCCCTGCAGCGCAACCTGCGGAAAAACCTCGAAAATCGCAGCAAACGCCAGTTCCTGGCCCGGCGCCAACGACAACGGCTCGATGCGTGGGTTGCCGACCGGGTAGATCCCGCCCTGCGCCAACGCCTGGTTCAAGCTGTTCTGCAGGACTTCGGAGACCACTTCCTGACGAATCTGACCGCCGAACTGCTGTTCGACGACACTCGCAGGCGCTTTGCCCGGACGAAAACCTTTTAGACGAGCCGTACGGCCGAACGTCTTGAGACGATCGCCATACACCTTGTCCACGTCAGCGGCCGGCACCGCGACTTCGAGACGGCGCTCAAGCGCTCCGGTCGACGTTAACGAAACCCTCATCCTCAAATCCTCTGGTGCGAAAGGAGGGACTCGAACCCTCACGAGTTACCCCACTGGAACCTAAATCCAGCGCGTCTACCAGTTCCGCCACATTCGCGTCGTTTTTTGGTTGGACGAAGCCCTCGTTGCCGGGGACTTCGGGGAAGCCATTCAGTATAGCGTGCGCCACCCCCGCCCGAAAGCACTGACTGCCAATCAGCCCGCCAGAGGTCTCGATTCGGGCGTTTGCGCGGTCACCCACCCTACGATCCGGTCCAACCGACGGGTAGAATCAGGGCGCGACACCACCCCGCAGGCAAGGAATCCTCGCCATGGCCGAAATTGAAATCCACCACGAAACCGGCCACAGCGCCGATCCGGCGGGCAAGACCGTCGGCTTTTTGGTTGGCATCATTGGAGTACTGCTCGCAGCAGTAACTATCTGCGCGCATCGCGCCCACACCGCGGCGGTCATTCACCGCACCGAGGCCAACGACCAATGGGCCTACTACCAAGCCAAAAAGATTCGCGAGAACACGGTCAGCACCGCCGCCGACGTATTGGCCGCCCTCGCCCCGACCGATGCCAAAGGCGAGAAAACCGAAAAAGCGACGCAAGCGATGCAGAAACTGCAGAGCCAGCGCGAAAAATTCAGCAAGGATGCGGAGGGCATCCAGGATAAAGCCAAGGAAAAGGACCACGAGACGACCCAGGACGAAGCCCTGGCACTGCGCTACGACCTCGGCGAGGGCCTGTTGGAATTGGGCCTCGTACTGTCCTCGCTGTACTTTCTGGGCCGGCAGAAATTCTTCCCGCTCATGGGCACCATCGCGGCGCTCGCGGGTGTGGCGACGGCCCTGTCGGTCTTCCTGCTGACCGGCTGAGCGCGCACGCAAACCCGCGTAGCGGGGCGCAAGCGCTGCGTGGGGTATTGTTCTGTGAACTGTCTCGCAGTTGCACAAACCCTGCGCGGTGAGGGCGGTTGCCAGCCTGCGCTGACAGGTATCCTAAAGGGTGCCGGGCGTGCGCCCGGACGAGGAACCGGATGATCCGACCGAGCCGCCACCGCCTGCCCCAACATACCGCGTCGCGCGCGGCGGGCTACACGCTCGTCGAACTGATGATCGCCATGACGGTGGCAGTCATCTTGGGCTCCATCGCCGTCCCGACCATGCGCACCATGCTGCTGAACGGTCGCCTGACCAGCGCCACCAACGATCTGCTCGCTGGCGTGAACCGCGCGCGCACCGAAGCCCTCAAACAACAATTACCAACCGTGGTCTGCTTCACCGCCGACCCCACAGCGACGACACCTGCTTGCGACTACACCGCCGCCCGTGGTTGGATCGTGTTCGTCGATAGCAATGGCGACTGGGCCTATGAATCGGGTGAACAAATCCTCGAGCGTCACCCGACCCTCCACACCGCCGTGACCGTGAAGGCCGACGGTGACGGCATCGTCGCCTTCTCAGCGACCGGTTTTGCAACGCCCTCGGGTGCCCATCAGGCGCTGCGCAACGTCACCTTTTGCGATGCGCGCGGCGTGGTGGCGCAGGGTACGTCCTCGAGCGCCCGCGCGCTGATCGTGGCAACCACCGGTCGGGCCCGTGCGGTGGCTTCGGTCACGGACGTGACCGCCGCCCTCGCCGGTTCGAGCTGCCCATGAGACACCACCGCGGTTTTACACTCATCGAAGTGTTGGTCGCACTGGTTGTGCTCGCGATCGGCCTGATCGGTGTGGCCAAACTCTTCGTCGTCACCATCCAAGGCAACGCCAGCGCCAGTTCACGTTTGTACGCGGTCAATCTGACAGCAGACCTCGCCGATCGCATCCGCGCGAACCGCACCGGCGGCGCGGCCTATGGCGGTGCAGCAGCAGATTATAGTTGTGTCGGCGGCGTCGTCCGCGCCGTGCAGTGTGCGCCCGCACAGATGGCCGCCACCGACTTGTACGTCTGGCAGGCGCAGATCGCCTCGACGCTACCGCCCGGGGCCACCGGCACCGTCACGTATGCCGCGGCGGGCACCAATCTGCCTGCGACCTACACGATCGCGGTCCGCTGGCTGGAAGCCGGCAGCGGCCAGTCCCTGTCCTACACTTTGCGGGTGATCATATGAAGCACCCGTCGCGCGCGCGTGGCCTGACGCTCATCGAACTGATGATTGCGCTCACCATTGGGCTACTGCTCGTCGGTAGCGCCTTCAAGGTCTACATGGAGAGTGCGCGGACCTACGGCATCCATGAGACCGAGGCGCGACTCGAGGAAAATGCTCGCTATGCCTACTCGGTGCTCGAGCCGGACCTGCGCATGGCCGGCTTTTGGGGTTACGCCAAAGGCGTGAGCAGCATCGCCGGCGCCAGCCTGCAGAGCGCGAGCGCTGCCACCACCATGGCCGGCACCGCGGCCAGCAGTTGCGGCAGCAACTTCGGCACCGATCTGGGTACTGTGATCGAAGGCACGAACGACAGCTACACCCTCGGCTGCACCGCCTATGGCAGTGGCTTCATGCCCTCCGCAGACACGATCACCGTCCGGCGCGCCTCCATGCTGCCGAGCGCGGTACCGACGGCGACCGCAGGACCGCTGCGGATCTGCTCGACGCGCACGACGGTCTCCTTAGTGAATATCGGCACCAGTTGCCAGGCCGATCAGTCACCGGCACAAAATTCGCCAGGCACCATTCATGACCTGATCGTGCACGCCTACTATGTCTCCCGCGACGCGTCGACCGCCACCGGCGTGCCCACCTTGTGGCGCAAATCCTTGAACACGGTCGGCACCGTACCCACTTTTCAGGATGAAGAGATCCTCGCCGGCGTCGAAGATCTGCAGGTGCAGTTCGGCATCGACTACACCGGGTCTACCGGCTCCGTGCAGCAATATGTGAATCCACTGAATGCAGCACAGCTACCGCTCGGCGCCCAAGTGGTGGCCGTGCGCTTATGGCTGTTGGTGCGTGCCGATGCGATGGAAACCGGCTTCACGGACAACCGCACCTACGCGTATGGCAATCGCTCCAGCCTGAACGGCACGACCCATGACCTCACGAGCACCGGTGCCGCGGGCTTGGCCTACCAGCCCAACGACCACTACCGTCGCCTGCTGGTCAGTCGCACGGTCATGGTCCGCAACGTGTTGGGGACCTGAACCATGGGGCAGCACTCCTACACTGTAGCCAACCCGCACCGCGCCCACGGCGTCGCCTTGCCGATTGCGCTGCTGCTGCTCACACTCTTGCTACTGCTGGCCGTCGCGGCCATGCGCTCGGCGAGCTTAGGGTTCATCATGGCCGGCAACGAACAGTTTCGTCAGAACGCCTTCATGGCCTCCGAAACCGGAATCGAGCAAGCCATGGCCTTCGGCGCGTTCAATCCCGAGAACACCTCGGTGGCGGTGAACGGCACCGTCCCGGGCACCAGCGCGGACACCTACAGGAGCACCATCGTGACGCAACTGCAGGGCGCGCCCCAAGGTGCGGTCTTTGGTTCTAGTTGGAATGCGTTCTCCAGTTACCATTTCGAAATCCAGTCCACCGGCACCTCGGCGCGCAACGCCGCCATGGTCCACGTGCAGGGTGTCGCGGTCATCGCGCCCTACAGCGTCGTCGTGACCGGCGCTGGCGGCCCTTGAGGGAATCGTCATCATGACCCCATCCATGTACCGATTCGGCAGCGTTGGTTTTTTACTGCTGTGCACTGGGCTGGCCTTAGCCGGCACGCCCGCAGGCGTAGAGTCAATCGGCCTTGAGCGGGCGGTGGAAACCGACACCACCGCTACCCGTCTGCCAAGCGATGGCGCAACGGAAATCGTCGTCACGCCCTGCCCGAGCTGCCGACCCGAGCACTATGCGATCGATGCCTACACCCGCTGGTTCGTTGGACCACGTCGTGTGTCGCTCAGCGACCTGCGAGCACAGGCCGCAGGCCCGAGCAAAAATCTCACCGTACTCTTAGATACCCACAGCGATCTCGTCACCCGCGTGATACTCGCCCCAAGCGTCGCACCCAGCCCCGGAGGGCGGCCATGAAGCGCGCACGGCGATTAGGCATGCAGCCGGTCGCTGCGGCGCTGCTGGCACTACTGTTTGCCGGCATCGGCGTCGCCCTAGGCGATGACACCGAGATCTTCTCGGCACCCTCGGGCGGCACTATTGGCCCCAACATCCTCTTGGTCCTCGATAATTCCGGCAGCATGAGCAGCGATGTGTATTCCGCGGTGGCTTTCGACCCAGCGGCGACCTACCCGGTGACCACAGGCCAAAATCCACACACCAACCGCTGCACCACGCTGTTCGACGAAACCCAGTACTACCTGGTCGTCGGTAGCGGTGCACCCAGTACCACCGGTGTGCCATCAGCCACCAGCATTCCCACCTGCCCGGCTTCTACGCGATCGACGACGAAGGTGCCGCAGAACTATCTGTTATGTCAGGACGCGATAAATTCGCTCAACGCCACTGGGATCGCCACCCGTTACGTCGTGCAGTGGGGCCGCGCGACGTCCACCAGCACGACCTACCTGTGGTCCACCACGCTGAAGACCAGTGCAAACCAGACCTTCATTGCCTGTCATGAGGACTACGTCGCCGGCAATGGACCCTATCCGGCAAATCCAGCACCGACAGTAACCGGGCTCAGCACCGCCACGGCTTATACCGTCGCCAGTAAAACCGCCTCGTACTGGTCTACTGCCCCGCTACCGGCGCAGCCCTACACCATCTACAGCGGCAAGTACCTGAACTACTACTACTTCGGCGCTTGGGGGGCAGGGTCCCGCATGTCCATCGTGCAGGCTGCAGCGCGCAATCTGGTGACCAACCTATCGAACGTCAATATCGGCTTGATGACGTATAACAGCGCCCAAGATACCGGTGGCAAAGTCGTCTACCCAGTCACTGGCATGACTACAACGACCAAGTCGGCGCTCACTACGGCGATCAATGCACTGACACCCGGCGGATTCACCCCGCTGTCGGACACGCTGTACGAGGCTTATCTTTACTTCAATGGATCAACGCCCAATTTCGGGAAGTACAGCACGGGCACTAGCGCACCAGCCTGGATGAACGGCGCCAATTACAAGTCCCCTATTCAGTACTCGTGTCAGCGTAATTTTGTTGTATTCCTCACCGACGGCTTACCTACCCATGACGACGCAGTCACTACGACGCTCTATAACCAACTGCCGAATGCGCCTGTGCTTGGCGGCACTTGTGACGCCGCGACGAGTGCGCCCTATACGCTGGCCGGTTGGGGTACGTCCGGCAATCTAGGTACGGCGCCGGGCGCATCAGACCGTGATTCCGGTCGCTGCTTAAGTGCAACCGCGCGCTATATGTTCAACGCCGACCTCAATGCATCGCTGACCGGACAACAGAACGTTCAGTCTTACTTCATTGGCTTTGGTGACGACCCCAGCCTTGCCGTTGCGTTCTCCTACCTGCAGAGCGCAGCCAGTGCCGGCGGCGGTCAGGCCTATACCGCTGCCGACTTGTCTGAGTTGCAAACCGCATTGACTACCATCGTCTCGAACATCCTGCAGATTTCGACGACCTTCACTGCGCCGACCGTCGCGGTGAACGCCTTCAATCGCACCCAAACGCTCAACGACCTGTACGTCTCTGTCTTCCAACCGGCTACCAACTACCACTGGCCGGGTAACCTCAAACGCTATGCGCTAAAGAACAATGTGATTGTCGACGCCAATGGCCAACCGGCCGTCGACGCCACTACCGGCTTCTTCAAGTCCAGCGCGCAGAGCATTTGGTCGCCGAGCGCGGATGGCGCGAATATCCCCGTCGGTGGTGCAGCCAACCTACTGCCGAGTTGGGACCCCTCGGCCACACCGCACCGCAATATCTACACGTTTATCGGCAGCAACCCCACCGCACCGGTGACGCTCTCGAGCAGTGACAACACCGCGCTGACGACAACGAATCCGAACCTGACCAATGCAGTACTCGGCATCACCGCAACCACCACGACCCAGCACGACAACACGATCAAGTACGCCCGCGGTGAAGATATCCGCGACGAAAACAGCAACCAGTCGACGACCGATTCTCGCCACACCATGGGCGACCCGCTGCATGCGCAGCCTGCCGCCGTGATTTATGGCGGCTCACCCAGCACACCCGACCCTACCGACGGGGTCATCTTCGTAGCCGAAAATGACGGCTTCCTGCACGCCTTCTCGACGGCCACCGGCGTGGAACTGTGGAGCTTCATACCGCAAGAGGTGCTGCCCACCCTGCGCTCGCTGTATTCCAATGGCCCACAGACCGGCAAGCAGTACACGCTCGACGGCTCCGTTAAGGTGCTCAAATACGATGCAAACGGCGACGGCGTCGTCGACGCCAGCGCCGGTGACCGTGTCTTCATTTACTTCGGGCAGGGTCGTGGCGGCAGCACTTACTACGCCCTCGACGTCACCGACCGCAACAACCCGAAGTTCATGTGGTCGCTAGGCCCTTCGAATCTGCCGGGTTTAGGCCAGGCGTGGTCCACCGCGCAGATCGCCCGTGTGAAGGTCGGCGGCGGCGTACAGACCTCGAAGCAAAATCTCGTACTGCTGCTGACTGGCGGCTACGACAGTGCGGAGGAAAATGCTTCCTACGCCAGCGCTGATGCCAGCGGCAATGCCCTGTACATGGTCGATGCGGTTGCCGGCACGGTGCTCTGGTCCGGAGGGGGCGCCAGTGCACAGGCGCTGCAAACGTTCTCACGGATGGATCATGCCATTCCGTCGGACATCGCCGTGCTCGATACCAATGGCGACGGCTTCGCCGATCGCATGTATGTGGGCGATCTCGCCGGTCAGGTCTGGCGCTTTGACATCACCAACGGCAATAGTGCCAGCACTCTAGTCAGTGGCGGCGTGATCGCCTCCCTTGGTGCGCACGATTTAACCAATCCGGCCCTGACCGAGACCCGTCGCTTCTACAACGCGCCGGACGTCTCGGTCGTGCAGCAACGGGGTCAAACACCCTACGTGAATATCGCCATCGGCTCCGGTTACCGCGGCCATCCCTTGTCTACCGCCACGCAGGACCATCTGTACGCGATCCGCGACTACACCCCATTCAACGCGCTGACGGCGGCACAGTACGCGGCGCTCGTGCCGGTGACAGACGCTAGCCTGACCGATATCACCAACACCGTGACCCCACAGCTCGCCGCGAACGCCGCCGGCTGGAAACTGACCTTTAGTGCAACGGGCAGCACAGCCACCGGTGAAAAGGTGTTGTCCGCAGCAACCACACTGAATAATCAAATTCTGTTTACCACGTATACGCCAGGCGGAAACGTGGCCGTTGCCTCCTGCCAACCCGCACTCGGCGTAAACCGCTTCTATGCGGTCAGCGTCACCGACGGCAGCCCGGTCGCCAACTTGAACAACCAAAACAATACGGCGATTGCCGATCGCTCAACGCAGCTGGCGCAAACCGGCATTGCACCCAATCTGGCGTTCCTGTTCCCGGCGCCGGTCGTGGCAACCGACGCCAGTGGCCAGCCGGTACCGACCAGCACCCAGAGCAACGTGCTGTGCATGTCCGGCGCAGAGCTGCTGAGCTCGTGCAAATCGTTTGCTAGCCGCGTTAAAACCTACTGGAAAGAGAGCGACGCACCATGAGCACACGCGATCGCGGCTTCACCATGATCGAACTGATGATGACGGTCGTGGTCATCGCGATCCTCGCCACGATCGCCATTGCCAGCTACCGCAGTTCGGTGCTTCGCGCGCATCGCACCGACGCGTCGACCACGCTGCTGCGGGTCTCCATGGCCGAGGAAAAATACTTTCTACAGAACAGTCAGTACACTGCCGATCTAGCCAGTGCCGCTCCCACCGGCCTTGGTATCGGCGCTACCAGCCCACTGGGTTATTACACGTTGGCCGTGATCGCGGGCAGCACCGGCTCGCTCGCCACTTCCTGGAACGTCACCGCATCCGCTATTGGCGATCAATTGCGTGATCTGCCCGCCTGTCTGAGCATGAGTATCGACGACCAAGGGACGCGCAGTCCGAACGATGCGTCCGGCTGTTGGAAGTAGCGCCGACCAACGCGGGATTCAACCGCTGCCTAGGTGTGTGCGCAAGCGACACTCGCCGCGCACGGTTTGCCCCCCAGCAATCGCCCCTAGCGACAACAACCGCAACACCACCGTCTCGGCATCTCGGGACACCTCGGTACGGGCCAGCGGTGGATGCGCGAGTAGATCCAAGGCATCGCCGCCGGGTAGACGCAACGTGGATTGGCGCGGCCACGCAAACGGTGAGGCGCTGGAGCGCTGGACGGCCGTGGCACCGAGCGCGCCGCGCGGCACTTCCAAAATCGCAGTAGCGTCCGTTGCCATTTGAAAAACATACCCCCACGGGGACTGCAGAGCGACCGGGCAGCAGTTTTCAATCGCCAAGGCCAAATGCAGGCCCCAGTCGTCGACCGTGATCAGCTGGCGCGCGCGCAGCAGCACGCGACCCTCGGTATCCCGGCCGCTGTACTCTAACTCGACCTGATCGCGCGAGATCCGTTCCGGGCGCCAGAGCCCGCGGGTAGCGCAGACCGCGAGCGGCAAGACCGGCTGACAGCCCAACGCACCCCCCACGGGAAACCACTGCCGGCAGCGGGCCCCGGCGTGTGTCTGGAAAGCGGAAACGGCACCGCCGGCTACTGCACTGAGCGTGGCGAGTTGGCCGTCCGAGCCGATCTGTAAACCCGCAGTGGCCGACGGGGCGCGCAACGACCGCATAAATACTGCTCCTACGCAGGTGCGCGTAGGCTAAAGAACGGGTCAGGATCCGGTAAAGCATTGATTCTTAGCGCATTGGTCTAATTATTGGATCTAAACGCCTCCACCCCCCTAGAGCCCGCTACACTGGGCGTACTACGGCTGCTCTAAGGCGCGCGATGCGTCGTCCACTGCCCCCGCTGAATGCGCTCAAAAGCTTTGAAGCGGCCGCTCGACTCGGCTCCTTTCGGGCGGCCGGCGATGCAATGTGCGTCTCGCACTCGGCCATCAGTTACCACGTCAAGCAACTCGAACGGCATCTGGGTCTGGCGGTATTCCACCGGGCGCCACGCGCACTAAGCCTGACAGCGGCGGGCCGCACGCTCTATGCCACGGTGCGCGAGTCCTTCAACCGCATCGCCGACACCGCCGATCGCCTTGTCGCCCCCCGTGGCAACGAAGTCCTGACGCTGCAACTGTATTCCACGCTGACCGTACGCTGGCTCATACCGCGACTTGCCGAGTTCGAAGCACAGCACCCCGGTTTGCGCTTGCGCTTGATCACCTCGCAAGACGACGTGGATTTCAGCAGGGACGAGATCGAGGCCTGTGTACTCATCGGCCACCCACACTACGCGGACCTCGATTACACCTACCTGTTCTCCAGCGACCTCTTCCCGGTGGCGAGTCCTGCTTTTCTAGCCCGCACGGCGCTCAAGGTACCGACCGATCTGGCGCGCGTGCCGCTACTACAGGTCCATCCGTCGCATGCGGATTGGTCCATCTGGTTGGATCATGCCGGCATCACCACGGTGGACCCCGATGCAGGCTTGTCCTTCGACAGTTACGACCATGCACTGGCCACCGCACGGCTGGGGCTTGGCGTCGCGCTCGCCATGGATGTCTACGTCGCCGATGAGCTCGCCACCGGCATGCTCACCGAACCCTTCGCCCCGCTACGCGCGACCCATCCGGCCAACTGGTGGTTCGTGGCCCGTCGCGCCCACACCGCGCAACCGAAGATTCGGGCTTTTCGTGCGTGGCTGGTTGCAGCGGTGACAGCCGATGGGCGGTTGCGACGAAACGCCCCGCCGCGCACGACGAACACTTGCGCGACCGACCACCCATCGGGCTAACATCGCGCATCACTTTGGGGAGTCGCCTTATGTCCATCTGCCGCTCACTCGCCATCGCCCTGTGCGCTACCCTGCTGACGGGGCTTGTGCTGGCCGCGCCAGCACCCAAAGCGCAGTACCCCGCGCTACCGTCAGAAACCCCCGCGGAGTTCAAAACAGCGGTGTCCTCGTGGGATTTCACCAAGCGCGACGTGATGATTGCGATGCGCGATGGCGTCAAGCTGCACACCGTCCTGCTCATCCCCAAAGGATCCGAGCGCGCGCCGATGCTGCTGACCCGCACGCCCTACGACGCCAACGGCATGACCGCCCATGGGCCCTCAGCCCATTTGGCGCCCAATCTCGTCGGCTATGACAACGCGCTCTATACCATCATTGAGGGCGGCTACATTCGCGTGATCCAGGACATCCGTGGCAAGTATGGCTCCGAGGGCGACTATGTCATGAACCGTCCGGTATCCGGCCCGCAAAATCCGACCCCGGTCGACGAAGCGACGGACACCTACGACACCATCGAGTGGTTAGTGCATCACGTGCCCGAATCCAACGGCAAGGTCGGCACGCTCGGCATCTCCTACGATGGCTTCGAACCGCTGATGGCAGCCTACCACCCCCACCCAGCACTCAAGGTCACGGTGCCCATGCACCCAATGGTCGATGGATACATGGGGGACGATTGGTTCCATCACGGCGCCTTCCGCGCAATCAACATCCCCTACATCCACGACCAGGCCGGCAGCCGCGATAACTCGGCCCACTGGTGGTCGTCGTACGGCGATGACTACGCGCAGTACCTCGAGGGCGGTTCATCCGGCGATGTGGCGCGCGCCCACGGCCTAGAGCAGATTGGTTTCTGGCAGAAGATACTGGCGCACCCGGACTATGACGCCTTCTGGCAAGACCAAGCGGTCGACCAGTTGCTGGCGAAAGAGCCGCTCACGGTGCCGATGCTACTGGTGCACGGTCTGTGGGACCAGGAAGATATGTACGGCGCACTGGCGATGTACCGCGCGCTCAAGCCCAAAGACACCGCGAACGACAAAGTGTTCCTGGCCATCGGCCCTTGGTATCACGGCCAAGAAATCAGTGACGGCACCCACCTTGGAAAAATTCGCTTCCCGACCGACACCGCACTGGACTTCCAGCGCGACGTCTTGCTGCCCTTCCTCGATCACTATCTAAAAGACGACGCGCCACCGCTGACATTGGCGCCAGTGACCGCCTACGAAACCGGCACCAACAGCTGGCGACATCTGCAGACCTGGCCCTCCGCCATGGGCGATCGCCGACCGGTCACGACGTCCCTCTACCTGAGTGAGCACAGCAGCCTCTCCTTCGTCGCGCCGAACACCAACCAAAGCGACGATGTCTACGTCTCCGATCCGGCCAAGCCCGTCCCTTATCGGCTGCGCCCCATCAACCCGGTGGAGACACCGGACGGCTTTTCGGTCGGTGCGCCTTGGCACGAATGGCTGACCGAAGATCAACGCAACATGGCGACCCGCACCGACGTGCTCTCCTACATGACGGCGCCGCTGACCACGCCCGTACAGATTGCTGGCAGCCCGATGGTCCATCTCGAAGCGAGCACCACGGGTACCGATACCGACTGGGTAGTCAAATTAATCGACGTGTATCCAGACGAAGTGGCCGGCGACGCCTTCATGGGTGGCTATCAACTGATGGTAGCGGCCGACATTCTGCGCGGCCGCTATCGGGAGGGCTATACCGTCGCCAAACCCCTGATACCGAACGTGCCACTCGCCTATCAATTCGACTTGCCCAACGCGAACCACGTCTTCAAGAAAGGACACCGGATCATGGTGCAAATCCAGTCCAGTTGGTTCCCGGTCTACGACCGCAACCCACAGACCTTTGTGCCCAACGTGTTCTTGGCCAAACCCGCGGACTACCAACCGCAGACCTTGCATGTGCTGCACAACGCCGCCCATCCGAGTCGGGTGGATTTGCCACTGATCACGCGCTAAGCACAGGCACCCCGGGCGTGCGCAAGACGTCGCTCCGACTGCGCCTCGTGGCGGTCGTGGTTGTCGGGGCGATCTTTTGGATCGGGCGCCACCACCGCACTGCCCTACCCGCGGCCACGGCCACCGCCACCGCCACGATCGCCCGGGCGGCCGCGCCAGCGCGGGTCATCCGGCGCGGCGAGGTGCAGCTGACCGAGTGCGAACTCAAGGCCCCACACAGCGCGGCGCCACCGGCCCACGCGTACTGCGCGGTGCTCGAGGTGCCGGAAAATCGCGCGCGCCCATCCGCACGACAGGTCACGCTGCACCTGGCCGTCATTCCCTCGCAAGCGGCGCGCCCGGCCGCCGACGCCGTGACGTTTCTCGACGGTGGGCCGGGTGGTGCGGCGCTCGCCGATTACCCGCTGGTTGCGCAAAGCTTTGCGCCACTGCAAAAAGCCCGTGACATTTTATTGATCGATCAACGCGGCACGGGTCAATCCAATCCCTTGCAGTGCCCACCGGCGCAGAATACAGAGCTGCTCGCACGAGTACGCGCCTGTGCGGCGCACGTGGCGACGCGGGCCGATCCGCGCTATTACACCACCGCCGATGCGAGCGCTGATCTGGAGGCGGTACGCGTACAGCTCGGCTATCCACAACTGACGGTGATCGGGGTCAGTTATGGCACCCGGGTCGCGCAAATTTATGCGCGCGATTACCCCCGCTCGGTGCGCGCCCTCGTGCTCGACAGCCCCGTCCCCAATACGCTCGTGTTGGGGTCCGAACATGCGCGCAATTTAGAAAACACGCTGCAAGCGCGCTTTCAGGCTTGCGTCGCGGACAGCCCCTGCAAGGCCCGTTTTCAGAATCCTTACGCGACGCTCAGCGCACTGTCGGCGCGCCTCGAGGCGCATCCGATCGACGTCACGGTAGCGGATCCCATCACGCACGCTATCCGCACCGAGCATCTCACCCGCGCCAGTGTGGCCCAGTTGGTGCGCTTCTACGCGTACAGCCCGCTCAGCATGGCGCTGTTGCCGCTGACCTTGGATGAGGCCCAAGCCGGCCGCTACACCCCGTTGCTCACGCAACTGCTACAGGTGGAGGGCGATCTATCGACCCGTCTGGAGGGCGGCATGGAGTTGTCGGTGCTGTGTACCGAGGATGCGCCGTTGCTGCGCGAAGACCCGGCCGATGCCCACACCGTGCTCGGCAGCGCGTTTGTGCGCCAGGCCCAACAGGCCTGCACCGCGTGGCCGCATGCGCCGATGCCTGCCCACTTCCACGACCCCCTCACCGGCGCGGTTCCGACCCTATTGCTCTCGGGCGAATTGGATCCGGTCACGCCGCCACGTTACGCACAGGCGATTGCCGATCACCTGAGCCAAGCACGGGTACTGACGCTGCCCGGCCAAGGACACGCTGTCATGGGTGTAGGCTGCGCACCGGAGGTGGTCGCCCGTTTCGTTGCAAAGGCGGACGCGGCGACACTAGATGCCCACTGTCTGGCGCGCGAGCGGGCTGCACCGTTCTTTTTAGACTATGCAGGACCTTCGCCATGATCGAAGTCCGCCATCTCAGCAAGCGCTATGGATCCGTTACCGCCGTGCGGGACGTATCCTTCATTGCCCGCGACGGTGAGATCACCGGACTACTGGGCCCGAACGGCGCGGGCAAGACCACCACCTTGCGGATGCTCTACACCCTGATCCGGCCCGACTCGGGCAGGGTACTGATCGACGCCGAGGACGCTGCAACTGATCCATTGGCAGCGCGGCGGCGACTGGGCGTCCTACCGGACGCGCGCGGTTTGTACCGACGGCTGACTGCGCGTGAGAATATCGCCTACTACGCCGAACTGCATGGCCTGGACACAGCCACCGCGCAGCAGCGGATCAACGCCCTGATCGAGCGCCTCGGCATGCACGCCATTGCGGATCGGCGCACCGAAGGTTTCAGCCAGGGCGAGCGCGTCAAAACAGCTATCGCCCGCGCCCTCGTGCACGACCCCGCCAATGTGGTCTTGGACGAACCGACCAACGGCCTAGACGTGCTGGCCACGCGCGCCCTGCGCGACTTTCTGCACAGTTTGAAGCGTGAAGGCCGTTGTGTGTTGCTGTCCACTCACGTCATGCAGGAAGTGGCGGCCCTGTGCGATCGCGTCGTGGTCATCGCGCAGGGGCACGTGGTCGCGACCGGTACACCGGACGAGTTGCGCGCACAGACAGGCGAGACTTCCCTTGAGGAGGCCTTCATGCGCCTGATTGGCAACGGCGAGGAGACCGCATGAAGGCCGCCTTTACCGTTTTTAAGAAAGAAGTGCGCGAAAGCCTGCGCGACCGTCGCGCGCTCCTGAACACGTTGCTGGTCGGGCCCCTGTTGGGGCCCCTGCTCTTTCTCATCATGATCCGCGTCGTCGTGCAGCAAGAGATCAAGACCGCCGAACAACCGCTGCCGGTCGCCGTCCAAGGCGCACAGCGCGCGCCCCAACTGATTGCAGCCCTGCAGGCCGCCGGTGCGGAGATACACGTCGCACCGGCCGACCCGGCCGCTGCGATACGCGCGGAAGAACTCGAATTGGCGCTGGTCATCCCAGCCGATTATGCCGAGGACTGGCAGGCAGGTCGCCCCGCAACCGTCTACCTCTATGATGACTCCTCGCGTAAGGAAGCCGACCGAAACATCCGCCGACTGCAAGCGATGTTGGCCCACTACAGCCACCAGACCGGCGCACTGCGACTGATGGTGCGTGGCATCGCCCCGCTGGTTGCGACCCCCGTGCTCGTGGCCGAGCGCGACCAAGCCACACCCGCCTCGAAGGGCGCGATGCTGTTTATGATGCTGCCTTACTTGCTGATTCTGACCACCTTCATCGGCGGCATGTTCCTCGCCATCGACGCGACCGCAGGCGAGCGCGAACGCCAGTCGCTCGAACCGCTCTTTGCAACCCCCGTACGGCGCGAGTCTTTCCTCGCGGGCAAAGTATTAGCGACCTCGGCCTTTGCCGGCACCTCGGTGGCCATGTCACTACTGGCCTTTCTCGTGGTCGGCCAATTCCTGCCAACCGCAGACTTGGGTCTGTCGATCGATCTGGGCGGGCGGTTTCTGGCGCTGGTGGTGCCGGTGATGGTGCCGCTGGTGTTTTTCGTCTCGGCCCTGCAAACCTTCGTCGCCGGGTTTGCAAAAACCTTCCGTGAAGCGCAGACCCACTTGGGTCTGCTGCAGATTGTGCCGGTGGTACCGGTGCTGTTGGTGACGATTCTGCCATTCAAGACCGCCACGTGGATGTACGCCATTCCACTGGTCGGTCAGCAATTGGTCATTACGCGCGCCTTGCGCGGCGATCCGGTTGGCCTGCTGCCAGAAGTGCTGGTCATCAGCGCCACGCTGGTGATCGCAGGCATCGCCTACCGGGCGGCGCTTAGCGCCTACCGATCCGAACGTCTCGCTATTGCCGGTTAACCAAGCCGGCGCCGCAGAGCGGCACCGTGTCCAACGCAAGACCGCGACGCCGCTGCCGTGCGCAGCGGGCCCGACTACAGCGCCCCGGCGACCAGATCTACTCGCTCCTCCACACGCCGGATGATTTCGTCCAGTCCGTGTCCGGTCTTGAGATTCGTGAACACGAAGGGCCGATCGGGACGCATTTTTTTCGCATCACGATCCATGACCTCCAGTGAAGCACCCACGTAAGGGGCGAGATCGATTTTATTGATCACGAGTAAATCGGAACGGGTGATCCCGGGCCCGCCTTTGCGCGGAATCTTGTCGCCCGCGGCCACATCAATCACATAGATCGTAAAGTCCGACAGTTCCGGACTAAAGGTCGCGGCCAAATTATCGCCACCCGACTCCACGAAGACGATTTCCAAATCCCCGAAGCGTCGCGCCAAACGATCCACCGCCTCGAGATTGATGGAGGCGTCCTCACGAATGGCCGTATGCGGACAGCCGCCGGTCTCCACGCCAATGATCCGCTCCGGCGCTAGCGCCTCATGCCGGACGAGAAACTGCGCATCCTCTTCGGTATAAATATCGTTGGTGACAACCGCGATGCGGCGCCGCGCGCGCAACGCGCGACACAGCGACAGCGTCAGCGCCGTCTTACCGGAGCCCACCGGACCGCCAATGCCGACCCGCAAAGGGCTGGAATACGTATTAGGAACGGAAGAGTCGTGTGTGTTGGTGTTCATGTTGCATGCTGGCCATCACCTGGCCGGGTAGGAAGTTAGTGATTTCATCGAGTGGACAGGCGATCGCCGCACACGCATGCGCCGCGAGCGTCTGACCGAGTTGTGTGAGTAAGCGTTGCCCTGCCGTCTGCCCAAGGGGCACGGTCTTGACGGCCGCAAGCACCAAGTTCTCTAGCGCCGCATAGAGATAGCCGACCAGCGCGGTCTCGACCGGCACCGCGCGCGCGGCGGCCGCTACCGCCCAGGCAACAGGGTAGCTCAGCCCCTCGCCCCGTTCGAGGGCCGCCAGTTGCGCCAGCACCGCGGGCGCGATCGGCACGGTGGAGCCTATCAATAGGCGCATCGACCGCCCCATCTGTACGGTCTCTGCACGCAACTCGCGTGTCTCCCGACTCGCAAGAAAGCGACGATTAATACGCGTGAGCGCCACCACATCGCCACTCTCTAATGCCTCTAGTGTGCGCGCGACTACCACCGCTTCCGTGCAGGCGACACCGTCCTCCAGCACCGTTGCGATCCAGGCATGGGCCGCTGCTTCATCACGCACCCAGCCGGCCTCGACCGCCGTTTCCAAGCCTTGGGAATACGAGAATGCGCCGACCGGCAAGGTCGCGCTGGTTAACTGCAGCAGGGCCGCCAGCGCACTCATACCGAACGATACTCGTGCAGTACCGGGGCCAGCGCGTGACCCCCACCGGCATGGGCGTGATCGTGCCCATACGCGCCGCCTTCGGGCTCGAAGGCACCCACGAGTGCGTACGGTTGCAGACCGAGACCCTCCAACAGTCGCCCGAGCACAGGGTCGTGTGCGATCCGAATCCTCCCTGCAGCGATCTCCACCGCGACGTGGCGGTTGCCCAGATGATAGGCCGCGCGGGCTAATAACAACGGGTCATCCGATGTCACTTCCAGCAGCGATTCGCGCGCCGCCAACACCGCCACCACCAGACCCGAAGCCGTTACCCAGTGCTCTGCGCCCCGCATCACGCTGCCGCGCGGCACCGCAACGACGAGGGGGCGGCCGTCCTCGAGCGCGGTCACATACCGGGTCCGCACCCGCTGCTCAAAGGACAGTACTACCACGGCACTGGGTTCCCCAGTCCCGGTGGCACGGCCGATCAAGCGCTCTGGCGTTGCGGCGTCCATCAAAAAAGAAAGTAACGTTGACTGAGCGGCAACTCGACCGCCGGTTCACACTCGAGCGTCACGCCGTCGGCCCGCACCACGTAGGTTTCCGGATCCACCTCGATCACCGGCATCGCATCGTTGTGGATCATATCGGCCTTGGTGATCGTACGCGTTCCAGACACCGCGACCAACGGTTTGCCAAGTCCCAGCGCCGCCACCGTGCCTTTCTCGAGCGCCGCTTGGGATACGAAGGTCACTGCAGTACGCAGCCCCTGACCGAAGGCGGCAAACATCGGCCGATAGTGGACCGGTTGCGGTGTGGGGATCGAGGCGTTCGGGTCCCCCATGGGCGCCAGCGCGATCATGCCGCCTTTCAACACCAACGCGGGCTTCGCCCCGAAAAACGCCGGCTTCCACAGTACCAGGTCTGCCATTTTCCCCGGCTCCACCGAGCCGACCACCTGCGCAATACCATGTGTGATGGCAGGATTGATCGTGTACTTGGCCACGTACCGTTTCACGCGCGCATTGTCGGCGCGCGCGCAATCGCCCGGAAGACTGCCGCGCTGCTGTTTCATTTTGTGCGCGGTCTGCCAGGTGCGGATCACCACTTCGCCAACCCGCCCCATCGCCTGCGAGTCTGAGGACATCATCGAGAACACGCCCAAGTCATGCAAAATATCTTCCGCCGCGATCGTTTCACGCCGGATACGCGACTCGGCAAAAGCGACGTCCTCGGCCAGCGCGGCATCGAGATGGTGGCAAACCATCAACATGTCCAAATGTTCGTCCACCGTATTGATGGTGTACGGTCGTGTCGGATTTGTGGAGCTGGGCAATACATTGGGCAGCGAGGCTGCTCGGATAATATCCGGGGCATGGCCACCACCGGCGCCTTCGGTGTGAAAGGTATGGATCGTGCGACCAGCGATCGCGGCGAGCGTCGTCTCGACGAACCCGGATTCGTTCAAGGTGTCGGTATGAATGGCGACCTGCACATCCATCGCATCCGCCACGCGCAAGCAAGTATCAATCGCCTTGGGCGTCGTGCCCCAGTCCTCATGCAACTTGAGGCCGATGGCGCCCGCTTCCACCTGCTCAATTAATGGCGCGGCGGTACTGGCGTTGCCCTTGCCAAGAAAACCGAGGTTCATCGGGAACGCTTCTGCCGCACCGAGCATGCGCGCCAGATGCCAGGGTCCCGGTGTACAGGTCGTAGCGGCCGTGCCGGCCGCAGGCCCCGTCCCACCGCCCAGCATGGTCGTCACGCCCGAGGCCAGCGCGTCATCGATCTGCTGGGGACAGATGAAATGTATGTGCGAATCCACCCCACCCGCGGTCACGATGAACCCTTCGCCCGCGATGATTTCCGTGCCCGCCCCAATGGGAATATCCACGCCATCCTGCACATCCGGATTGCCGGCCTTACCCACGCGCCAGATATAGCCGTCCTTGAGGCCAATATCGGCTTTCACAATGCCCCAATAATCGACGATGACCGCATTGGTAATCACGGTGTCCGCCACCTGCGCCGAACCTAATTGGCTCTGCCCCATGCCGTCACGGATCACCTTGCCGCCACCGAACTTCACTTCCTCACCGTACACGGTACGATCGTCTTCGATCGCAATCCACAACGCGGTATCGGCCAGGCGAATGCGATCACCGGTGGTAGGCCCATACATTTCAGCGTAGGCACGCCGACTGATTTGCACCGCCATCAGAGATCCCCTTCGACACGACCGGCAAAGCCATAGACGCGGCGCAGGCCGCCGTAGGCCACTAAGCGCACCGTGCGACTCTGGCCCGGCTCGAAGCGCACTGCCGTGCCGGCTGCCACATCCAGACGCATGCCGCGCGCGCGCGCACGGTCAAACACCAACGCCGCGTTGGTCTCGGCAAAATGGTAGTGCGAGCCGATCTGAATCGGTCGATCGCCGGTATTTTTGACTTCCAACATCGCCGTCGGCCGGCCTACATTTAATGCAATCTCGCCCGCTAGGGTTTCAATTTCGCCCGGTCGCATACGCAGCACCTCAGAGGATCGGGTCGTGTACGGTCACGAGCTTCGTGCCGTCAGGGAACGTCGCTTCAACCTGAATGTCGGGAATCATCTCCGCGACGCCATCCATCACATCGGCCCGACTCAAGATCGTGCGACCGAAATGCATCAGTTGCGCGACGGTCTGCCCATCGCGCGCGCCCTCCAGAATCGCGGCGCTGATCAGCGCGATCGCCTCGGGATAATTCAAACGCAACCCACGGGCCCGGCGCCGCTCGGCCACGAGGGCTGCAGTGAAGAGCAGCAGTTTGTCCTTCTCGCGGGGCGTCAATTCCATAATGTTCTCTCCAGCACCTTTTAAACAGCCCAGATACGCGGCCGGGCGGCCACTCTATCCAACATTGCCGGACGCAGATGCTCCCACAGCGTCGCAAACCACTCGTGCGCCGCTTCGGTCGAATGACCGCGGTAGCGTGCGCACAAGACCTCGGGTAACTGCGTCAAGCCCCCTATCCCCTCGCGCACCGGCACCGCACGACACGCCGCCAACAGTGCTGCGGACGGCGCTGGACCCACGATCAGCAGCGTACCGAACACCGGCGCACCGGCCAACGCGGCTGCCGCTGCCAGCAGCGAGGATCCGCCACGCAGCACAGCGCGCTCGTACAGCACCTCACGGCCCGCGATGGCCAACGCCAAGCGCAATTCCAGGCGCCCCCGCTCAAAGCGCTCCCCCGCGTGCGTGCGACCCAAGCACCAGACGTCCCACGCGACCAAGCGTGCCTGCGCGGACAACGCAATTAGCAACTCCGCCCGGGCGATCGCACCGTCATAAACGATCGCTTCGCGTGGCAAGAACTCCAACGCACCACCGTCGGCTACCACCAATCGCGTTCGACTGGTCGACTGTGCACCGAGTGATCGGTACCACTTGGACGCGCCCGGCGTAGTGATCAGTGCCGCCGCCCCGGCACCGACCTCCACCTCCAACGATAACGAGTCGCCACCTACCAATCCAGACGGTGGATGCAGCACAATCGCATGACAGGGGCCGTCCTCCTCGGGATACAAGGCTTTCTGCACCAACAGAGGGCCGCAGTGGCAACGACGCACCAGTTCAGTGCGCGCCGCACGCCGCGCAAATTCCAGCTCCAAGCGGGCGGTCCAGCCCGCCGCAGCGACAGGTTCTGTGTACACCGATGACATCCGGCGAGGGTACACGCCCCGACGCGTCGCTGCCGACGTCCCTGCGGGTTTTTTCCCAACCGAAGTGGCACCCTGCAGGCGGCACTACAGCGCATGCCGACCACTGTGCGAGAATGATCTTTTTATCTAGGAGTGGGTTCGATGATGCCGCGACGACACACGCCCATCAGTGTCCTGCTCGTGCTCGGGATGCTGCCGTGGACGCCCGGACTGAGCGGGGCGGCCGAATGGTATGGGGGTCTGGCTATCGGTCGCGCAACCGCCCAACTGAGCACGCCGATGGGACTTACAGCGCCCACCGCGCGCCTCGGGCTGGAGGTCGCCGCAAGGGCTGAGTTCAGTCGGCATTTCGGCGCCGAATTCAACTACATCGAACTGGGCCCGCGCAGCACGGCATTCCAACTGCCCCCCACGATCGCCAGCCAACGGGGCTGGGCGATGGCAGGACTTACCAAGATCCCAGCAGGCTCGGTAAATCTCCTCCTCAAAACGGGTCTCGCACACCTCGACAGCGAAGCCCGCTACCTGCTTCCCTACGTCCGGTGTACACCCGAAAATCCCACTTGCGCCCAACGGCACTCTGAAGACCACGCTGTCCATCTCCTATGGGGAGTGGGCAGCGAGTGGACGCCGGGCCGTTGGAAGGTCCGTCTGCTTTACGAGCAGTTCACCGTGGCGGGCGCCCACCCCGAACTGCTGACCCTAGGTGTGTTTTGGCGTGTGCGCTGAAACCCCTGGCGCCACAGACGGCGAGACACGGACAAAGCCGTCGGTCCCTGCCAAAGGCGCCGAGCGTACCGCCGCTGTCGGCCCACTCAGGCAGCGCTGACGCTCGTGGGCCACGTGGCCACCACACCGCTGACTACGATCAGCACGATACCGACCCACGTGGCCGGTGTGGGCAGCGTGCCGAACAGGACCGCGCCCGCCACCACCGCGCCGACAATCTCGGTGTAGCCGAGCGGCGCGAGCTGAGAAGAACGTGCATAACGGTGCGCGAGCACGATGCCGTAGTGCCCTACCGCGGCGATCAGTCCAATCGCCAGTAGCAACCAAAGATCGCCGCGTGCGGGAATCATAAAGACCTGCGGGACGACCACCGAATAACCGATCGCTCCAATCAGTGCCGACAGCGCCGTGGTAATCAGCGGCGAGGATTCATCGGCCAAGCGCCGCGTGGCCATCAGGGATAAGGGATACAACACGGCCGAGCCCACCGCGAAGATCGCACCATCGGCCAGTCCATGGAAGGTCGGCCGGATGACGATCAGCGCGCCCACAAAACCACAAGCCACCATTGACCACTGCCGCGCACTCGGGCGCTCACCCAGCACAATGACCGTCAGCGGCAATAAAATGGCCGGATAGCATAGAAAGATCGCCATCGCATCGGCCACCGGCATCCGCGAAACAGCCATAAAAAAACAACCGGACGCCAGACACATGCACAGCCCGCGCGCCAACTGCCAAAACGGGTGGCGCGTCTGCAGGCCCTGCCACCCGCCCTGCCACAGCGCCAGAGGCACCACAGCCGCTGCATAAACAATGTGCCGCGCCCACACAATTTCCAGCACCGGTAACCGCGTCGACAACAACTTCGCCAGCGCATCCATCACGGGCAAAAAGGCCAGTGAAAAGACGAAAATCAGATACCCGCGTCCGACATGCGTAGTGCTAGAAGTCGGCACCCGTTCTACTCCTCATCCTGCACGCGCGCGCGTGGCAAGGGATCGGGCGTCTCGGCCAGAAAGTACGCCAACACCGCCATCACGGCGATCTCGGAGCGCAAATTCTCGGGGTTGACCTTGTCGAGCGTGTCCGCTGCCGTGTGGTGGTAATCGAAGTAGTGACGGCCATCCAGCACCGGCGCAAAGCCGGGTGCACCAGCCAATTGCAGTGGGCGGATATCTGCACCGACAACACCTTCGCGCCGCAGCAGCACCGTCGCACCAATCGGCTGCAACGCTGTGACGACGGCCTTCAAGCGGGCCATCGCCGCCGGCGTCACCGCGGCCTGTATACCCAGCGCACGGCCGGCCCCCATATCGCATTCAATGGCGGCCACGTGCTGCACGCCCGCTTTCGCAGCCGCCTCGGCATACGCTTTGCCGCCACGGCCGCCATTTTCCTCGTTCGTAAAGGCCACAAAGCGAATGCTCCGACGGGGATGCAGGCCTAACCGGGCTAGGGTCTCGATGACACCGGCGGCAGCCATGACGCCAGCCCCGTCGTCGATCGCGCCCGTCCCGAGGTCCCACGAATCCAAATGACCACCGACCACCACCACCTCGTCAGGTCGTTCCCGCCCGACCCAATCGGCGACCACGTTATAGCTTTCGGCATCCGGCAGATGTTGGGGCGTCAAGACCAGGTGCAGACGCACCGGCCCCGCCGCAGCCAAGCGATCGATCAGGTCCGCATCTTCGGCGGCCAAGGCCGCGGCCGGCATCGGTTGCTGGTCTTTTTCCCACGCAGTCACCCCGGTATGGGGGAGGCGAAATTGGGCATCGCCCACCGAGCGCACCAAGGTGGCCAGCGCACCGCGCTTGGACGCCGTCATCGGACCGACGAATCGTTCTTCGCCCGCCTGCCCGTAGGCGTCCCCCGCATAGCCATTGTCTGCCAAGCGCTGATCGAACGGCATATTGATCAGCACGATGCGACCCTGCACGTCCCGCGTGGCGAGCTCCTCGACGCTATGCACAACCACCACCGGTGCGGTCAACCCGTCAGCCGGCGTGGCCCCCGAATCGCCCAACGCCACCAAATGCAGCGATTGCGTCAGGCTCTTGGGCCTACCCACGTAGTCCACCAGTTCCGCTCGCTCGACGCCGCGCACCCAGTGCGGCACCTTGACCGGCTGCAACGTGACCGTTGCGCCCACACCGCGCAGCGCCTCTGCCACCTGCTGCACGGCCACTTCCAAACCCACCGATCCGGACAGGCGCGGACCGATCCGATCGGTGAGCGCCGCCAACTGCGGGTACGCCCAGACATCTTGCATCGCGGCATCACGGACCTGACCCAGCACCAGCGGGTCCACGACCCCAGACACCGGTGCGGCCGCGACCACGGCGGCCACACCCAGCAGCAAGAGCAGGCGCATCCCCTGCCAAGGCAAACGTAGAACCATCGGATAGCCTCACAAGCTCACAGAGCAACAGGGGACTGATTGTAGAGACAGATAGGCCCCCTGCGGCATCTTCTGGCGGCCTATACCGGGAGGGGCCCGCTACACGCCCATTTGGGCCCTACACCGCCTGCCTAGCGATGGTGCAGCCAGTTCGGATACCAGACCTCGCGGCGACCCCAATACTGGCGTAACGCACCTACCAAGAGACCCGTGGTCACCAAACCCACTGTGACCAGCCACCGGTTGTGTTCGAAGTGATTCGAGAACACCAAAAAAGCCACCAGCCAGACACCCCCGACGATGGCCGCTTCGTCAAACAACTTGGCTCGAAAGGACCGCGGCTCTCGGCCCGTTAGAATGTCGCGCAACACGCCACCGCCAGAGCAGGTCAGCCATGCACAGAACGGCGCCCATAGCCAGGGCAATCCCATGGCGAGCGGCGCCACCGCTCCCAAGACCGACAGCGCCGCATAACCGACGGTCTCGGCGGTGCGCTTCGTGACTTGGAATGCGGGACTGGCCGTTTTTTCCGAGAGCAGCGCCGCCCACAGGCTGGCCATCAGCACCACCGCCAGCACGCCGATCGGCAGGCCCGGACTGGCCAACCACGGAAACGGCAAGCGATCGCCCCCAAGGAGGAGATCCCGCAACACACCACCACCCATACAACTGAGGGCTCCCAACGCGATCCTGCCGATCAAATTGTAGCCTGCCTCAATGCCCATCAGCCCGCCTGCAAACGCGAAGATCCAGATGCCCGCGTAGACGAACACCAGAAAAAGCGTCGATCCGACCGTCATGCGCAGGTATTGCTGTGTTGCGTCGGTCAACACAGTGGCCGACTGTTCGCTCGCCCTAAGCTGGCGTATCACCGAGTGCGTCCAAAGCGGCGAACGCTTGACGCGCACGCTCTGCGAATAGGGCAGCGCAGCTACCATCCTATCGTAGGCATCAATATCTAATACGCCGAAGTTGTCGAAATTATCTGGCAGCAATGGAATGACACTGTCGAGCATCGCTTTTGGGAAGCTGGAATTTTTTGACGGATCACTGCCAAACAGACGAACGATATTGGAGGTAGGCACAGGCTCTGCCTTCGCATAAGCCCATCCGCGTTTCACGGCGCGCAATAATTTCACGAGCGCATTCCGGAACTCTGGAGACTCCAGCGATTGCTCACGAACGTAAAGACCTTCTTCGACATGCGCAAGGCCATAGTCCCCCGGTGAAAAGGTCACTAGGTCCATCTCCGGCACGCCGGCATCGACGACCCACCAAGGCTCGTTATAACTGACACCCGAAATACACGGCACCGTTCCATCCACCAAGTCTTCGCCATGCGCGGATCGCTTCACCCACGTGACGCCCGCAGCGTCCACGCCGGCAGCGCGCAGCATCGCGGACACAGTGACTCGATCGCCAGGCCAGCTGATGCCCACTTTTTTACCAGCAACATCCGCGAGCGAATGAATACCGGCACTGAATCGGCAGATCAACTGCTGCCCGGACCCTGAGAAAATTTGCGCGACATTGATCAGACGGGCACCCTTACTGTCGGCTGCCATCGCGTTATCGAGCCACGACAGCGCCACCTCCACCTCACCACGCTGTAAA